>NZ_JBDLZZ010000002.1:0-230733 GCF_040049115.1 Flavobacterium aestuarii
AGGGTTTCTAATAAAGCTTACATTGTTTGTATTTGGATTACAATTAAACAAATCAATTAACTAGCAACTTGAATTAATTAAGAAATATCGTTTTTAAAAACCAATCCGGAGTGGAATATAGGCTTTATTGTTATTTGTGATTCTGAAGGTCAGTCCAAAAGTAAAACCTTTTAATTCCGGTTTTTCATCTTGTGTTAAAGGATGGGAATAACCAAAACCAAGATCGATAAAATTTAAAAATGACAGTCCGGCAAGTGAATACAGATTGCGGTTCGAACCTCCGGCTTTGATAAATAGACCGCTTTTGGCGTTCAAAGAGAAATAAGCGTCGGGGATGCCAAAATATTTTCCGTCAAAACTGCTTATTCCATAACCTAACCCCATAAAAAGCTTGGTTTTGTTTTCGCAGTCCAGACAAAATTCCAAACCTCCGGTAAATTGGTTTTTGACCGTTATTGCATAATTAACGTAAAAAATGGGTTTCCAATCCGGGAGCTTTGGTGTATGGTTCTCTTTGTAATTAAAGTTTTGGGTCGATAGGAGTGTTTCGTTTTCGTCATACCATGTCGAAATACCGATTAATTCCTGTCCTTCTTTGTCTTGGGAATAACCTTGAAACTGTAATTTATGGTTTTTTAAATAATAGTCTTTTATACAATAGACCGAATCAATATTCCTGATATGATAGCCAACTGCTTTTTTGGTTTCGATTTTTTCAGAAGGAATGCGGTAATATATTGCCTGCTCTTTTGGGCAGTTTTTCCAACAGTAATCAAAGTAGATGGTGTCTTTTTGGGCAAAGGAATCGAAAAAGAGAAATAAACAGATAAATGTAAAAAGTTGAGTTCTTTTCTTTTGACTTTGTAATAGTTGGACTTCGTATTTCATCTTAAATAGTACCGCAAAATTTAAGAAAACGGTTGCTTTTATTATGAAGTGAAAATAATAAAAAATGCTTCATTAATAACTGTTCTTTGGATGAATATTTTTTAAAAAGACACAAAAAAACCGCCAATTTCTTGCGAAAGGCGGTTTTGTTTTATTCAATAACATTTCCTTTTTTGTCATAGAAATGATATTCTAAATACGTGTAAGCGTCACGTGGTATGATTTTCACCCATTTTTTGTGTTCAAAAAACCATTTTGAACGCAATGATGGAAACCCTTTGCTGAGGTAAGCAGCCACAAACGGATGTACATTTAGGACAACTTTATTGTGGGTTTTTAAAACTCTTTCCAGATCGGAAGCGATTTTGTCAATGATTAATATTGGTGCTTCAATTTCACCATTTTCCTTGTTTGGATCTTCTTCTCTTGTTTTTATATTTACTTCTGGTCTTACGCGTTGTCTGGTAATCTGGACTAACCCAAATTTACTCGGTGGCAAGATTTTGTGTTTCGCTTTATCATCACTCATTTCTTCCCTCAGGAAGTCGAATAACACTTTACGATTTTCAGGATTAGCCATATCGATAAAATCAACTACGATGATTCCGCCCATATCACGAAGACGTAATTGTCTGGCGATTTCGGCAGCAGCTATCATATTGACCTCCATGGCAGTGTCTTCCTGATTGGTAGCTTTATTAGAACGGTTACCACTGTTCACGTCTATAACGTGCAGGGCTTCGGTGTGTTCAATAATAAGGTAAGCTCCTTTACTCATCGAAACTGTTTTTCCAAATGAAGTCTTGATTTGTCTCTCTATATTGTATTTCTCAAAAATTGGAGTGTCTTTAGACTGATAGAACTTAACAATTGATTGTTTGGATGGTGCAATTTCCTGCACATAATCCTTTGTCTGGTGGTACAACTCTTCATCATCAATCTGGATACCGCTAAAGGTATCGTTAAATACATCTCTTAATATTGAAGAAGCTCTGTTGAGTTCTCCCAGTATTTTGGATGGATGATGAGCAGTTGGTAATTTTTTACACATTGCATTCCATCTGCTAAGCAGGTTCTGCAAATCTTTTTCTAATTCTACTGTACTTTTGCCTTCGGCTACTGTGCGGACAATAACACCGAATCCTTTTGGTTTGACTGATTGTACAAGGCGTTTCAAGCGTTCCTTTTCTTTTTTGTCTTCTATTTTTTGCGATATAGAAACGCGGTCAGAAAACGGAACCAAAACAATAAATCTTCCGGCCAAAGAAAGCTCTGCGCTTAATCTTGGGCCTTTGGTCGATATTGGTTCTTTGACGACTTGTACCAAAACAGACTGATTGGCGCTGATTACATCTGTAATTGTACCATTTTTGTCTATTTCTTTTTCAAACTGAAAGTTTTTCAGGGAGAAATCTTTTATTTTACCTGCGCTTACAAGTTTTATGAATTTCAGCTGGGAAGCTAAGTTTGGTCCTAAATCGTGATAATGCAAAAAGGCATCTTTCTCGAAGCCTACATTTACAAAAGCAGCGTTAAGTCCAGCAACGGGTTTTCTTATTTTGGCAATAAAAATATCGCCTACCTGAAAGTTGCTTTTCTCTTCTTCCTTGTGTAATTCAATTAGTTTTCCATCTTTTAATAAGGCAAAATCTACGAAATCAGAACTAGATCGAATGATTAATTCTTTATTCATTTGTAAATTTTTATCCAAACTTATTGGTTGTCTGTTGTTTGTTGTCGGTTGTTGGAAAATCCATCAACTCTCAACTGCCAACCATCAACTTTTCAAGCAAGGATGGATTAAACAATATTTGAACAGGTTTGTTTACCCGGTGATTTTTAGTATGCAGTGTCCAGATTTAAGTTAACAGTAACTGAATACTGCAAACTGAATACTGTTTTACTGAAAATCGATTTCAATGAACGTTTAAAAAAGAAAAAGTAGTTTAAAACTACTTTTTCTTTTTGTGACGGTTAGCTCTCGCTCTTTTTTTGCGTTTGTGCGTTGCTACCTTATGTCTCTTTCTTTTTTTACCACTTGGCATATCTAATAGATTTTATAATTAATTAATAGTGTTATTTTGCTTCGTTGTTCACTTTTACGCCTTCAACAAAAACTTTTGCAGGTTTGAATGCAGGAATATTGTGTGCAGGAATTTTGATAGTGGTATTTTTGGAAATATTTCTTCCAGTTTTTTCAGCTCTTGTTTTAACGATAAAACTACCGAAACCTCTTAGGTAAACATTGTCACCAGTCTCTAGTGAGTTTTTTACTTCGTTCATAAAAGTCTCTACGGTTGCTTGCACATCCCCTTTTTCAAGACCTAATTTTTCTGAAATCTTCGCTACGATATCTGCTTTCGTCATTTTCTTTCCTTATTTATTATGTTGTAATAATTTTTTTGAGTGTGCAAATATATGAATTAAAAAAACAATTAATCAACCTAAATCGTTAAAATTTAATTACATAAACATTTACTTTTGTTTTCTAAAATATTAAGATGAAATTCTCTAACACGCTAATTAATTGGTATTTACAAAACAAACGTGATTTACCTTGGCGAAAAACAGCCAATCCATACCCTATTTGGCTCTCCGAAATTATGCTGCAACAGACAAGAGTAGCGCAAGGAATGCCTTATTTTTTATCTTTTATGGCAAATTTTCCAACAGTTTTTGATCTGGCAAATGCTCATGAGGAGCAAGTTTTGAAACTTTGGCAGGGGCTAGGATATTATTCCCGTGCTCGGAATCTGCATAAAACGGCACAAATTGTGGCGTATGATAGGAATGGTGTTTTTCCAGATAATTATAATGATTTACTGAAATTAAAAGGTATTGGCGAATACACTGCTGCCGCAATTGCATCTTTCTCCTATAATGAATGTGTTCCAGTGGTAGACGGAAATGTTTTCCGGGTGCTTTCGCGTTATTTCGGGATTGAAACTGATATTGCTCAGGCTTCCGCCAAAAAAGAATTCGCCGCTTTGGCTTTTGAATTAATGCCAAAAGATAATCCTGCACTTTTTAATCAGGCGATAATGGAATTTGGTGCCCTGCAGTGTGTGCCGAAAAATCCTGATTGTGCCGAATGTGTATTTAATAATAGCTGTACCGCTCTGCAGAAAGGAACCGTAAATCAGTTACCGGTAAAATCTAAGAAGCTAAAAGTACGAAATCGTTACTTTAATTATATAGTCGCTGTTGATGAAGTTGAAAACACGATCATTCAGAAACGTACTGCCAAAGGAATCTGGCATAATTTATATGAATTTCCATTGATTGAAACCGGCCAAGCCGAAGATTTCGATGCCATTGTGCCGCTGATCCAGAATTTCTTTACTGATGAGAATGAAGTGGAGAGCGTGCTGGAATATAATCCTGAAAGCATTATTCATAAGCTTTCGCATCAGCATTTGTATATTAAATTCTGGAAAGTGCGTTTAAATGGAATACTCAAAAAGGGAATAGATTTCAAAACTGTCAAGACGTTTCCGTTTCCAATCGTTATTCATAATTTTATCGAGGATAAGTTTTAAATCATTTTAGGGGTCTATTCCTCACCCATATTATAAATAAAGATACTTGCGCTTCAAAAGAATATCTTAGTTTTGGCAGTAATTTGCATCCAGGAAAAAAAATATAACCTATTAATATGGCAGTCCAAAAATGTATTTGCTAAATCTTGATAAAAAAAGATTTCAAAAAATAATGTACCTTTGATAGAAATACCACCAAATCATGAACGGATCATTAAATAAAGTGATGCTTATAGGCCACCTTGGCGACGATGTCAAAATGCATTATTTTGAAGGAGGAAATTGCATCGGAAGGCTTCAATTGGCAACTAACGAAGTTTATGTCAATAAGACAACCAACGAAAAAATTACTTCTACAGAATGGCATAATTTAGTTGTTCGGAATAAAGTCGCCGAAATATTTGAAAAATACCTTTCGAAAGGTGACAGGATATATGTTGAAGGCCGCATCAAGTCCAGACAATGGCAAGCTGAAGATGGCTCAACTAAACATACTATGGAAATTCAAGTGGTTGAGTTTACTTTTCTGAACACCAAGAAAGATACGGAAAACAATAAAACACTAAATTCTGCCGATTCCTCAAAAAACACTAACTTTGAAAATCAAAATAATGGTTTGCCAATCAATGACTTGCCGTTTTAATGTTTAACTAATTCACAAAAATTTGGACCCAGAGCCCAGTTTAGAGATTGTTTCTCAAATCGATATTGCTTTATTGTTTGGTTTTATAGGGATTATTATTCTGCTGTTTTGTTCCGCAATAGTTTCAGGTGCCGAAGTAGCTTTGTTTTCCTTGTCGCAAAAAGATTTAGAAGATTCCATCCAGGAAAATAATTCTAAAGGTAAAGTTATTGCCCGACTTTTAGAAAAGCCAAAAAAACTTTTAGCAACACTGCTTGTAGCTAATAATTTCATTAATATTGGAGTTGTAATCTTGTTTTCTTTTGTTGGGAAAAATATTTTTGCATCGATTGATTCTCCAGTTTTAAAATTCACGATAGAAGTAATTCTAGTAACTTTTTTATTATTGCTATTTGGCGAAGTGTTGCCTAAAGTTTATGCAAGCCGCAATAATATAAAATTTGCTCAATTAATTGCATATCCCATCTCCGCATTAGATAAAATTTTATCCCCTATAAGCATTCCCATGCGTTCGGTTACGTTGTTTTTGCAAAATAAATTAGGAAGGCAAAAAACAAATTTTTCAGTAGATCAGCTTTCGCAAGCGCTGGAATTAACATCAAATGACGAAACTTCAACCGAAGAGAAAAAAATTTTAGAAGGAATCGTATCTTTTGGAAATACCGATACCAAACAAGTAATGAGTCCTAGAATTGATGTTTTTGCTTTAGAAATTACCGAGTCATTTGCTTCAATCTACCCTAAGATTATTGAAAAAGGATTTTCGAGAATTCCAGTATATCGTGACAATATTGACCAGATTGAAGGTGTTTTGTTTGTCAAAGATCTGCTTCCTTACATCAATGATGAGATTTTTGATTGGACAGCTTTATTGCGTGAACCTTTTTTCGTTCCAGAAAATAAAAAATTAGACAATCTGCTGCAGGATTTTCAAAACATGAAAAGCCACTTGGCAATTGTTGTAGATGAATATGGAGGGACATCCGGATTGGTGTCATTAGAAGACGTTATAGAAGAGATAGTTGGTGATATAAGTGATGAATTTGATGATGCTCCTGTTAATTTTTCTAAAATTGATGATAGAAATTATATTTTTGAGGGCAAAATAAATCTTAAAGATTTTTACAGGATCATTGATGTTGATGAAGGTTTGTTCGAAGAACAGAAAGGAGAAGCAGAAACGCTGGCTGGATTTATTTTAGAGCTGCTGGGTAATTTTCCCAAAAAAGGCCAGAAAATAGTTTTTGAAAACTGTACGTTTGTCATTGAAGCTGTAGATCAAAAACGTGTCAAACAAATTAAAGTAACGATTGAATACATACAAAATGCTTAAAAAAATTACCGTTCTAGTTGTGTTTTTTGCATTCTTCTTATCTATAGCAGGATGTAAAAATGATGTTTTGCCCAAACCTTCAAGTTATTTGCGACTAGATTATCCCGAAGCCGAATATATTGTTTTCAAAGGAAATTGCCCTTTTGAGTTTGATGTAAATTCCAAAGCAGTTGTCAAGGAAGATAAGGGCTGTGGCTATTCAGTCATGTATCCAAAAATGAAAGCAACTATCTATTTAACGTATAAGCCGGTAAGTAACAATATTAATAAGCTGCTCAGGGATGCTCAAAAATTGACTTATGAGCATGTTATAAAGGCAGATGATATATTAGAACAGCCATTTATAAATCCAGATAAAAAAGTGTACGGAATGTTTTATCAGGTGGATGGGAATGCAGCTACCAATTCGCAGTTTTATGTTACCGATAGCATTAAGCATTTTATTACGGGGTCAGTTTATTTTTATGCCAAACCTAATTTTGATTCCATTATGCCTGCTGCCAGTTATATTAAAAACGATATGCAGCGACTGATGGAAACTTTGAAGTGGAAATAGATTTTAGGAGGAAGTGTTCAGATTGCAGTCAGCAGTCTTTAGCTAAAAATACAATCAAAATCTTTTTTTGTGAGAAACAAAACAATTTCATAAAGAGGCTTATAACGACAAAACCCAAGGTTTAAGCCTTGGGTTTTGTCGTTATAATTTGTTCAGCCGTCTTACGATTTCATATTAGAAACTTTATACGTTTTTCCATCACCTGTATCTTGAACGACTTTGGTTAAGGTTTCTGGAGTTTGAACCGTTTTGTCAAATGTTACAGTAGCTAGTTTTTTGTCAAAATCTACTTTGGCAGTCTGTACACCATCCAGTTCTGTTAATTCTTCCTGGATTGTTTTTGCACAGCCTATCGCACAAGTCATTCCTTCGATTGTAAAACTTGCTGTTTGTAAATTTTCGGCAGCAATTTCTTTTTTAACTTTTGGCGTTGTCGCTTCAGTTGAAGCAGTTTCTGTTTTAACTTCTGTTTTGCTGTCTTTGCAGCTTGCAAAAAGCAGGCTGAAAAGCGCTACAGCGGCGATTGATTTTGTAAAGTTCATTATGATGAGATTTTTAAATGATTATGATTTTTGTGATTTAATGCAAAATTAATTAAAAAAGAAAGCAGTGATTGCTAAAATTATTACAATTTTGCATCAAAACTTTATTTTATGATGACCAAGCAATTAAAGTGGGTTTATTTGTTCATCCTTTCCTTAGTTTGGGGGAGTTCATTTATATTGATAAAAAAAGGGCTGATAGGACTGACAGCTTTTCAGCTGGGTTCTTTGCGCATTATTTTTGCGGCTTTATTTCTGCTTGTAATTGGATTTAAGAGCCTGCTTAAAATCCCAGGTCATCAATGGAAATTTATAGCATTGACATCTTTGTTTGGGACATTTATACCTGCCTATCTGTTTGCTATTGCCGAAACTCAGATAGATAGTTCGATAACAGCTATCTTGAATTCATTGACACCATTGAATACTTTGATACTAGGGGCGGTGTTTTTTGGTATTTCGTTCAGGCGAAGTCAAATATGGGGTGTTGTGATTGGACTTGTAGGCTGTCTGCTTTTGGTTTTTAATGGTGCTGTTAATCATCCGGAACAGAATTATTACTATGCAGTTTTAGTTTTGATTGCATCTATCTGTTATGCAGCAAATGTAAATCTGATTAAAAAGTATTTGTCAGATCTGACTTCTTTGAGTATCACGGCGGGAAACTTTCTAATATTACTTTTTCCAGCATTAGGGATTTTGTTTTTTACTGATTTTTTTGAACAGTTACATGTTGAGAAAGTACAAGATTCTCTTTGGTATATATTGATTTTAGGGATCGTAGGCACTGGAATTGCAAATGTAATCTTCTTCAAATTAATTCAGATTTCATCTCCCGTTTTTGCAACTTCTGTTACCTATTTAATTCCTATAGTAGCTATTTTTTGGGGATTGCTAGATAATGAAACACTAACATTTGTTCAATGCATTGGTGCTTTTATAATATTAATCGGGGTTTATTTATCGGCAAAAAAATAGTCTTTTCAGAATGAATCCATAAATAAGCTTAAAAAAAATAGACTGCAGTAAAAATGGCAGTCTATTTTTTTTAAGCTTAATGAGTTTGCTTATTGAAAATCTGTGTCTTTTACACCTTCGTTGATTGTAATGTCTGACATTTTGATATTCAATTCGATACCTACATTTTGAATAACTGTAAAAGGGACTTTTACGTTTTTCACTTCTTTATAATCTTCAAAATTTGTTGTAAAATTCATTGTCTGTCCGCCTTGTTCTATGCTCTTAGATTCGGCTAGTTTTAAACCGGTTTTTGTATCATAGAAAAAGGTGTTTTTGCCATTTTTGATAGCATATGCATCATTTCCATTGATGGTTTCAATGCGATCAATAGTGAGGGCTGGGTTTTTAAGCAATACTACTTCTTCAAAAGGAACTGCTGAGGCTTTCATTTCGGTCAATTCAGTGCCTTCAAAATCTTTGCGTTGTCCTTGTTGAATGGCATAAGCTCCTTTTGCAGTGATTACTTGTTTCATCATGCTCATAGGGCCCATTGCAATTTCTACCAATGAATTTCCTTTGGTATCCGTTTTTGAAGTATATGTTAATGGAGCAGGAGCCTGCGGGATATTAGCTGATCCTGTCATGGCGATTGATTTTACGGCTGCAACAGCTTTTTCTCCGCCAATTGCCTTAATGTAGTTTTCTAATACATTTTTGGCAGTGATTCCTGCAGGGATTTCTTTTTTCAAAACTGGTTTTTCTAATGGAGTGCCGTATTTGTCAAAATAAAACATTGGTATTTTTAGTTTTTCCAATCCAGGTCCAATTTCCGATGCTTTTCCTGCAATTACAATTCGGATGTTGTCAATCAGGAAATATTTGTTGGCTGCTCGCAGTACATCATCGGCAGTGACAGCATTTACTGTTTGAATGTACTTTTCATAAAAATCGGCAGGAAGTTTTTCTGTTTCTATGTTTAATGCATATCGGGCTACTGTCTGTGGCTTTTCTACTTGCATTACAAATCTGCCAATATAACCTGCTTTAACTGTTTTAAGGACTTCGTCAGTTACTTTTTCGGTTCTGATTTTTTTTATTTCTTTAATGAATTCTACTACGGCACTATCGGTTACTGCATTTCTTACTGCAGATTTTGCGAAGAATTTGCTGGTATATTTTCCTGCCCCGACATTTGATCTTGCTCCATACGTCCAGGCGTGTTTTTCGCGCAGGTTCATATTTAAATAACTGTTGAAATCCCCGCCCAGGATTTGATTGGCAATTACAGATGGGAAAAAGTCTGGATCGCTCATTTTTAAGTTAACGGTGTTGACCAATGTGATTTCGGATTGAACCGCATTTGGAACATCAACTAAATTGATTTGCAGATTATTTACGTTTGCTGGTGCATCGTATGTTGCTTTTGGAGCGCTTCTTTTTGGCCAGGTGCCAAATAATTTTTCAACTGCGGCTTTTACGCTGTTGTATTTTATATCGCCTATAATTACTAGATAAGCATTTTCTGGAACGAAATAATTATGATAGTTGCTTTCAACATCAGCTAACGTAATATTGTTCAATGTTGCTTCGGTAATAAACTCTCCTGATGGATGGTTTTTGCCATAAGCTAAAACATCAACAACGCGATTGGCTATTGCAGGCACGCTTTTTTCCTCAGCTTTCATTCCTTCTATTAATTTGGCTTTTTCTTTGTCAAATTCCTCTTGGGTAAAATTTGGATATAAAGCACCTTCTGCCATTAATTCTAAAACTCTTCCGCTGTATTTGGAAAGGGAATTTGCTGTAGCACCTTGTGAGCTGAAATTAATATCGGCACCCAGAAAGTCAATTTCTTCATTGAAAGCAGTTTTGGTGATTTTTTTACTGCCGTTTCCAATCAGATTACTGGTTAATTCGTCTACCCCTTTTTTATTTCCTTCGGCAAATGGTGCATTGTCCAGCGTTAGGTTAAACGAAACCCTTGGTAATTTATGGTTTTCTACCACCATGACTTTCAATCCATTGGCTAATACAAATATCTGGGGTTTCTTGATATTGATGGTTGGTGATTTTCCGGGCTTTGGCTGCGTACGGTCTTGTGCTTGCATAATTCCTGTTACTAACAAAAGGATGAATATTATACTTATTTTTTTCATGATATCGGTTTCTTTAGTTAAGAGGTTTAGCTTTGGCTGGTATATAATCTAAAAGTAAACGCTGATTTGGATTTAGGTATTTTTTAGCAACTTCTCTTATTTCCTCACGTGTAATGGAATGATACATTTCAATTTCTGTATTGATAAGATTTACGTCTTTATATAATAAGTAATAAGAGGCAAGGTTGTTGGCAATTCCTTCGATAGTAGAATTGGTATTCACGAAATTGTTATCAAATTTGTTCTGGAGTTTTTGATAGTCATTTTCGGAAATTAGTTCGGTTTGAATTTTTACAATTTCTTCGTCAATTTCTTTTAAAAGGTCGTCCGTTGTATAATTGGCCATTGGTAATCCATACAATATATACATGCCGTAATCCTCTTGGCTGAAACCTACTGCACCAATCTGCAGTGCCATTTTTTTGTCGTCAACTACTTTTTTGTACAGCTTAGAGCTCTTGCCATCGCTAAGGTATGTTGATATTAAATCCAATACCCTTGCGTCTCTGCTTTTCATAGAAGGAGTGCGGTAACTGGCAACCAGCATTGGGATTTGGATGTTAGGGTCTTCGTAAGTTGCTTTGATAGTTTGAGTTATAGGCTCTTCAGTATATGTTTTTTTTGGTGTTACCTCACCTTTAGCAATTGGGCCAAAATATTTTTGAATCCATTCTTTGGCTTGTTTTTTTTCAAAATCTCCTGCAACAACCAGAACTGCATTATTTGGCAGATAAAACTTTTTATTAAAGGCTTGGAATTCTTCAAGAGTTGCTGCATCTAAGTCTTTCATAGATCCAATTGTTGTCCATCGATATGGATGGTTTTTGAACATATTCTCTTTTACTGCAGCAAGAATGTTTCCATAAGGGCGATTGTCATAACTGGTTCTTTTTTCTTCTTTTACGACTTCGTTCTGAGTGTCAACCCCGATTTTATTAATTATCGGGTGCATTAATCTTTCAGATTCCATCCAAAGGCCTAATTCTAAATTATTTGAAGGGAAAATTTCATAATAATAGGTTCTGTCATCAGTAGTATTTGCATTATTGGTTCCTCCATTTGATGTAACAATCTTAAACCATTCACCTCTTTTGATGTTCTGGGTGCCTTCAAATAAAAGATGTTCAAAAAAGTGGGCAAAACCTGTGCGGTCTGGGCTTTCATCTTTGGCACCTACATGGTACATTACAGATGTTATTACAACAGGAGCCGATGCATCATGGTGCAAAATAACATGTAAGCCATTGTCTAGATCGTATTCTTCGAAAGCTACTTTTTGAGCAGAAGCAACTCCTCCTAGCATTAATGCTGCACTTAACATCATTATTGATTTTTTCATAAGGATTAATAATTTATTTATTGTTAGTCATAATAGTGTAGTTGTTGTTACAGCAAAAATACTTTTTTTTATATTACATTAGTAAGTAAATTCGGTATTAACAATATATTAACCATGTTTGCGGATGCTTAGGTAACTGTTTAAAATACAGTGCTGATCGATTGAAAAATGAGCTGATGAATATTTTTGCAGAAAGAATTGCAGGGTAAATATTTAATTGTATATTTGCATCCTTAAAAATATTAAAAACAATTCAGTATGTATGCAATCGTAGAGATAGCAGGGCAGCAGTTTAAAGTTAGCAAAGACCTAAAGGTTTACGTTCACCGTTTAGCAAATGAAGAAGGATCAAAAGTTTCTTTTGATAAAGTTTATTTGGTAGATGATAACGGATCAATCACAATAGGCGCCCCAGCTATAGAAGGTGCTTCAGTAGAAGCTAAAGTGTTACAGCACTTAAAAGGTGATAAAGTTATCGTTTTCAAAAAGAAAAGAAGAAAAGGATACAAAAAAAGAAACGGTCACAGACAATATCTTACTCAAATTGTAATTGAAGGAATTACTGCAGGAGGAACAGCTAAAAAAGCAGCAGCTCCAAAAAAAGCAGCAGTTGAAGCTTCAGCAGAAGAAGCTGAAACAGCAGCTCCTAAAGTAAAAAAAGCTCCTAAAGCTAAAAAAGAAGATACTCAAGAATAATAACAAAATAAACTAATACGTCATGGCTCACAAGAAAGGTGTCGGTAGTTCGAAGAATGGTAGAGAATCAGAATCAAAACGTTTAGGCGTTAAGATTTTTGGTGGTCAAGCTGCTATTGCTGGGAACATCATCGTAAGACAAAGAGGTTCAAAGCATAATCCAGGTGAAAACGTTTACATTAGTAAAGATCATACTTTACATGCAAAAGTTGATGGAGTTGTTTTATTCCAAAAGAAAAGAGATAATAAATCTTATGTTTCTATACTTCCATTCGAAGCATAATCATAAAATTTTCTTATAATATTAAACCCGTTTCTTTCGAAACGGGTTTTGTTTTTTTGGTCTATGTGGTTTTGATTTTTACAATTTTAAATAACCAGTTTGTCTAAGTGGCAATTTGATGTCGGGTTTAAGCTGAGTTTTTTGTAATCAGGGAAGTCTTTAAATTGCTCTAATGGCCATGATTTTTTCTTCGAATTTATCTTTGGATTTTGATTTGCTTTTTATTCTGGTTTTGTATGTATAAATTGTTGCTACAGACAATTCCAGGAAATCAGCCATTTGGCTTGCATCTTGAATGCCTAGCCTGTAAAGCGCAAAAATCCTGAGTTCCGTATTTAAAAGTTCTCCTTTTTTAAGGATTGATTTGTGATCATTAGAAAATAATTCGTTGAATTCGGTGATGAATGTTGGGAATAATTTCAAGAAAATTTCATCAAATTGGTGAAATAAATGTTCGCGTTCATCCTTAACATTATACCTTTTTAGGCTGGAAATCACTTCGTCGGTTTTCTTGGAAATAATTTTTTGAATTGTGCTTTTTTGTATGTGATCAATCTTATTAATAAGATCGGATGAGGCTTTTATAAAATACGCAATGTATTCTTCCTTAATCGTATTGGTTTCACTCAGGCTGATATTCATTTCCTGTAATTTGCTTAGTGCCTCAGCCATTACTTTTTTGGATGCATTTTTTTCCTTTAATTGTTTTACGATAATAATCAGGAAAACAATAATTATCAGCGCAAAAAGAGTTAATAGTATTATGATATTTTCGAGCAAATCGTTTTTGCTTTTTACTTTGCTGAATTGTGCTTTTTCGATAATAGGCAATATAAATGAAATTTCGATTTTCCGGTGCTTTGCATCATAAAAGGTAGCGTCATCCATGGCAAGGTTAACATATCTGTTTGCTGTTTCGATCTGCCCCATTTTAAAAAGCTCATTAGCAAGATTGCGCAATGCAACAGTTTCTTTGGTGGCATTTTTAACATCGGCAATTGCTGCCAGGATAAGATATTCTATTGCTTTCTTTTTATTACCGCCTTCGGAATATATGTAGCCCAGGCTTGATGTGGCAATTCCGTAATATTTTGGCGGTAAATCATAGTGGTCTATCCAGTAGCTGAATGCCTTTTTGGCTCCTTCCCAATCTTGCTGTTTTAGCCGCTCCAGGCTTTCGGCGGCCCAATAATCGTTTGTATTCGGTTTTGTTAAAGCCAAAGCTTTTTTGAGAAAATCGTTCCCCATCTGAATATAATGAATGCTATATCTCTGGTCTTTGTTATAATCTGTTAAATCATAGTAAACCCGGGCTTTTATTGAGTAATATTCATATCTGTTCTGAATGTCTAATTCTTCGGGATGGATGCTGTTGAGTGTATCAATTGCTTCTTTGAAAAGACCAGAGGATAATAGTATGAAGCCTTCTTTTATTTTTGTTTTCGATAATAAGGCTGGATCTTTTAGCTTGATTGCTTTTGATTTGGCTTCTTCAAGATAATAATAAGCCGAATCGTATTTGAATGATTTGTATTCATCAAATAATTGCATGTAGGAATTATAAAGATTTTTGCTGTCTTGGCTTAAAATGAATTTGTGAACATTTGTTCTAAGCTTTTTTATCTTAGAATACTTTTGTTTGATGTAGAAATCTTTTTTTAGTAATACTTTGTCTAGATTTTCTAATGTTGGAGGTATATCTTGGGCTGCAGTTGTAATACTAGATATAAAAAACAATAAAATTGCGAATCTGTGCATTTGTTCAGGTGTGTTTTTCGTATTTATAAAATGAAATTGAAATTCAGGCACTTATAAATTATGACTTTTAAATTGTAAGATTAATATGTCTTGATTTTTTGTTTTTCTGTTTGAATATTAAATATACTTTAAAAAATCTTTATTTAATAAAAATAATGGTTTATTTCTGTGCTATGTGAAATTATTTCTTCTTTTAGATTAGATATTGATATTATTTTGTGATTTGCACCTTTTTTTTAATCTAAATTTCATCTTGATTTTTTTTAATTTACAAAAATTCTATTCATTTGTTTATCAATGTATTAAAACATTTATTGTGTTTTATATATCTTGATTTTTCATAAATTCTTTTTTTGGCTGTTAGTATACTTCTAATTTCGACCAATAATAACTAACAAAACCAAATTTATGAAATGTAAAATTATGTATGGGTTTGCCATTTTATTGTGTCTATTAGCCTTAGGGTGTAATGAATTTGATGATGGAAACTCTGTAGAACCAATCACAGTTTATGAAAAAGTAAATGGAGACTGGAGTTTAATGAACTTAAAAATGGTAGACGAATTTGCAAAGTCTAATGCCATTGAGCCAAGTGAACAGAATTTAAGCACTCTGTTTAACTACCCTGATTTCAAAATTAATTTTAGTGTAGACGACAAAAATCAGCCTACAACTTATGAAGTTACAGGGAATGTACCTCCGTTATTTGCTCTAAAAGGATATTGGGAATTAAGTTCCAATTTTCAGCAGACAAATGGAACCGCATCAAAAATCTATTTGTATAGTGATGCTCAAAAAACACACAAAACGGATGAATTGCGATTAACGTCTGTTCCTGGAAGCAATGATCAGATGGAAATTCAATTGGTTCGAACTTCAGGCGGTACTGCTTTTGTGTCGTATGTTTTTAAATTAAAAGCAATTAATTAATAATTTGATATGAAAAAAATTATATATACAATTTTACTTGCGCTTTTTCTGATTCCAAATTTCGTTCAGTCGCAAGAACAAGCAGGTTCCGTGGGGAAAATCAGTTCTTATCCTGTAGTTTACAAATATGATGAGCAGGTTACCTGGTATTTTGATCTTTCAGCAACCACTTTTACGGCTGAAGAGGATATTTATATTTGGATCTGGTCACCTTCTGAGCCGGATGCAGGAAATTGGGAGCATTCTTCTGATTTTGCAAAATTAACGCATGTCGGCGATGGAATATGGAGTTTTACATTGACTCCAACAATCTATTTTTCTAAAACGCCAGCCGAGATTGCAGCAAGTGCTGGTTTCTGGTTTCGATTGAAAAATTTTAACGGGTCAAAACAGTCTGAGGTTGCAAATGTTCCTTATACCGATTTTTCTTCCTTTAGCACTGCTAATGAATTAATTAGGTCATACCCGGCTAAACCTAGCCTAAATGAGGGTTTAAGTATTTTATTCAATGCAAATCTGCAGCCTAGTTTTGAGAATGCGACAAGTGTTCATATGCACAGCGGACTTAATGACTGGGATGTAAAACAGGAATATCAATCTTGGCTTCCAGAAATAGTTGAGAAAACAAAATTGAAAGATTTAGGAGGCGGAATTTATAAAATGGATTTGATTCCTTCTCAGTATTATAATACGCCAGAGGGATACATTATGACAAATCTGGTCTTTTTGATGGTCAAAGATGATTGGGCATCCACAACTCCTGATCAGGTTCTTATTGCTGCAGATTATACCCCGCCACCGCCGCCAGTATTTAGTTTCTTCCCATTGCAGATTAGCCAGAAAGACTTTCTTGGGGTTGTTAGAAAGAACAACGAATCCGGGGTGAATAAGCTTCTTTATAGAGTTACAGCTGGCAGCAAAGTGTTAAGTGGAGAGTTTGCTGGAAACACTGCAGAGATTAAAGGATTCATAGATCTAGTTTCGGGATTGGCAGGAATACCAAACTTGACTCAAATTCATGTCTTGATAAAAGACAACAAGGGTAAAGTTATTTCGGATACCACAATACCTCTGAAAACATTAGACTAAACAATTCATTATCAACTAAAAATATAAATTCTAATGAATAATAAAAATAAAAAAACAGTCCTGCATCATGTATGGACAAATAAATCATTGGTACTGATGATCCTGATGCTTTTCCTTTCTGCAGGAATATATGCGCAGGGAAAAAAGTTAGTTACAGGTATCGTTTATGACAACTCAGGAGTTCCGCTAGCGGGTGCAACAGTTAAAGAAGCTGGAACTAAGAATGCTGTATCGACTGATTTTGTTGGAAAGTTTGCGATCGAGGTATCTGCTGGAAATTCACTTGAAATTATTTTTATGGGTTTTACCACAAAAAAAGTGTATGTAGATACTAAAACAAGTAATATAGATGTCCGCTTAGAGAGCAGTGTCAATATGCTTGATGATATAAAAATAGTATCTGTAGGATATGGTACTATGAGGAAATCAGATCTTACCGGAGCTATTTCAACAGTATCTTCAGAAAATCTGGCAAAAGGAACTATTTCTTCTACAGAACAAGTACTGCAGGGAAAAGTTGCGGGCTTAACATTGGTAAAAGACAGTGGTGACCCAAGTTACGGTTCTTCAATACGTTTAAGAGGAGGAACTTCGCTGACAGCCAGCAATAATCCGCTTATTGTAGTAGATGGAATTGCGGGTGTAGACATTAATATTGTTCAGCCTTCAGATGTGAAGTCAATTGATGTTTTGAAAGACGCTTCCGCAACGGCAATTTACGGATCAAGAGGTGCTAATGGAGTTATTATTATTACTACAAAATCTGGAGTTCGGGGAGTTTCTGTAACTTATAACGGGTATTCAGGAGTAGGTACTGCTTCAAATCACATCGATATGCTTTCTGCCAATCAATGGAGAGGATATGTGCGTGATAACAATATGAAAGATGCAATTGATTATGGCGCTAATACCAATTGGCAGAAAGAATTGGAACAGACAGCGATTTCGCATTCTCATACTTTAAGCATTTCGTCAGGCAACGGCGATAGCGGTTTTCGTACTTCATTATCATATTTGGATAATCAAGGGGTTATCAAATCCACGGATTTAAAACGCTTGAGTGCCAATTTAAATGCCTATCAGTATATTTTAAACAAAGCAGTAAAGTTTGACACTGGTTTATTTGCCTCTATAGATAAATTTCATCCATTGGATTATAGAATTTTTGAACGTGCTTTTAACTTGAATCCTACTATTCCTGTTTATGATGCTAATGGAAATTTCACATCAGTAGGAGGAACTCTTTATGAAAACCCAGTTGAAATTCTAACCAATAGAACCGCGGATAATGACAGAAACCGATTGTTAGGTTACTTTAAATCGGAAGCTAAATTTTTTAATGATTTCAAAGCTGTAGTGAATCTCTCTATGGAATATAACGCTAACAAAGGCAATACATACAAGCCTACGTATGCTGTTATGGAAGGACAGACAGAAGATGGATATGCACAAAAAACTTATGGTCAATATATTACCAGTCAGATAGAAACCTATTTGAATTATTCTAAAACATTAGGAAAAAGTAACATCAATGCAATGGCGGGGTATTCTTATTTTGAAAACATATATGAAGGATTTGGTGCTCAGAGAAGCGGTTTTGTGACAGATCTTTTTTCGTATAATAATTTGGGAGCAGGTTATAATTACCGTTTGGGAGATGTTTATTCATATAAAGGAAAATCAAATTTAGTTTCGCTTTTTGCTCGTGCCAATTATTCGTATGACAGCAAGTACATGCTTACGGCCACAATTAGAAAAGATGGTTCAAGCCGTTTTGGAGAAAATAATAAGTGGGGTGTTTTCCCATCGGCTTCAGCTGCATGGAAAATATCCAATGAAGATTTCATGAAGTCTACAGAAAACTGGCTTACAAATTTGAAATTAAGAGCCGGGTATGGAGTTACAGGAAATCAAGACGGAATTGGAGAGTACAAGTCACTGTCAATTTTGGGAGTAGGCCGTGACAGTTATTATGATCCAGCGACTGACAGCTGGAGCTTAGCCTATTCGCCTACGCAAAATCCAAATCCTGATTTGAAATGGGAAACTACAGAACAGCTGAATATTGGTGTTGATTTTGGCCTTTTTAAAGGAATTACAGGTTCATTCGAATGGTATTCTAAAAAAACTAAAGATCTGCTATATACTTATGAAGTGCCACAGCCTCCTTATTTAGTTGGAACAATGCTTGCAAATGTTGGTGAATTATCAAACAAAGGGGTTGAATTTTCATTGAACGCTAAAATTATGGAACGCGAAAAATTCACATGGAATGCAAACTTGACTTTAGCACATAACATTCAAAAAATTGAAAAACTATCAAATCCATCGTATAAAACAGATGTGATTTACAGCGGGTCTCTTCATGGTCTTTCGGGAATGTCCAATCAGTATTCGCAAATCATTGCCGAAGGGTATCCGGTTGGAACTTTTTGGGGGTACGAAGCTTCTGGTTTAGATGCTGATGGCAAATTTATCCTAAGTGCCGAGAAAAAAGATTTAGGAAATGTACAGCCTGATTTTTCGATGGGGCTTGGAATGGATTTTACGTATGGCAATTTTGATTTAGGTATTTCAGGATATGGCTTATTTGGGCAAAAAGTATTAAATGCTACTAATATGATGCTGTATGATCCAAACAGAATGGCAGCTTACAATGTTCCCGATGATTTTGTGGGTTCGGGAATAAAATCACCTCCTGCTTTCTCTAGTTATTGGATCGAAGACGCATCTTTTTTCAGGATACAATCTCTAACGGTTGGTTATGTAATACCATTAAAATCTAAAATTTCAAAGTTAAGAGTGTACATGATGGGAGAAAATTTAGCTGTGTTTACAAACTATAGCGGTGTAGATCCCGAAGTTAATTTGTCAGGTTTAGATAATCCTGGGATTGATAGGTTTAATAATTATCCGAGACCAATGACCATTTCGTTTGGTGTGAATTTTTCGATAAATAATTAAACGATTTGCTAACTATAAAATAGATAAAAATGAAAATCAAAATAACAGCAATATTAATCATAAGCATGCTTTTTACTGTTTCATGCACTAATCTGGATGAAGAGCTATTTGATAAAGTAGAAGATACAGATTTTGGAAAAACCCCAAAAGAAGTTGATGCTTTAGTTGGTGGTGCTTATTCGTCCTTAAGAGGGTTTGGTGATGCGATTTCAAATTCATATCCAACTTGCGAATATGTTTTTTTCTTAAACGAGACCGTTTCGGATGAAGCTACAATTCCTACCCGGGGAACAAACTGGTACGACGGCGGACAATATCAGGATGCACAGCGTCATACCTGGAATGCAGACAATCGTATGATACTTTCGGCCTGGCGTTATAATTATACAGGAATTGCCAAAATTAATTCGATAATCTATCAGGTAGATAAATCATCTTTGGCTCCAGATGCAAAAGCCCCTATTTATGCCGAATTAAAAGGATTGAGAGCTTACTATTACTACAATCTTTTGGATTTATTTGGCAATGTGCCAATTGTAACCAATTTTGAAGACGTAGGCCTGCCGTCAAATTCTACCAGAAAACAAGTTTATGATTTTGTCGAAAAAGAATTGCTGGATGCTATTCCTCATTTAAATTCAAATGTGGTCTATTCTAAATTGACAAAAAATGTTGCTTATGCTATACTGGCAAGATTGTATTTAAATTCAGAAGCTTTTATCGGTACACCGCGCTGGCAGGATTGTATTGATATGTGCCAAAAAATTTCGGGCTATATTTTGGCACCAGATTTCTTTGCCAATTTTGCAACAGAAAATCAAAAGTCACCTGAAATAATTTTTGCAATTCCTTATGATTCAAAAGCAGGAACTGTTGGTAACTATATGAGTTCCATGTCCTGTCATTATCTGCATAAACTGACGCTTTCTGCAACAGGAGATTATCCTTGGAGCGCAAATGGAATGTGTGCACAGCCTGGAGTTTATTCCGCTTTTGCAGATACAGATAAAAGAAAAAAATGTATGGTTGCCGGTGATCAGATCAATCTGGCAACTGGATCTGTAATTATTATGGATAATGGAGAGCCATTAACATACACCGAGGAAGTAAACAGTGTAGCCGATGCCAAAGAAAACCAAGGTGTGCGTATAGGTAAATATGAAATGAAAGCAGGAGAACAGTGGGAGCGTGACCATGATTTCGTATTAATCCGTTATGCCGAAATTTTGATGATGCAGGCCGAATGTTATGTGCGTTTGGGTTCACCAGATCTTGCAAAACCATTTGTACAGCAGGTTACAGCACGTGCTGGGGAAGAAATGCCGGCAACTGTCGATCTTGCTTTTATAGATCAGGAACTGCTAAAGGAATTCACTTTTGAAGGAAGAAGAAGAACAGACAACATTCGTTTTGGAACATTCTTTTTGCCATGGTGGGAAAAAGGTGCAACGGAACAATACAGAGCTATTTTCCCAATTCCAAGTACAGTTCTTACTACCAATAAAAACCTGAAACAAAACCCTGGATATTAGGTTGTTTTCTTGTCAGTCTCCCATGTTGGTTAGTCGTGGGAGGCTGATTTTTTTACCAATAAATAATTTGAATCAATGAATAGATACATCACCTTGTTCTGCATAACCATAATCAATTTTGCAGTTGCATCAGGCTGCAGCAGCGATGATAAAAAATCAGATACTACTGCACCTCCGGTTACCGAGACTTTTAAGCCTGTTCCCATCGAAAAAACAAACAGTACCAAAATCTACATGCATTATATGGCTTGGTTTGAAACCAATGAAAGCAGTGCCGACCACAAATGGGGCTATCATTGGACTATGGCAAACAAAAATCCGAATAATGCAGATGCCAATGGACGCAGAGAAATTGCATCGTACTATTATCCGCTTATTGGTCCGTATCATTCGGGAGATAAAGAGGTGATCGAAAATCATTTGTTAATGATGAAATATGCAGGAATTGACGGAGTTTTAATTGATTGGTACGGCACTTATGATCTTAATGATTATAAAATGGTCAAAGAAAATACCGAACAGCTTATTGCCATGCTCGATGATGCAGGTTTAGAGTACGCCATCGTGTATGAAGACCGGTTTCTAAAAAATATTGTAGACGCAGGTTTAGCGCCGACAGTTACCAGTGCTGCAAAAACAGATTTAAGTTATATGCAGAGCCATTACTTTGGAGATTCTAATTATATAAAAATCAACAGTAAGCCATTATTAATGAATTTTGGACCAATTGTTTTAACCACTGCAGATGAATGGACAAATGCTTTTAGCGGCCTGAGTACAAAGCCAGTATTTTTAACCTTATGGGATCACTCCTCCAAAGCGGGAGCTAATGCGTCTGGAGAATACGCATGGGTATACAAAGACAATACCTATTTAAGTAATTTTTACACTAATACACTTCCTAAACTTTCAGTTGGCATGGGTGGCGCTTATCCCGGATTTCATGATTTTTATAAAGAGGGTGGAGCGGGAGATGCCATAGGCTGGACTATTGATCATAACAATGGCGCAACTTTGGACGAGACATTAGCAATGGCGAAATCTGCCAAGGTTAATTATCTTCAATTAATTACATGGAATGATTTTGGAGAAGGAACCATGATTGAACCAACCAAAGAATTCGGGTATTCGTATGTCGAAAAAATTAAAGCTTTTGCCGGAGTAAAAAACACCAGCAGTTCGTTTTCTGAAATTAGCAAGCTTTATAATTTGAGAAAAGAAAAGAAAGGCAATACAGATGCGCAGCAAAAACTGGATAAAGTATTTGGCTATTTTGTGCCCATGCAGCCCGATAAAGCCAAACAATTATTAAGCGAGATAAAATAAAAGTTATAAATAATGAAAAAAACAATATATAGATTTTACCTGATTGGCTTTGTGTTTGCATTGTCATTGTCTTGTAATGCAAAAAAAACATATTCGATTACCTCCCCAAGTAAAAAGAATGAATTGCAGTTTTATTTGACAAAGACAGGACAGCCTCAATATAGTTTTTCCGCTAATGGGAAATCGGTCATAGAGCCTTCATTGCTAGGTTTTGAATTTGAAGGAATTCAAAAAATGACCGAAGGATTTGAAGTAATAAAAGTGGATGAAAACAAAGTAGATACGTCCTGGGAACAGCCTTGGGGCGAATTTAAAAAAGTCAGGGATCATCATAATGAACTAATCATTCACTTGAAAGAGTCAAAAGGCGAGCAAAGATTAGTAGATATTATCTTTAGGGTTTTTGATGACGGCTTAGGATTTAGATATTCTTTTCCAAAACAGCCTCATTTGGATAAGGTAAAAATTTCGAATGAAATTACGCAGTTTTCATTCCCTTTTGATAACGATGTATGGTCAATTCCAGTTCATAGAGATAATAGTTATTACGAAAGTGAGTATAAAAAAACACTTATGAGTAAAACAGATACTATTAATACTCCAGCCACGTTTGAGACCAAAGACAAACTGTTTGTAGCAATTCACGAAGCCAATCTTACTGATTTTGCCTCGATGACATTATTAAAATTAAAAGGCAATCAATACAAAAGTGATCTTGTGCCGTGGGCTGATGGAGTCAAAGTATATGCGCAGACACCATTTGTGACGCCTTGGAGAACTATTATTGTGGGTGAAAACCCAGGAGATCTGGTAACGTCAACTTTAATGCTGAATCTGAATGAACCTTCAAAAATTACTGATGTGTCCTGGATTGAAACTTCAAAATACATTGGTATCTGGTGGGGAATGCATCTCGAAAAATACACTTGGGGACAAGGTCCAAAACATGGAGCGACCACTAAAATCACTAAAGAATATATTGATTTTGCTGCCAAAAATAATTTAGATGGTGTTTTAGTCGAAGGCTGGAATGTAGGCTGGGACGGAGACTGGACTGCCGATGGCAATGCTTTTAGTTTTACAAAACCATATCCAGATTTTGATTTGGATGAAATAACCAATTATGCTGCGCAGAAGAAAGTTCGGTTAATAGGACATAATGAAACTGCCGGTGCCTCTCAGCATTATGAAAGCGAATTGGATGATGCCTTTAAGCTTTATAATAAGTTAGGAATGAATACTGTAAAAACGGGTTACGTAAATAAATATCTGGACAAAAAAGAATGGCACGACAGCCAATATGGTGTTCGGCATTACCGAAAAGTAGTTGAAACTGCAGCAAAATACCATATTATGATTGATAATCATGAACCTGTAAAAGGAACAGGTCTGCAGAGAACATATCCAAATCTTATGTCAGCCGAAGGCGGAAGAGGGCAGGAGTACAACGCATGGTCTGCAGATGGCGGTAACTCTCCAGAGCATACTACTATTTTACCATTCACAAGAATGCTTTCAGGCGCAATGGATTATACTCCGGGTATTTTTAATTTTGATTATAAAACACCAAATAATGCTAAAGTACAATCCACATTAGCAAATCAATTGGCTTTATATGTTATTTTATTCAGCCCTTTGCAAATGGCCGCTGATCTCCCTGAGAATTATGAAGGGAAACCAGAATTTAAATTTGTTAAGGAAGTGCCGTGTATCTGGTCTGAAACTAAAGTGCTGGATACCAAAATTGGAGAATACACCACTATAGTCCGCAAGGATTGGGAGGGGAAAAATTGGTATCTGGGTTCTATCACCAATAGAGATGCCCGAAAATTATCAGTTTCTTTATCTTTTTTAGAAGAAGGGAAAAAGTATCAGGCCGAAATATATGCTGATGGTCCAGGAGCAGATTATAAAACGAATCCTTATCCAGTAACTATTGAATCTAAAATTGTCGATAGTAAAACGGTATTAGATTTAAATTTAGCTTCTGGTGGCGGTACTGCTATAAAGTTTACGCTGCAAGAGTAATTATGCATACCTTTATAGTAACAAAACCCGCCTCGAAAGAAGCGGGTTTTGTATTTTATATTGAATGTGTTTTTACTACGGATTAAATGTGAACCCAATACTAAAAAACAGTCTTGTTTTGTCGATATTGTTTATCCATGAAGTGTCAAAATGAATAGGTCCCAAAATGGATTGATACGAAATGGCTGCTCCTCCAGACAATAACAGGCTTGTCTCTATATTTTGATCCCAATTTCCTTTTGGAGAAAATACTTTGCCGATGTAATCATTAAAATTATCAAAACCTACCGATGCGATATTAAAATGCGGAGTTACATATAGTTTTCCTTTTACATTCATTTGTGCACCAAGTCTGGCTCCTATGAATTGAGTAACGTTCAGCTCGTCTTCATTAAGGCCAGGAAAAGAAAAACGGTTACTGCCGGAACTTGGTATGATGCCTCCTAAAAAATATTTGGCTGCATAGCCATAATCCGAAAAAGAGGCTTGACTGTCCTTGAGTTTATCTTGAAAAATAAAATACGAATCAAATCCAATCATTCCTGTAATTTTTCTTTTCAGGACTGCTCTTTTTTCAAAACTGAATCCAAACTTTGTATAACCATTAGTTGAACCAGAAACATTGCTCAAGTTTGGATCAGAAAATGAGATGTCGGCGTTTGTAAACAGGGAACGGCTTATATTGGCTTTTAAAATAGTTCCATTTGTGGCAAAGAAAACCTTGTCCATATCATTATAGGAATAATGCAGATTTATTTCTGAATCGTCAAAATTGTAGTGGCGGATGTTAAAAACATTTGGGTTGTAGTCAGTGTCGTATTTGGGTTTTAAATTAGTATAGTGGTAATTTAAACCAAAACCGATGTAGCTTTTCAGAGAGCTTAAATTCCTGTTTATTTCATTATTGAATTCAAATGCATTATAAAGCATATTGTCTGCCGACTCACCATCTATAAAGATTTCCTGTCTTAAAAAGGCGCCATAAAGCTCTGATCCCCACCACCAGTCTTTGTTTTTTCCAAAATTTTTCTGAAAATCAATTCTCGCTTTTGGCTGTTCTGCAATATCAGCTGTAACAAGTAAACGGGAAGATGTAGCAAGCACATTTCGGGCGGTATAATTCAGGATTAATCCAACTCCTCTGTAAGTGTCATAATGTAAAGAGGCATTGACTTGATTTTTGGCTTGTTCAAAACCATTTAATTCAATACCTAATTTATTTTTATCTGTTATGAAATAACTATATGTGATTTGACTAAAAAGATTCGTTCCCATGGCTCTATTGAGTCCTTTTATTAAATCTCTCGTGGTGTATTTTGTATTGGTTTTTAGATTTGTCCTGGCTGCTACCAGAGGAATGTTTTCCTTGCTTATGTTTTTGTAGACAATGGAGTCAAGGATAAACTCATTAGCCATTTTTGGAATTTCATGGGTGCGTTGCGGATAACTTTTTAATTTTGCAGCCAAAGCAGTCAAAGCAGGTAAATTTTGAGCTGTAGCAATTTTCCCATCCTTGTAAATTTCGTCGCTTTCGGCAAAATCAGCCGTAGAGAAACGCAAGTTAGGCAAATGATCTACCAAGATGTCACAGAGCGCACGGTTAGCTGGATTTTTAATATTGCTGGGAAACATACTGGTTTGCATCAATACCGTCGTAAAACTATCCAGTTTTTCTATAGGTTCCATACCACCGCCAACATCGCTTCCAATTATAATGTCGGCACCCAGCTGCTTTGCAATATCTGTTGGGAAATTATTCATCACTCCGCCATCAACCAGAACGGTTTTTTCATAATTCATTGGTTTGAAAACAGCAGGCAATGACATGCTGGATCGCATTGCAAAAGCCAAACTTCCTTTGCTTAAAATAACCTCTTTTCCTTCAACAAGATCGGTAGCCATAGCTCTAAACGGAATAGGGAGGCTGTCAAAATCCTTAACATTGTAAACAGGAAAGGTTAATTCTGAAAGATATTCTCTTAAATTTTGGTCATTCAATATCGAACTTACGCTGTTGGGTTTTCCGTCCTTGATTCCAATACCTGCCAAATATCGCTGATACTCACTTTTTTCTTCGTTGCTTACATCGTTTAGGGCAAGACCACCGCCCAGTACTTTGTCCCAATCGATGCTTTTGGTGATTTTTTCGATGCTGTCCCCCGAATAGCCCATTGCATATAATCCGCCTATAATGCTGCCCATACTATTCCCGACGATAAGATCTGGAACAATGTGCAAAGAATCCAGTTTTTGCAAAAGCGGAATGTGTGCAACTCCTTTGGCACCGCCACCACTTAATACCAGTACAACTTTGGGTTTCTTTTCTTGAGAGAAAAGGATTTGGCTAATAATAAAAACAAATAAAAAGGAGAGAGTGAGGGATTTTTTCAAGGCTGTCAGTTTTGAATAGGTTGAGCAATAGTGGTTTGTTTTTGTGATTTTAAAATTAGTTAGTTATTTGGAAACGGACAATTTTTTTCTTGAAAATGTTAAGAAGTTATAAAGTGTAAAAAAAACAAAGCCCTCACGCCAATGTGAGGGTTTCTGTATAAGTTATTTGTCGTTATAGTGTCCTAAAGCGGAAATGATAATTACCACTATTTCATGGTCAATAATCTCATATATTAATCGGTCCTTTTTGTTAATTTGTCTAGACCAGATATTGTCTTCTTTATATTTTAGTTTTTCAGGTTTGCCAATTCCAGTTGTTGGGTGTATTTCTAGTTCTAAAAATATTTTTTCGATTTTTGAAATGTCTGTTTTCTTGCCAGACTTTTTAATTTTAGATAAATCAGCAAGTGCTTCTTTGCTTATTTCTATTGAATATCTGCCCATATATTTTTGGTATCTACTTTGGTGTAGTTTTTTTCTCTGTAGGCAGAATCTTGAAAATTTTCGTGGTGTTTTTCAAGTCTATCAATAATTTCGGGATTTGTAATTTCATTGTTTTGCTCAATTACTTCTACATCAAAAGCCTTCAAAATTTTTTTGATGATTGTAATTTGAGAAATGTCTTTTATGTTTACAGTAAGTGTAGTCATTTTTATAAGTAATTATAATACAAAGGTATAAAATATTTTAGCCTTTAATAAGTGCTTAATTTTTAATTTTTTTTAATTCAGTTTTTTTAGCTTCTAATTCGCTAATTTCAAAATACCTGTTGAACATATCAAAACCATATAATGGAACAATGTCCATCATATATTCTGCTGTCTTTTTTTCATTGGATTCGTGAAAAATAAATAGAGGTAAATAAGATTCTGTTTTTAATAGTTTCTCCCTGACTGATATAATACAATGTTCTAGTTCTTTTTTGTTTTCAGGTTTCATTTTGGAACCAAAAATTATTCCCGTTAATTGTTTTTGATCGTAATAAAAAGTTCTGTTTCCAATGAGTCTTTTTTGTAGATCTGAATCTGTCCACCAATCATATTGAATAATTCTATATTCCTTTTCGTATTTCCAGCTTTTATACTTTATAAGAAATGAATTGTATTTTTCTTTCCAATGTTTTAATCTTTTTTCTTCTGTTATTGTTTCGCCTAATAAACTTGGCATTGTATAGAAGCCGTTAGTTTTGATGCATTTATTTTTATATTTCACTTCTTTTAATTCATAATCACTTTCTAGATGTTTTTTTAGCAGATTATTACTTTGAATTTTATTATTTTCAAAATCAAAAATTAAGCAAAATCCTGTGTGATAATATGCATAATGGGATCACATAATAGGATCATCACATTCTTTGGAAAATGAAGCAAGATAGCAATATCCTCCAGCGCAACTAATAATGAAATACTTTAATTTTTTTATAAAACTTTCAGAAATAGCAATCGATTCAGGAACACGAAATGTATCTAATACGATGTCTTTAAAATATTTTGAATCTATTTTTTCTATTAACTGGTCATAAAACAAATCTTCGGAAGCTAAAAATCTTGCTATTAAATCAACATTTAAATCGCTTAAATTTAAAAAACCGAAACTTTGACTTATTAGACGTTTTGTTAGGTTTTTATACCTTTCAAAATCACCTTTGAAAAAAGACGAATTTTTAGTATCATAAGGATCATTGAGTTGATCTTTATCTACAAAGAAAATTTCACCATATTGGAGTTCTTTGAGAGATATTGGACTATAAGTTCTAAATCTAAAAAATGAAGTTGACGAAATTATGCTCATAGATATGATAATTTAATCTTTTTGATTAAGGTGTTTAATTCTTCCAAATATAGCTAAACAAAAGATATAGCGAATAAGCCTCATCTTAAAGTTTTTTACGTAAGATCACGCCCCAATAAAAAACCCTCACATCACTGTAAGGGTTCTAAATATGAAATCATAAATCGCCAATCAGCAATCTAAAATCTTTTAGTATCTATAATATTCTGGTTTGAATGGACCTTTAACTTCAACACCGATATAAGCTGCTTGGTCGTCACGTAAAACTTCCAATTCAACTCCTAATTTAGCTAAGTGCAAGGCGGCAACTTTCTCATCCAAATGTTTTGGCAGCATATAAACTTCGTTTTTGTAAGCTGCGCTGTTGTTCCATAATTCAATCTGAGCCAAAGTCTGGTTCGTAAATGAATTACTCATTACAAAACTTGGATGACCTGTAGCACAGCCAAGGTTTACCAAACGACCTTCAGCCAAGATGATGATATCTTTTCCGTCGATGTTGTATTTGTCAACCTGAGGTTTGATTTCGATTTTTGAAGCACCGTGGTTTTTGTTTAACCAAGCCATATCAATTTCGTTATCAAAATGTCCGATGTTACAAACAACAGTTTTGTCTTTCATTTTTTCGAAGTGGCTTCCCACAACGATATCTTTATTTCCTGTAGTTGTAATGATAATGTCAGCATTAGCAATTACAGTGTCTAATTTTTTAACTTCGTAACCGTCCATTGCAGCCTGTAAAGCACAAATTGGGTCAATTTCAGTAACTGTTACGATAGAACCGGCACCTCTGAAAGAAGCTGCAGTTCCTTTTCCAACGTCACCGTATCCGCAAACAATTACTCTTTTTCCAGCAAGCATTAAGTCAGTTGCACGACGAATAGCATCAACTGCAGATTCTTTACATCCATATTTATTATCAAATTTAGATTTGGTAACCGAGTCGTTAATGTTGATTGCAGGCATTGGCAATGTTCCCGCTTTTACTCTTTCGTACAATCTGTGAACACCAGTAGTAGTTTCTTCAGAAAGACCTTTGATTCCAGCAACCAATTCTGGGTAACGGTCAATAACCATGTTAGTCAAATCTCCACCGTCATCAAGAATCATATTCAATGGTTTTCTGTCTTCGCCAAAAAATAAAGTCTGCTCAATACACCAGTCAAATTCTTCTTCATTCAGGCCTTTCCATGCGTAAACTGAAATTCCGGCAGCAGCAATAGCAGCAGCAGCCTGATCCTGAGTGGAGAAAATGTTGCAGGAAGACCAGGTAACTTCAGCTCCAAGAGCAATCAAAGTTTCGATCAAAACTGCAGTCTGGATTGTCATGTGCAGACATCCAGCGATACGAGCACCTTTAAGAGGCTGCTCATCTTTATATTCAGCACGAAGCGCCATTAAACCTGGCATTTCAGCCTCAGCCAATTCAATTTCTTTTCTTCCCCAAGCCGCTAGAGAAATGTCTTTTACTTTGAAAGCCACATAAGGCGTAGTCGTTGTACTCATTTATAGTATATTTGTATATGTAAAAATTTTTGCAAATTTACATAATAACTTATTATTTAAAAAGCATTCGAGAATATTTATGAATTGTTTAAGTTCCTAATCGAAAGTATTTTAGATTGCAGATTAACGATTTAGGATTTTTGATTTAAGAAAAGCCAGGTAATATGGAATTCTGAAATTTATTTGTAATCCATATCAGAAATCTAAAATCTAAAGTCAGAAATCTAAAATCTTTATGCCACTTTATAAAACCATAAGCGTAAGCCCGGCAACACAAATCCTGATTTGGAAAGTAACCGAATCTTTTGACGAATTGCGTTCGCAGGTAACTTTAAAGCCCAAAACCCAAAAAAGGTTAAACGGAATGAAATCCGAAATGCATCAGCGTGCTTTTTTGAGCGTCCGTATGCTGCTGCTGCAAATTGGAATGAATGATTTTGATCTGCATTATGACGAATTTGGGAAACCGTATCTGGATGGTCAGCGTTATATTTCAATTACGCATTCCCACAATTTTGCTTCAATAATTATAAGCGATAAAACCGTAGGAATCGATATGGAATTACAGCGCGAAAAAATTATCCGTATCGCAGATAAATTTGTAAGCGAAAAAGAATTGAAGCGTTTGCAAAATTTTGATAATCAAGAATATATTAAAAAATTGACAGTGAAATGGGGAGCCAAAGAAGCTATTTTCAAAATCCGTAATGAAAAAGGCATCAGTTTCAAAGATCACATTCAGGTGGAACCTTTTTCTTTAACCGAAAATCAGACACAGGCGTGTCTTCTTTTTGATAATTTAAGGCTGATGTTCGAAGTTAATTATCTGGAAATTGAAGACTTTACTTTGGTGTATGCTTTCGAAAAATAGTCAGGGTCTGAAATTTTGAATTTTTGGAAGAAAATTTTTTTATGCATCTTTGCGTTTACTAAGTGCATCCCTGTGAAATAATTTATGATATCAATCTATAGCCGAATTCTGCAATCCAAACTAGAAAAGCAAAAATTATTAGCCATTCTTCTTGATCCTGACAAAATTCATTGGGACGATTTAGGGTATTTAATTGAAAAAATAAATCAGTCGCCAGCCACACATATTTTTATTGGCGGAAGCCATGTTCAGAATAATATTCTGGATGATCTGGTTATTGCTTTAAAACAAAAAATAGATCTGCCTATTGTTCTTTTTCCAGGAAATCCATCTCAGATTTCGGATAAAGCCGATGCAATTTTATTTTTATCCTTAATATCAGGACGAAATCCGGATTATCTGATTGATCATCAAGTTGACGCGGCTCCTATTATTAGGAAGACGCAGCTGGAAATTATTTCAACAGGATATATGCTTATAGAAAGCGGGGGAGAAACAGCCGTAGAACGGATCAGTAAAACAAAACCAATGGATAGAACCAATCTCGATTTAGCTCTTGCTACAGCACAAGCTGGCGAAATGCTGGGTAATAAGTTAATTTATTTAGAAGCAGGAAGCGGTGCCAAGCAAGCTGTTCCTTTGGAAATGATTGAAAGAGTGGCTCAAAATATTGAAATTCCACTTATTGTTGGCGGCGGAATCATAGATTTACAAGGTATTCAAAATGCGTATGCAGCTGGAGCTGATTTGGTTGTTATTGGCACAGCTTTTGAAAATAATGCCGAATTCTTTAATACAGTAAAAAAATAGGCTATTATGTTCGATTACTTATTTGCACAATATAATGGCTACCCAGTTCACGAAGTATATTTAGAACTCATTGCAGTTTTTTTTGGGCTGTGCAGTGTGTGGTATGCCAAGAAAGATAACATTTTAGTCTTTCCTACAGGTTTAATCAGCACCTCTATATATGCTTACTTGCTTTGGCAATGGAGTCTGTTGGGGGATTCTATGATAAACGTTTATTATTTTATAATGAGTATTTATGGCTGGTACCATTGGACTCGTAAAAAAGACAATGTTGTTGAGTTTCCCGTATCGCAGATGACAGGCAAAGAGAAAGTAATGGCTATGCTTATTTTTGTGTTAACTATTGTTTTTGTGGTTGTTGTGTATCTATATTTTAATAAATTTACGAGCTGGTTTTCGTACTTGGATACCTTGCTGACTGCTGTGTTTTTTGTTGGAATGTGGCTAATGGCCAAAAGAAAAATTGAAAACTGGATTTTTTGGATTGTAGGAGATTTACTTTCTATACCACTTTATTTCGCAAAAGGATATACCTTTACCAGCTTTCAATATATAATATTTACAATTATTGCCGTATACGGTTATTTAGAATGGAAGAAAATCTTAAACAGCTCGCAAAGTCTGGAGCTTCACCAATAATAAAAATTGCCATTTTTGGACCAGAGTCTACCGGGAAAACTACTCTGGCAGCACAGCTCGCCGAATATTATAAAACGGTATGGGTTCCCGAGTTTGCACGTGATTATTTACAGGAAAAACTCGATAGCGGTCGTGGTATCTGCGATATCAATGATATGCTGCCCATTGCCTATGGACAGACTAAGCTGGAAAATGACAGTGCATTAGCTGCTAATAAATATCTTTTTTGCGATACTAATCTGTTAGTAACAAAGGTTTTCTCTGAACTGTATTATAATTTCTGTGATTCATTATTGGATAAGGCTGCGCGTGCGCATCAATATGATTTGTTTTTTCTGACAGATATTGATGTCCCTTGGGAAGATGATGGTTTGAGAGACAGCCCAGATGGAAGAGAAACTGTTTTTGAAGTTTTTAAGCAATCTTTGATTGACAATAAAAAACCTTTTATAACCATTTCTGGAGACAAAGATACGCGTTTGAAAAAAGCAGTTGCTATAATTGAAGATTTGGCTATGGCTTTGCAATTAGGATTTTCTTCGTTTGATTTTTTACAGATTCACCAGCATGGCATTCCATTAGAAAATATAAAAAGACAGCTCCATATTTTTAATGAAGGTGTTCAGAAAATTGTTTTAGTCAATCCAGCAACTTTAAATCATGGAATACTAAAATTATCAGATAACGACTTTGAACAGAAAGCCAGTTTTTTTGATGCCAATAAATCAAGCCTGAAATTGCTGAAATTTGTTCCTGCGTCAGGTGCTGCTACAAGAATGTTTAAGTTTTTAAATGCTTTTCTTAACGAATTTGATTTAGGGAATGAAACCATTAACGCATACATTAATAGAAAAAAATGTATTGAATTATCGCTTTTTATTGTAGGCATGGAAAAATTTCCTTTTTTTGAAGCAGTAGACAAAAAGCTTCATGAGATTTATCCAGATTTTAATTCATTAACACGTGATTACAAGAATTATTACTTTATAAAAACGCTTTTATCACCGGAACATTTTGACTTCGCAAATAAACCAAAAGGAGTTTTGCCTTTTCACAAATATGCTACTTCAATTGCTGCTCCTGTAGAGGAACATTTGCATGAGTGTGCTTTTTATGCAACTTCTTGTAATCAATCTAATTTGCATTTAACAGTTTCTGAAAATCATAAAGAACTGTTTGAGGCAATTATTAAAGAAGTCAAATACAAAGTTGAAGCAAAATCTAATTCAAATATAGATGTTAGTTATTCTTTTCAAAAAAAGGAAACTGATACTATTGCGGTAGATTTAAAGAACAAACCGTTTCGTGATGAAAAAGGCATGTTGGTTTTTCGGCCTGGAGGACATGGAGCTTTGATAGAAAATCTAAATGGAATAGATGCCGATATTGTCTTTGTAAAGAATATCGATAATGTGATTCAAAATAATGTTCATAAAATTTCCTTCTATAAAAAAAGTCTTGCTGGCATTTTGTTGGAGCTTCAGGGTCAGACTTTTGAATATTTGAAAGAATTGGACGAACATGAAATCACATCTGAAAAAATAAATGAAATTTTGTTTTTCCTCAAAGAACGATTAAATATTGAATTGAATGATGACTTTTATAAATTCAGACTTAAAAACCAAGTTGTCAAATTGAAGGAATTGCTCGATAGGCCTATCCGTGTCTGCGGAATGGTTAAAAACGAAGGGGAACCTGGTGGAGGACCATTTTGGGTAAGAGGAAATGATGGCAGGCTTACTTTGCAAATTGTAGAAACTTCGCAAATTGATTTAAAGAATAGCGAACAATTGAAAATGCTGGAAAATGCAACACATTTTAATCCAGTGGATTTAGTCTGTGGTTTAAAAAATTATCAAGGCAAAAAGATTGATTTAAAAGAGTATGTAGATCCCGAAAGCGGTTTTATTGTACACAAGAATCATGCAGGAGTTGATTTAAAATCTTATGAGCTTCCAGGGTTGTGGAATGGGGCAATGGCTAATTGGCTGACTGTTTTTGTTGAGATCCCCTTATTTACTTTTAATCCTGTAAAAACTGTGAATGATTTATTAAAACCAGCGCATCAGCCTTTGTAAAAATGGAAATTCAAGGTATTCTTTCAGAAGTGAAGTATAAAGCAGTCCGAAGCAGTGGCGCTGGAGGACAGAACGTTAATAAAGTTTCGTCTAAAGTGGTGCTTACTTTTGACTTGCGCAATTCATTGGCACTTTCTGAAGAAGAAAAATTAGTTTTGGAAACAAATTTGCAGCATCGCCTGACTTCAGATTTAATTCTGATTTTAAATTGTGATGAAGACCGAAGCCAGCTTAAAAACAAGGAGATTGTCACTAAACGTTTTTTGGATATTTTAAAGAAAGGGCTGCATGTTCCAAAAGAGCGAAAACCTACTAAAATTCCAAAATCTGTCATACGAAAAAGAATTAAAGACAAAAAGAATATTTCTGAGATTAAGAAATCACGAAGAAAACCGGATTTTTAAATTTATCACCATTTCATAATTCATAACTCATAATTTATAATTAATTTTGCATTGTCTCAAAGGGGTGCTCTAAATAACGAGCTGAGATCATACCCAAAGAACCTGGGCGGGTAATGCTGCCAAGGGAAAAAACGACAGAAAAATAGCGTTTACACTATCTATTTGCCGTAGAACAGCCATTTATTAATTTAAACAAAAGAATAATTCCCCCTTTTATTCGTAAATCATTTACGGATGAATAATTTTAATCAATTACAAATTACGAATTGTAAATTACAAAAGAATTCAAGTAATTTCAATTTTAGAGTATCGAGAATCTCCTTTTCTTTTCTCTTTTCTCTTTTTTCTTTTTTCTCTTTTTCACAAGTAAAAGACACAACAAAGGTTAATCAATTGGATGAAGTGCTGGTTTCAGCACTAAGGGTTACTACAAAAACACCAGTAAGTTTTTCTAATATGAGTAAGGAAGAATTGGCCGCGCGAAATCTTGGTCAGGATATTCCGGTGTTAATGAATTACCTGCCTTCTGTGGTAACTACTTCAGATGCTGGTAATGGCTTAGGTTATACAGGGATTCGTGTTCGCGGCAGTGATGCGACTCGTGTCAATGTAACGATAAACGGAATTCCTTATAATGATTCTGAAAGCCATGGGACTTATTGGGTAAATATGCCTGATTTTGCTTCTTCGGTACAGAGTTTACAGCTGCAGCGCGGTGTTGGAACTTCTACAAACGGAGCTGGTGCTTTTGGAGCGAGTTTGAATATGCTGACAGATTCGTATTCGCAAAAAGCTTCGGGGGAGATTGCTAGTTCTTTTGGAAGTTTTAATGCTTTTAAAAATACTGTAAAATTCAGCACTGGTCTGATGAATGATCATTTTGAAATTGCAGGACGTTTATCGGCTTTAAAATCGGATGGTTATGTAGACAGAGCCAGCAGTGATTTGAAATCGTATTTTCTGCAGGGAACTTATGTAGGGAAAACTACTTTAATTAAAGCTTTGACTTTTGGCGGTACCGAAAAAACGTATCAGTCATGGAACGGAATTGATGCAGATAAATTGGCAGATGACAGAACCTACAATTCTGCTGGAGAATTTACTGATGAATTTGGAAAAACTCGTTACTATGATAACGAAACTGACAACTACCAGCAAGATCATTATCAATTGCATTGGAACGAAAAAGTATCCGATAACTGGAGCACAAATTTAGCTTTTCATTACACTAAAGGCAAAGGCTATTATGAAAATTATAAATATAATGAACCAGTAGAAGGATATGGTGCAATTGAGCCTACTAAAATGGTTGAAAATAGTGATGGAGATTTAGTCCCAGGTACTGATTTAATTCGTCAAAAATGGCTGGATAATGATTTTTATGGAACTACTTTTTCAGCAAATTATACAGCAGATAAACTAGATGTGATTCTTGGCGGCGGATGGAATAAATACGAAGGAGATCATTTTGGAAAAGTAATCTGGTCGAGATATGCTTCTAAAAGCGAACTCGGAGATCATTATTACGATGATTTTGCCACCAAAACTGACGGGAATGTTTTTGCAAAAGCCAATTATCAATTGCTGGAAAATTTAAGTGTTTATGGAGATTTACAGTATCGTAATGTGCGATACAAAGCGAATGCTGCAGAAACAGGTTTGGTTGATGATAATTTTAATTTCTTTAATCCAAAGGCTGGACTTACATTTAATGTTAATGAAAAAAATGCTTTGTATTTTTCATATGCCAGAGCAAATCGCGAACCTAACAGAACGGATTATGAAGGAGGGACTGGTGTAAAGCCTGAAAAGCTAAATGATTATGAACTGGGCTGGAGATTGAAATCAAAAGGGATTCAGATTAATTCTAATGTATATTATATGAAATATAAAGATCAGCTGGTTTTGACAGGAGAACTGGATGAAGTTGGTTCGCCAATACGCAAGAACAGTGGCGATAGTTATAGATTAGGATTGGAAGTTGACGCGGTTATTAAATTTGCAGAAAAGTGGTCTATCGCGCCAAACTTTACATTAAGCAGTAATAAAAATGTTGATTTTGTTTCTGATGCCAGCGGAAGTTTAGTTGATTTAGGGAATACTAATATTGCTTATTCTCCTGATTTTATTGCAGGAAATATTTTGACTTTTGTGCCAATAACTGCATTAAGAATAAGCTGGCTGTCTAAATTTGTAAGTGAACAATACCTTAATAATATTGATGATAAAAGCGGTAAATTGAAAGATTATTTTGTAAATGATTTAAATGCTTCTTATGAAATAAAAATGAATTCAGTTTTCAAATCTATAGGAATTAATGTTTTGGCTAATAATATATTTAATGTTGATTATGTTTCTAATGGAGCTGATTATGGAGGAGGTTATGTTTATTATTTTCCGCAGGCAGGGGCTAATTTCCTGGCAGGATTAACTTTGAAGTTTTAAACAGGAAAATTTAATAATCTTCAGGAATTTTCAAGCCCAACATTAAAAGGGAGCGAATCACCAGTGCGATGATTTGCTCCCTTTATTTTATGGTGGCACGCCAGTAGTTTTAGTTATAAATACGAATTTGTGTTTCGTTTATTACCTGGACGCGGTATTGTTTCATTGGGTAAGTTACGGCTGTAGTTCCCTGCCCTGTAAATAGATTATATTCTTTGCTGTCACACGCACAAAGCGCATTAATTCCTTTGAGGGTCATAGTAGAACAGCTGCTGAGCTCCTGATTAGGACAGGCAGCATCAAAAGCGTTGTAACCCGAACCTGTATTAAAAACGATTATGCCTCTTACGCCTGCGTCCGAATAATAAATACCATTGCCAGGGCTTTTAAGATTTAAATAAAGCGGTAAATTCAGGTTGAGGTCTACTGAGAAAGTGTAATTAGGGATATAAGGGTTTTTATTGGAGTTTTCATTGTCACTGCATCCGATGAAAAATAGAGATGTAATAAGTAATAGAATGTATTTTTTCATTATTTAAAATTAAGTCCAAAGAATTAGTGAAACAAATTTAATTTATTTAACTTTGAATCTGTTATGATTAACAAATTATTGTAATCTAAAAATAAAAATATACTATCTTTGTGGAAAGAAATCCCGTCCTGATGGGATTTTTTCTATTTTATATAAATGATGAAATTATGAGCGCAATATCGTATTACACAGCGGAAGGATTAAAAAAATTAAGAGAAGAATTAGATTATTTAAAAAGTGTGATGCGTCCAAAGGCATCTCAAGATATAGCCGATGCAAGGGATAAAGGAGATTTGTCTGAAAATGCAGAATATGATGCAGCTAAAGAAGCACAAGGAATGCTTGAAATGAGAATCGCAAAATTGGAAGAAATTCACGCCAATGCAAGACTGATTGACGAGTCTAATCTAGATTTGTCAAAGGTTTTAGTACTATCTAATGTAAAAATAAAAAACCAAACCAATGGTATGGAAATGAAATACACATTGGTAGCAGAAAGCGAAGCTGATTTGAAAACCGGAAAAATTTCAGTAACATCTCCTATCGGGAGAGGGCTTCTTGGCAAAAAAGTAGGCGAAGTTGCCGAAATTACCGTACCTAATGGTGTTTTGAAGTTTGAAATTCTGGAAATTTCAAGAGAGTAGTTTTTTAAACGTTAAGCCGGTTGACTGTTTATCTGTTTAATTGATTGAAGAAATAATAACTAAGGAAATAAACGATGAGTTCTATATTCACTAAAATAGTAAACGGCGAAATACCTTGCTACAAAGTTGCCGAGGACGAAAAATTTTTGGCTTTTTTGGATGTAAATCCAAATGCTAAAGGACATACACTTTGTATTCCGAAGCTGGAAATAGACAAGTTTTTTGATATTGAAGATGAACTTTATCTTGGCTTGATGGCTTTTTCAAAAAAAGTTGCAGTTGCATTAGAGAAAACTGTACCATGTTTACGAGTAGGAATGGCTGTTATAGGTCTGGAGGTACCACATGCACATGTTCATTTGATACCATTAAATGAAATGGGTGAGATGACTTTCAGGCATAAAGTAACTATGACAAAAGAAGAGTTTGAGGCTTTAGCGATTAGTATTCAAGCAAATTTGTAATAAATATAAAAGCTGAAAACACAAATCTTTTAAGTATAATTTTAAAAGGTTTGTGTTTTTTTATGCTTAAAAAATAATGACAATGAGACGTATATTTTTGTTTTTAATCTTTACATGTATTTGTTCAGGCCAAGCCAAAAGCCCTTACGCTCTGATAGATGCCAAAATGGATAAAATTCCGGCAGATTTAAGTACATCTACTGATGGAATTGCTGGTTATATCAATGAAAATTTTAAATCGGAAACGGACAAAATCCGAGCCGTTTTTTATTGGACAGCATCCAATATCAGTTATGATATTGAGAATATTGCCTCTGTTGACTTCAAGGAAATTCCTCCCGATAAAATTAAAAACACGTTATTAACAAAGAAAGGTGTTTGTATTCATTATGCCGAAGTCTTTAATGATATTGCCAGAAAAGCTGGTATAAAAACTTATATTATACAAGGTTATACAAAACAAAACGGCAATGTAGACATACTCTCGCACGCTTGGTGTGCTGCAAAAATTGACAATGTATGGTGGCTTTTTGATCCTACTTGGGGCGCGGGTTATGTCCAGAATATGAAATTCTTTAAAAGAATAAATAACCTCCATTATAAGGTGGCTCCAAGCCAATTTATTACAACACATATGCCCTTCGATTATTTATGGCAGTTTCTGAACTATACCGTGACAAATCAGGAATTTATAGATGGAAAAACTGAAATAAATAAGACCAGGCCGAAATTTAATTTCGCAGACCAAATTGAAGAATATGATCGAATGTCAGAAGCTGATAAGGCAAGAACTGCTTTAATCCGAATTCAGAATAACGGCGTCAAAAACAAATTGATTCAGGAAATGGTTCAATTTAAAAAGAGTGAAGTGGAAGCCCTGCAAAATAATGATGCAATGGCAAAAATGCAGGTTATCAGTGAAGATTATAATCAGGCGGTAGCACAGTTTAATGATTTTATAATGTACAGAAACAATAAATTCAAACCGCTTTTGCCTGATGAAGCAATTAAGGAAATGATAGAAACACCGAAGCAAAAAATCTTAGATTGCCAAAATCGGATTTATAAAATTGGGAAGTTTGATGATAATAATCTGGTGTATGTAAAATCATTAAAAAAATCAATAATCGATATTTTAAAAAAGATAGAAGAACAGGAAAAATTTGTGAATGATTATTTGGGTAAAAGTAAATCAGCCCGAAAAGGAATGTTCACTAAAGTAACATGGCATGGTGTTCCTTTAAATTAGGTATTCGAAAATGAATCTTAAGAGTTGTTTTTTAAAAATACAACTTGCATGGTAGTCCCTTTGCCTATTTCGGAGTGGAGCACTTTCACGGTGCCTTTGTGATATTCTTCCACAATTCTGCGGGTTAAAGACAGTCCTAATCCCCAGCCTCTTTTTTTGGTAGTAAAACCTGTTTCAAAAATAAGCTGAAACTCCTTTTTTGGAATACCGCTGCCTGTATCGGTTACGTTTATTTTTATATGTTTATTATCTTCCTCGATTACCAGCGATAATTTTCCTCTTCCTTTCATGGCATCAATCGCATTTTTAACCAGATTTTCGATGGTCCAGCTATGCAAAGTTGGATTAAGCATGATGTTTACAGGCTTTGCAGGACCTTTGAATGTAAATTCGATTTGGTTAGAAAATCGGGAAATTAAGTAATTGTAAGATTGCTTGGTTTCTTCGACAACATCTTTTAACTCCAATTTTGGTTCGGAGCCAATTTTCGAAAAACGATCTGTAATGGTCTGTAAACGCTCAATGTCTTTTTCAATTTCAGTTGTTACAGATTCATCAATATTATCGAGTTTCAGAATCTCCAGCCAGCCTATCAGTGAGGAAAGCGGAGTTCCTATCTGATGAGCTGTTTCTTTGGCCATTCCTGCCCATAATTTATTTTGAGTAGCTACTTTGTGATTAAGGTAAAAGTTATAAATCAGGATGCCACAGAGTACAATAATTAAGCATAAAGCTATTGGATAATATTTTAGTTTGCCTATCAGAGAGGAATCCCCATAATATAATTGCTGAAATTTTCCTGGAGCATAAACAATCTGAATGGGTTCATTTTCGTTTTTCAGTTTTTCAAGATATGCCAGAGCTTTTTCTTTATCTTTTAAAATATCTTCGTCAACATTAACTGAATTGATTATAACATTATTTTCGGTCAGTATTGTTGGAATGGTGGTGTTGTTATTGAAAATCTGCAAAGGCAAATCGACTTCGGTATTGGCTTGGGCATTGATTAATGTTTTTTCGGCAGTTGCCCAAAGATTCATTTTTATTCTTTCCTCATGTTTAAAAATTTGAAAAAAAGTATAAGTATTCCACAGGATAATTGTAATTATCAAAAAAGAAATAAAAATAATAATCCAGCGGATTGGATTTCTGTTTTCAGAAAAATTCATAAAAGTAAATTTGTGGTATAAATATAACGAAATATTACATCTGGGATTGTGTTGGCAAAAATGATTTTTTGAGAGTTTTTATGTTGATTTGTGTAATGATTTTTTTTAAAATTGATATGATAAGGCAATTGTCTCAGCATTAATTACAGAATAATCTATAATCCTGTTGCTATTTTGTTATTTTTGTCTAAATAAAAAATTATGATAAGCATTGACCCCAAAAGCATTGATACTGTAAAATTGCAAGGATATTTGCAAAGCTCTGTAGGGCCAAGGCCTATTGCTTTTGCTAGTACAATTGGAGCAAGCGGAATTCCAAATTTATCGCCTTTCAGTTTTTTCAATGTATTTAGCGCTAATCCTCCAATACTTATTTTTTCGCCGGCAAGACGTGTCCGGGACAACACAATTAAGCATACTTTAATCAATGCCGAATCAAATGGTGAAGTTGTAATCAACGTAGTGAATTATGACATGGTACAGCAGACTTCTCTTGCTAGTACAGAATATGCCGAAGGTGTTGATGAGTTTATAAAAGCGGGGTTTACCCCAGTTCCATCTGAGGCAGTAAAACCTTTTCGGGTAAAAGAATCGCCAGTTCAGTTTGAATGCAAAGTGACACAGATAATTCCCTTAGGCTCGGAGGGCGGAGCAGGAAACTTAGTCCTTTGCGAGGTGCTTCGTATTCATATCAGCGAAACGGTTCTTAATGAGGACGGAACAATCGATCAGCATAAAATTGATCTGGTTTCCCGATTGGGAGCTAATTGGTATTCCCGTTCCAATCAAGGACTGTTTGAAGTGCCCAAACCTCTCACGACCTTGGGTGTTGGAGTAGATGCAATCCCCGATTTTGTAAAAAACAGCCCCGTTTTTGACGGAAATGATTTAGGAATGCTCGGTAATATTGAAGCCTTGCCTGCTACTGAAGAAGTTAGTATATTTGTAAAGCAAAATTTTGCTATAAAAGCAGTTTTAAGCTCTGATGACCTTGAAAAACAGCACTTGGAAGCCAAAAAATATCTTTTAAGGAATGATGTAGTTGCAGCTTGGAAAGTGCTTTTAGCCAAAAAAATAAAATCAAAGTAACAATAATTAAATAAAAAGAAGATGGAAGTAATAGGAAAAATTAAAGTTGTAAATCCAGAACAGCAAGTTAGTGCGTCGTTCAAAAAAAGAGAATTGGTTGTTACTACAGATGAGCAATATCCACAGCATATTTTGATTGAATTTACTCAAGACAAGTGCGATTTGCTAAGCAATTATAATATTGGGGAAGCCGTAAAAGTTTCTATTAATTTAAGAGGAAGAGAATGGGTTAATCCACAAGGAGAAACAAGATATTTTAATAGTATTCAAGGCTGGAGAATTGAAAGATTAGCTGCCGAAGCACCAGCGCAGCAAGCACCTCCAATGCCAGCCGCTCAAGCTTTTGCGCCAGCTGTTAACTTAAACGAAGAAGAAGCAGACGATTTGCCATTCTAAAAATAGAGCAAAGAGATCAGAATAAAGAATTTAGAAAATGAGTTTAGCAATAAATCTTATTTTTTAAATTCTTTTTTATTTTTTGAAATTGCCAGTGCCATTGATTTTTGAAATTGAAATGTATTACCTATCGTCCGATTTATTTTTTCCGCCAGTGTCCCACGCCAATCATGATGGGATTCTCGCCATTGGGGGTGATTTGTCTCCTGAGCGTTTGCAGTTGGCTTATCAAAGCGGGATTTTTCCTTGGTTCAATGAAGGCGAGCCTATTATTTGGTGGTCGCCCAATCCCCGGATGGTATTGTTTCTGGATGATTTGATTGTCTCCAAAAGCATGCGAAATGTTCTCAATCGAAATATCTTCAAGGTGACTTTTAATCAGAATTTCAGGGAGGTTATTTCCAACTGCCAGCAAGTAAAACGCGATGGACAGACAGGAACCTGGATTACTAATGAAATGATCGAAGCCTATTGCAGACTCAATGAATTAGGATTGGCAAAATCTGTCGAAGTCTGGCAAGACAATCAGCTAGTGGGTGGATTGTACGGAATCGATTTGGGACATGTTTTCTGTGGAGAAAGTATGTTTTCGCTGGTTTCCAATGCGTCCAAAGTGGCGTTTATCGCTTTGGTAAATCAACTTAAAAAAGACAATTACAGTCTGTTGGATTGCCAGGTTTACAATGAACATCTCGAGAGTTTGGGCTGCAGGGAAATTGAGCGGGAAGATTTTATGGAGATACTGAATAAATAAATCTCGCAAAGGCGCTAAGACGCGAAGAAATAGATTACAGGCTTTGCGTCTTGGCATCTTTGCGAGGGAAAATTAAAGTTTATCTTGATGAGAATCACTCTTACTGTGACTGAAAACTAAAACTTAAGTTTCCTAAAACCCCAATTCAAAGTACTGAACAATACCAATTCATTTTTTAATGCAGGCAGATCCATTATCAGTTTCAAAGTTTCGTGAGCCATCATAGTTCCAATGATTCCGGGTAATGTGCCTAATACACCATTCAAACTGCAGTTGGGTACGTCTTTCGGATTGGGCGGTTCTGGAAATAAATCCCGAAGATTTTTGCTGCCTTTATGGTTAAAAACGGCGAATTGTCCCTCAAAACCTAAAATGCTTCCGTAAACCAATGTTTTTCCTAAAGTAACGCAGGTATCATTTACTAAATAGCGAGTAGCAAAATTATCGCAACCATCTACAACTACATCAAAATTCTGAATAATTTGAGCAGCATTTTCAGCAGTTAGTTTTTCTTCAAAAGATATAATAGTAACCAATGGATTTATAACTTCCAGTGTTTCTTTTGCCGTTTTGGCTTTGTTTAGTCCCACTTGATTTTCGGTATATAAAATTTGTCGGTGCAGGTTATGGATTTCGATTTTGTCAAAATCAACAATACCGATGGTTCCTACTCCTGCAGGTACAAGATATTGCAGAATGGGACAGCCCAAACCGCCGGCACCAATGACCAAAACCTTGGCATTTTTGAGTTTTTCCTGACCTTCGTCACCTATTTCAGGCAGCATCATCTGGCGGTTGTATCTTAAATATTCTTGAACGACACTCATAGGGTTTTAGATTTCTGATTAACGATTTTAGATTGAAGAAATTTTTGCTTCATTTGCCTGTTATTGTTCGATTTTATTTGATAATAAATAGAATTGTAGATTTTTTGCGTCAAATCAGAAATCTAAAATCTAGAATCTGCATTCTGAAATCTAAAAGTTCTGTCCCAGTCTTTCCAAACCGGTTCGTATCCTTTATTACTGATTATTTGGGCAATTTCTTGAGCTGAGCGCTCATCACTAATTTCAAACTGTTCCAATGACTGCGGATCAACGACATAGCCACCCGGATTGGTTTTTGATCCTGCACTCATACTTGTTGTGCCAAGCGGAATAATATTGTTTCTGAAAATTTCGTTTTCTCGTGTCGAAATTGATATCTCCAAATCTTCATTCCACAAGCGGTAAGCACAGATTAACTGGGTCAAATCTTTATCTGTCATAATAAAATTGGGTTCGATGATGCCTTCAGCAGGACGCAGTCGCGGAAACGAAACCGAATATTTGGTCTGCCAATAGGTTTTCTGCAGATAATCTAAATGCAGGGCATTGAAAAAACTATCCGTCCGCCAATCTTCCAGCCCCAATAAAACACCTAAGCCTATTTTATGAATGCCGGCTTTCCCGATTCGGTCGGGTGTGTCCAAACGAAAGTCAAAATTGGATTTTTTGCCTTTGGTATGGTATTTTTTATAGACTTCCTGATGGTAGGTTTCCTGATAGATCAAAACCGAATATACTCCAGCTTCGTGCAGTTTTTGATATTCTTCGGCCGAAAGAGGCTGTACTTCGACTGAAATGGTGGAGAACTGTTCTTTTATCTGATCAATTGCATTGAGAAAATAATTGATATTTACAGTGTAATTGGCTTCGCCGGTAACCAATAATACGTGGTCAAAACCCGTTGATTTCAGTGCTTCCACTTCCAGTTTTATCTCCGAATCGGTTAATGTTTTGCGTTTGATTTTATTGTCTAAGCTGAAACCGCAATAGGTGCAGATGTTTTGGCATTCATTGCTCAAATACAAAGGCGCATACATCTGGATGGTTTTTCCAAAACGTTTTTTGGTCAATTCATGGCATTCCTGTGCCATTTGTTCCAAATAAGTTGTTGCCGCAGGCGAAATCAAAGCTAAGAAGTCGTCTAGATTTCTTCTGCTTTTTGCAATGGCCTGTTCCACTTGTTTGGCAGTGGTTTGGTATATTTTGGTTTGAATGGTATCCCAATTATACTGTTCAAAAACCGATTTGAATGTGTTCATTTTTGTGTCGTTTATTCGCTAAATAGATCATGGTTTTTTTGCACGCAGATTTTGCAGATTTACGCAGATTTTTTTATTGATTTCTATATGTGCCTATCGATTAATTTTATCTTTATTCAGTTAAATCTTATTTGCAATTCTTTTAATGTCGTTTAAAATGTTAACTGTGTTGAAATTGACTAATATTCCTAGTTTTTTATTTGTTAGTTTTAAATAGTTTACCGTTTGTTTATAATGAATTGATGCTAAATTTTCGACAGATTTTAATTCAATAATTACTTTGTCTTCTACTAATAAATCAATTTTGAACCCAACATCTAATATGATTTCATCATATGGAATTGTAATTTCAACTTGTCTTTCTACTTTTAAATCAATCTTTGTCAGTTCATAATATAAAGCACTTTCATAGACAGATTCAAATAGACCTGGACCTAGTGTGTTATATACTTTGAAAATAGCCCCTCTTATTTTGAACGATAAATCATTTTCAGTCATTTTGTATAGATTTAAAATTTGAATCAAATAAAAGTAAATTTTTTATTACAAAATATTAAATTTAAAATAATTAAAGATAGACACGTAGATTTTTTAATTTTTATCTGCGTAAATCTGCAAAATTTGCGTGCCAATAAAAAAATCACTCATATAAAAAAGCCGTCAAAGGACTCGAAGCTATCGCATGTTTATATTGTTGCCCCAGTTTTGCTTCAAAAGCTTTTCTTCCTGCAATAACCGCTTCCTTAAAAGCTTCTGCCATTAGTTTTGGATTTCCTGCAACCGCAATCGCAGTATTTACCAAAACTGCATCCGCACCCATTTCCATTGCTTTAGCAGCATCAGATGGAGCGCCAATTCCAGCATCAATGATTACAGGAACATTACTTTGTTCGATAATAATTTCTAAAAAATCGATGGTTTTTAATCCTTTGTTGCTTCCAATTGGCGAACCCAAAGGCATTACAGCTGATGTTCCGGCATCTTCCAAGCGTTTGCATAAAACCGGATCGGCGTGAATGTAGGGCAGAACGATGAATCCCAATTTTGCCAATTCTTCAGTCGCTTTAAGGGTTTCGATTGGGTCGGGCATCAGGTATTTTGGATCAGGATGAATTTCGAGTTTCAGCCAATTGGTCTCTAATGCTTCTCTCGCCAATTGAGCCGCAAAAATGGCTTCTTTGGCATTTCTAGCACCAGAAGTATTCGGCAGTAAATTAATCTGCGGATGCTGTAGATGTGCAAGAATTGCATCTGTTTCGGTTTCTAAATCGATACGTTTCAAAGCCACAGTAACCAATTCGCTTTCTGATGCCAAAATGGCTTCTTCCATTTGCTGATTGGAACCAAATTTTCCGGTTCCCAAAAACAGTCTGGATTGCAATGTTTTATCTCCTATTTTAAATAATGACGTTGCCATATAATTTTTCGTTAAGTTCTGTAATGAGTTTGCTTTTTTGATCGCTTTTGGTGATAATGCCCGAAATAGCGATACCGTGAATTCCAGTCTGTACTAGTTCTTCCACATTTTCAAGTGTAATGCCTCCAATGGCATAAATCGGTATTTCAATTCCTGTATCTTTCATTTTGTCAATGATGGAGCGGTAACCTTCAAGACCGAGTATCGGACTCAAATTACTTTTGGTTTTGGTAAATTGAAATGGTCCCAGACCAATATAGTCACAATCATTATTTACTTGTTTTACAATGTCTTCAAAAGTGTTTGCCGTGGCACCAATAATTTTGGTTTTGCCCAATATGGCTCTGGCTTCTTCAACTCCCATATCGGAAAGTCCCAAATGTATGCCGTCAGCATTGAATTGTTTGGCCAGATGAACATCGTCGTTGATGATGAAATTAGCGAGGTATTCTTCGCATAAAAATTTTACAGATTCGGCCAAGGCAAAAGCTTTTTTGGGCTTCTGATTTTTAAATCGCATTTGAATCCAATCGCATCCGTTGTCCAGTGCCTGATGAATATTGTACAATTGTTCTTCGACGGTGTCTCCTTGAGAGATATATTGCAGTTTGTTATACATAATGAAATCCTAGTTTAGCTGGGGTTGATAATAAATAGTTTTCGGTATATATTTTGGCATTTTGACATGCTGTTTCTAAGTTTTGTTCCAATGCAATGCTGGCGGTTATTGCTGAAGATAATACACAGCCCGATCCATGTTTTTCATAACATTCAATAGTTTTGGGTAAAAGCTGACGAACTTCATTGTCAGTGTAGAGGTAGTCAACGCCCATTTCATTTGGATTGTGCCCTCCCTTTAATAAAACCGAGCAGATGATGTCTTCATTTGACTCTCTTCCTATGGGAGACAATGAATTGATGAAACAGGAGAGAGGCGAGAAGTTTGGGAAAATGATTTTAATCTCATCGTAATTTGGTGTAATTAAATCAACCTGATTTAGAATTTCATTCAAATCCTGACGATTCCCAATAGTTGTAAAATCAAAATTAGTAGAGGATTTTAAAACGGTATCCCAGACAATTTTTGTTTTTGGCGAAAGTCTTTTGATGGCAAAAACAATTTCTTTCAAATACTCCAATGAAGGCACAATTCCTATTTTAACTGCCTCAATAGTGTAGCTCCCGAAAAGTTTGTCCAATGAATTCAAAACAAAAGACAAGTCTGTCCATTGTATTTCATAAAAAGCATTTTCGGTCTGAATGGTGTTTCCTATATTGATTGCAAAACCATACACTTTGTGCTGCTCAAAGGTTTTGATGTCTGCCAAAACTCCTGCACCGCCTGATGGATCGAATCCTGCAATGGTTAAAACGAATGGACGATTTTCTGACATGATTTAAAATTTCCGATTGGATTATTCTGATTCCAAATGGCTCCTAATAGGACTGCATCATCAAACTCATTTTCTAATGTTTGTTTGATGTTTTTGGATTCTATTCCGCCCAAAGCGATGAGTTTTGTGGCGTAGTTAGTTCTGTTTTTAACGGCTTCGAATAAATCAGTTTTTGAAGAATAATTTGTCTTCGAAATACTTGGAAAAACAGGACTCAAAAAAGCATATTCAAAAACGTTTTCCAAAGCATTGAAATCCTCTATCGAATGGACCGAGGCTGATAAATGAAATCCTTTTGTTCTGCAGGTTTCCAAAGCTGATCTGTCTATCTTTTTTCTTTCGCTTTCGCTAAAGTGAATTCGATTGATGCCAAATACTGAAGCCAATTGATGATGATTGTGCAAAACCAATCGTTTTCTCAAATCCGATTTTATTTCCGTTATGAAAGTTATCATATCTTCTTCCGAAAAATTTGGCTTCCGAACATGAAGCAACTCCAATCCGTTCTCAAAAAGAGAATGAATAGTGCTGATTTCATTGGCTATCGGAATTGGATTTGTTATTACAATCATTATGCGGTGTATCAAGATGGGAGTATTAAGTATTAAGATGTGCTGATAGTCTTAATACTTAATACTAAATTCTTAATTCTAAATATAGATTTCTTTTCCTTGTTCAATAAACTCTTCCGATTTGGCTGCCATTCCTTTCTCAGCTTCGGCAACATCACGGATTTCCTGTGAGATTTTCATTGAGCAGAATTTTGGTCCGCACATTGAGCAGAAGTGAGCCACTTTGGCGCCATCAGCAGGCAAAGTCTCGTCGTGGAATTCACGAGCAGTATCCGGATCCAACGCTAAATTGAATTGGTCTTCCCAACGGAATTCAAAACGTGCTTTACTCAATGCATTGTCACGGTATTGCGCTCCCGGATGACCTTTGGCCAAATCGGCGGCGTGAGCGGCAATTTTATAAGTGATAACACCGTCTTTTACATCTTTTTTGTTTGGTAAACCAAGGTGTTCCTTTGGTGTTACATAACAAAGCATTGCACAGCCATACCAGCCAATCATTGCGGCACCAATAGCCGAAGTAATATGGTCGTAACCTGGTGCAATATCTGTAGTTAATGGACCTAAAGTATAGAATGGAGCTTCATCGCAATGTTCCAATTGTTTGTCCATGTTTTCCTTGATCATGTGCATTGGAACGTGACCTGGACCTTCGATAAATGTCTGTACATCGTGTTTCCAAGCGATTTTGGTTAATTCCCCAAGAGTTTCCAATTCGGCGAATTGTGCGGCGTCATTGGCATCAGCGATAGAACCTGGACGCAAACCATCTCCAAGTGAAAAGGCTACGTCGTATTGTTTCATGATTTCGCAAATTTCTTCGAAATGGGTGTATAAGAAGTTTTCTTTATGGTGAAACAAACACCATTTTGCCATAATCGAACCTCCACGAGAAACGATTCCGGTAACACGATTAGCTGTTAAATGGATGTAACGTAATAAAACTCCGGCGTGAATCGTGAAATACGACACCCCTTGTTCGGCTTGTTCGATTAAGGTGTCACGGAAAATTTCCCAAGTCAGATCTTCGGCGATTCCGTTTACTTTTTCCAAGGCTTGGTAAATTGGCACTGTTCCGATTGGCACTGGAGAGTTACGGATAATCCATTCTCTGGTTTCGTGAATGTTTTTTCCGGTTGATAAGTCCATAATGGTGTCAGCTCCCCAACGGCAAGCCCAAACCGCTTTTTCAACTTCTTCTTCAATGCTGGAAGTAACCGCACTGTTTCCGATGTTGGCATTTATTTTTACCAAGAAATTGCGCCCAACAATCATTGGTTCGCTTTCAGGGTGGTTGATGTTGTTTGGAATAATGGCACGACCTCTGGCTACCTCACTACGAACAAATTCGGCAGTGATTTTCGATTTTGGAGTATTAGCTCCAAAACTATGACCTGCGTGTTGGCATTGCATGGCTTTGGTTTGTTCATTTAATTGCTCGATGCGTTGGTTTTCACGAATGGCGATGTATTCCATTTCGGGAGTGATGATTCCTTGTTTGGCGTAATACAATTGGGAAACGTTGGCTCCTTTTTTGGCACGCATTGGTTTGTGCAAATACTCAAAACGTAAATGATTTAATTTTTCGTCGTTTAAACGTGATTTACCGTATTCTGAAGTAATCTCAGTTAGTTCTTCTACATCGTTACGGTCTAGAATCCATTGTTCGCGGATTCGTGGCAATCCTTTACGAACATCAATGTTGATGTTTGGATCGGTATATGGTCCGGAAGTATCGTAAACGGTTACAGGTGGATTTTTTTCGATTCTACCGTTGGAAATTTTAGTATCCGAAAGTGAAATTTCACGCATCGCTACTTTGATTGGGTGGATTTCTCCGTCGATATAGACTTTGGTAGAATTTGGAAAAGGTTGTCGGGATATTTTTTCTTCGTTGTTCATAGCTTAGTGTTTTTCCCCACCCCAACCCTCCCCAAAGGGGAGGAAGACTTTGTCGAATTTGAAGCCGAAATTGGAGTGGACATTGTTGAATAATTTTTTTTGTGATCGTTATTTCTTGTCTTGAAAATGAAAAGTTCTTGTATTGCAGAAACCGCGTGAGGGATGGAAGCCAATGTCATTAAGTTAAGCTTTATTTCACTCTCGCAAAGACGCAGAGGCGCAAAGTTAAAATCGGATTCCTTTGCGTCTTAGCGTCTCTGCGAGAATTATATTTAGACAAATTTTAATAAGAAATCCTTAACTTAATGTCACGCCCCAATCATCCGCCTTGTGTGGCTGAAATGATTAGGATATCGTCGGTTTCTTGTATGAGGTGTGAATTCCAATCGGATTTTGGAATTACGGTGTTGTTGATGGCTAGGGCAATTCCGTTTTGTTTTTCGGGAATTTCCAAGTCAAGAAGTGCCTGTACAGTGAGACTGTCAAGTGCAAATTGTTTGATTTGATTGTTGATTTTGAGTTCCATTCCTTTTGAATTTAGTACATAATTATACTTTAGGAATGGCTACGGGTGTACGCAATGGTACATGGAAGTCATCTTACTTTTTCCTACGCTAATATGAACTAGATCAGGTTCGAGGGTAAAGTCTCAGCCTGCTTTTTTGCAGACACCCCTAAAGTGTGAAAGCAAATGTAGAGAAAAAAGTTTGAAACTTTAATCAATTAATTGATTAAAGTTGTTACAGTTGTAACTTGTGTTTTATGGGTTAAAACGGTTGTTTTGAGTTAGTTTCTCTTCCAACAGTCGGCTACGTGGTCATTGACCATGCCTGTTGCCTGCATGTGAGCATACACTACGGTGGAACCTACGAACTTGAATCCGCGCTTTTTTAAATCTTTGCTGATGGTGTCGGAAAGGGGAGTAGTCGCTTGAACTTCGCTTAAGTTTTTTCGGTTGTTTATAATGGACTTTCCATCGACAAAACCCCAAATGTATTTGGAGAAGCTTCCGAATTCCTCTTGAACTTTAATAAAGGCAATGGCGTTTGAAACAGCTGAACGAACTTTTAACTGATTGCGGATTATGCCTGTGTCTTGCAGTAAATCCTGAATTTTAGCTTCGGAATAATTAGCTATTTTTTTATAATCGAAATTATCAAAGGCTTTGCGGAAATTTTCTCTTTTGTTGAGTATGGTAATCCAGCTTAATCCGGCTTGGAAAGTTTCCAAAAGGAGGAATTCGAATAATTTGGTATCTTCATAAACAGGAACTCCCCATTCTTCGTCGTGATATTTTTTATATAAATCGCTGGATAAGCACCAGCCACATCTTTGAAGCTCCATTTTATTTATCCTTGTCTTTTCCTATTTGCCAATAATATCCTTTTACTGTTGGGATATAAGCAGCACGGCCTATTAAGACTAAATCAGAGTACATTTTCTTTTCGTATTTTATAGAGATTGCACCTCCTGAAGTGTACATCTTATTATCTTCGAATCGGACTTTTAGTCTTCCGTCTTTGAATTTTGCATCGGATATTTTTTCTACCAGCCAAGTTGATTTCCATTTTATATCCAGTTCATTGGGAGCAACTTTTGTAACGCTTTTGACTAATTTCATAGCTTCTTTAGGAATTTTGAACTTGCTTTCTAAATCTTCCTGCGTCATTGTTACACCCGTTTCACATTCGTTCAATATTTTTTTGATGTAAACAAAAGAGCGTTTTGCTGTTTTTGCTGGTGCAGTTTTAGCAGGAGCAGTTGCAGGTTCGGTTGTGTTTTCCGTAGCTAAAGGCTCTTCTTCTTTCCTCTTGTAATTTTGATTTCCTAAAATAGATTCTTTTATGGCTTCTATGCTGTCATTAGGACTCTGTAATGCTGTATTTTTTTCTTGCGGAGTGATGCTGTCACTGGCAGCTGTTGACTTTGGTTCAACTTGCTGCTGTTTGTCATTTATAATTGGAGCCTCTTCATTTTTTTCATTTTTGCCACAGCTAAAAAGCGTTGCAAGCAATAAGATAGTAACTGTTATTTTTAAATTTTTCATGATTTATTTTTTGGCGATACTGGAACAATTATTCAAAAATAATCTATTTTTTGAATCTAATAATATGCTTTTTTAAAAAATGTTTTTAAGACTTGGTCTAAATAGATAAGGCTGCCTTTTTAGGACAGCCTTATATTATTTTTCTAAAATTTATAAAAAAAAATTAGAATAAGTTTATGTTAGTATATTTGTTTAACACCTTTTGCACTATCAAATACATAACTTACTAACCAGGCAATTTGACCTTGTTTTGCAAAGAAAATCTTTTTGTTCTGTATGTTAGGAATAACTTCAAGTGATGTTTCCAGAAGGTTGAATGCTGCAATTAAATATCTTTGCTGATAAGTTTTCAATACTTTTTGCATTTCAGCATTTGTTTCAGCATTAGTTACAAATCTTTGATAGTTGTTTTCTGCAATTGTTCTAATTGATAAAATATCATCGTATTGAATCTGCGTGAAATTTTCTTCCGCTTTTAATCCCGTTAACAAAGTGTAAAATGCCCAAGCAGCTCCACCAGAGATATAAACGTTGTTTTTGTCTTGCGATTCGGCACGGCTAGTGTACATTTTTTTGAAACTTTCTCTGATGGTAGGCAGATAGTCAAAAAGATTTTCATTGAATTCAAAAACAGTTTTTTGCTTACATTTTTTGTTAATGATTTCTGTCAATGTAACTGTACCTAAATCACAAGAGATAGGAAAAAATACTGAAGCACCATTAATGTCTTTTGCATATCCTCCTTTTGTATTTCCTCCTCCAATATCTATAATTACTGAGCTTAGGTAGTTTTTAGGTGGAATACAGCCTCTTAAAAGTAATTTTGCTTCAAGAGAAGATGAGATGATTTCAATTTTTTTATTAGTAAGAGTTTTGATTTTTACCACTAAATCATTAGTGTTATTAGCTAGACCAACCCCAGATGAAGCAACAATAAAAATATTTTTGTCTTCAATTTTATATTCGTTAAGCATTTTTTTGTAATTGTTGTAAACTACAGCACCTGCTTTTTCGATATCCTCGGCTAATAGAGCTCCTTCTATTCCAATACCTGCTGCGATACCAACATTTTCTGTCCAAAACTCCTTAACATCATAAGTGTTTCTTTTTAGGTTCTCTACATCAAGAACTGTCATTTTTATTCCTTTACTTCCTATTTCTATTCCGCCGTAGAGCTGCGCTTGTGTTGAATAGGAAAGCACAAGGCAAACTATTAGATAGTAGATTTTTTCTTTCATATTGTAATTTTTTTGGGGTTTCTTAGAAATGCAAATCTATATTAAAAATTGAATAATCCACTAATTTTGCGTTTTTTTTTAAAAAAAATATTTTTGTAAAATTTTTCTAATTGTTTTTAAATTGTTTTGCCAATGTTTAGAAAATGTTTTGTTTTTTAACGGTTTACTTGTTGGTTGATTCAAAAAAAAATCTATTTTTGCCTCGATGAACAAATTTTTTGCCCCAAAAAAAATATTATTATGATAAAAAAATACTTAGACAATTTTAAAGGTTTTCCAAAAGAGATTTGGATTCTAACATTAATAACATTTATTAACAGAGCTGGGACGATGGTTATTCCCTTTCTGTCAAAATACATGAAAGAAAATCTGGAGTTTACGTATAGCCAGATTGGCTGGGTAATGGTTTTCTTTGGGATGGGTTCTATTATTGGAACTTGGTTAAGTGGTAAACTATCGGATAAAATCGGCTTTTATAAAGTCATGGTATTTAGTTTGTTTGCCAGTGGTGTAGTTTTTATACTATTGCATTATGCGACTACTTTCGAAGAGCTTTGCGTTGGTATTCTGATTCTGACCAGTATTGCTGACATGTTTAGGCCTGCAATGCTAGTCTGCTTGAAGACATTTACTGAAAAAGAAGACAGAGCCCGTGCTTATTCTCTTACACGTGCAGCTATTAATTTAGGTTTTCTTTTCGGACCAGTATTAGGTGGTTTGATTATTATGCAATTGGGATATGAATATATATTTTATGTTGATGGTTTGACTTGTATATTGGCGATAATAGTTTTCATGGTTTTTGTGCAAGAGAAAAAGATACCTGTTAAGCTGCATAAACACCACGACAAACCTAAAGTTAAAGTTTCTGTAATGAAAGATAAGCCTTTTATGCTGCATTTGGCTATTTGTTTGATCACAGGAATGCTTTTCTTCCAAATATTTACTACTTTGCCTTTGTATCATAAAGAGAGGTTTAATATGACTGAATTTGATAGTGGCCTGCTGTTAAGTTTAAATGGTCTTCTGATTTTGCTTTTTGAGCTTCCTATAGTGAATTATGTAAGCAGAAATAAAATTAATAATCATAAAGTTATTTCTTTAGGGTTATTGCTGATGGCGACTAGTTTCTTATTGTTATTGATGCCGTTTGAAGCTGTTTTAGTTCCTATGATGTTCTTTATGACTTGCGGAGTGATGCTTACGTTCCCGTTTGCTAATTCATTTGCTATGGATAGATCGCATAGACAGGAAGGGAAATATATGGCGGCTTTTACAATGAGTTATAGTTTTGCTCATATATTAAGTGCTAAAACAGGTATGGAAATTATTCAGAATTCAGGTTACGAATCTAATTGGATTTTTATGACTGTTCTGGGAGTTGTTGGTACATTGCTTGTTTTTAGGCTTTCAAAAATGGTTGAGAAGGAAGAAGTAAAAAATGCAGCTATGGTTCCTGTAGAAGTAAATGATTAAGTTGATCCGTGTTCATTCTTTGAATGATTTAATAAAAAACTGATTACGTAAATAGTAAAGATATAATTTTAAAACAGCAGTGACCTTAGTTGGTTTACTGCTGTTTTTTTTTAATAGAATGTTAATGTTGCCAATAGTATTTGAGTAAGGCCGATTATTTTTTTTGATAGAGAATTTTATTGATTTGTAAAAAGTGATTCTGTAATGTGTTGAAAACCTTATGTTGATTCTCTTTGCTGACTTTTCTAATTAGTTTTTTTGTTCTAAAAAAGAAATAAAAAATCCCATCTTGAAGAACAAGATGGGATTCTATATGTAAACTATGAAATCCTTTAATTAAAATTTCGTTTGTTTAAACCAATAGGTTATATTATCCTAAGGTAACTCTTTTGAAACCAGTAATTTCAACATTGAATCCTTTAACATAATCGCCTACCTTTTTACTGTCATCTTTGATGAAGTTTTGGTCTAATAAAGCTTTTTCTTGATCCAAAGTAGTATTATCAGAGATAAAACGCTGAATTTTTCCAGGAATAATTTTGTCCCAGATTTGTTCTGGTTTGCCTTCAGCTTTTAATTCAGCTTTAGCATCTTCTTCAGCTTGTTTGATTACTTCTTCAGTTAATTGAGAGAAAGAAATGTATTTAGGAACATTTTTTAAAGTTTTTCCTAAACGTTTTGCCTCTTCATTTTCTTTTTCGATTATAGCAATACGAGCAGCAAGTTCAGATGCAACGAAAGCAGGATCAAAATCTTTGTAAGATAATGTGTCAGCTCCCATAGAAGCAACTTGCATAGAGATGTCTTTAGTTAAAACATCACCATTAGCAATTGGCGCAGAAATTGCAGTTAATGCAGCAATTTTGTTAACGTGAACATAAGATCCAACGAAAGCACCTTCTAAAATTTCAAAACCGCCGATTTCGATTTTTTCACCGATAACACCAGTTTGCTCGATTAATTTTTCAGCAACAGTAAGTCCGTTAAAATCGGAAGCTAAAAAATCTTCTTTAGAAGAGAAGTTGATTGCTTTTTCAACTAATTCTTTAGCTAGAGTTACGAAAGCTTCGTTCTTGCCTACGAAATCTGTCTCACAGTTTAAAGTCAGGATAGCTCCTTTAGTTTTGTCGGCATTAATAAAGGAAACAGCAGCTCCTTCAGAAGACTCACGGTCAGAACGGTTAGCTGCAACTTTTTGTCCTTTTTCTCTAAGGTTTTGTATCGCTTTATCGAAATCTCCATCAGCTTCAACTAAAGCTTTTTTACAGTCCATCATTCCGGCACCTGTAATTTGTCTTAATTTATTAACGTCTGCAGCAGTAATTGTTGCCATATTTTTTTTATTTTAAAGATTAAAAATTCTTTTAAAAGAAATTACGAATTACAAATTATGAATTACGCAATATTTACATAATTCTAAATTCATAATTCGTAATTATTTTGATTTATTCTTCAGTTGCTGGAGCTTCTTGAGCTTCTGCTGCTGGAGTTTCTGCTTCAGCGGCAACCTCAGCAGTATCAGCTTCTTTGTCAGATGTTCTGTTTGCAAGACCATCAACGATAGAAGCAGTTACTAATGATAAGATTTTCTCAATAGATTTTGAAGCATCATCATTTGCAGGGATAACATAATCTACCTCACGTGGGTCAGAATTGGTATCAACCATTGCGAAAACTGGAATGTTTAATTTTTGAGCTTCTTTTATTGCGATGTGTTCAGCTTTGATATCTACTACGAACAATGCTGCAGGAAGTCTAGACATATCTGCAATTGATCCTAAGTTTTTCTCTAATTTAGCACGAAGACGATCAACTTGCAAACGCTCTTTTTTAGATAGAGTGTTGAATGTTCCGTCTTTCTTCATTTTATCAATAGAAGACATTTTTTTAACTGCCTTTCTGATAGTTACAAAGTTAGTCAGCATTCCGCCAGGCCATCTTTCAGTGATGTAAGGCATGTTTGCAGCTTTTGCTTTATCAGCAACGATGTCTTTTGCTTGTTTTTTGGTAGCAACAAATAATATTTTTCTACCTGACGCAGCGATTTTTTTCAAAGCTTCATTTGCCTCTTCGATTTTTGCTGCAGTTTTATATAGGTTGATAATGTGGATACCATTACGCTCCATATAAATGTAAGGAGCCATGTTTGGATCCCATTTTCTAGTCATGTGTCCGAAATGAACACCTGCTTCTAGTAATTCTTTTACTTCTACTTTGTTTGACATTTTTTGTACTAGTTTACGTTCTGTTGAATTAGCAATGGTCCTTATGAGCTTTAAGCTTTAAGCTTTAGGCTCTAGGCTTCATTTAGATGCTAAACTAATTTCCCACCTCGATGGGACAACAACAACATTGTTTTAAATTTTTTAATGCATTCTAGAGTGTCTCGTATGTATGATACAAGACAGGCAATATTAACGTTTAGAGAATTGGAATCTCTTACGAGCTTTCTTCTGACCGAATTTCTTACGTTCAACCATTCTTGGGTCTCTTGTTAATAAACCTTCTGGTTTAAGGATTCCTCTGTTTTCAGCATTTACTTCACACATAACGCGTGCCAATGCCATTCTTACAGCTTCTGCCTGACCATTTGTACCACCTCCGTAAACGTTTACTTTTACGTCAAAGTTTGATGCGTTTTCTGTCATAGACATTGGCTGTAAAACTTTGTACTGTAATGTAGCAGTTGGGAAATAAGTTGCAAATTCTTTTTTGTTTACAGTGATAACTCCTGTTCCTTCAGAAACATAAACACGTGCAACAGCGGTTTTTCTTCTACCGATTTTGTGAATAACTCCCATTACTTAAGATCGTTTAGGTTAACAGTTCTAGGTTTTTGAGCTCCTTGTTTGTGCTCAGGACCCACAACAACATTTAAATTTCTAAAAAGTTCTGCTCCTAATTTGTTTTTAGGCAACATACCTTTTACAGCTTTCTCTACTAATAATGCAGGGTTTTTTGCTTGCATTACTTTAGCAGTTAAACTTCTTTGTCCTCCAGGGTAGCCAGTGTGACGGATGTATGTTTTTTCATCCAATTTGTTACCTGTAAGGTTGATTTTTTCTGAGTTGATAACAATTACGTTATCTCCACAGTCTACGTGTGGTGTATAACTTGGCTTGTACTTGCCTCTCAAAATCATAGCGACTTTAGTAGCAAGACGTCCTAAGTTATGACCCTCAGCGTCTACAACAATCCATTCTTTTGTAGAGTTGGCTTTTGTTGCTGAAATTGTCTTGTAGCTTAATGCGTTCACAATAATATATTTTAATTAAACATTCCATCCCCAATAAAGGGGTTGCAAAAGTACAATTAATTATTTTAAAACCAAATAGCTTAATTAATTATTTTTTTTGAGAGTTAGTCCTGATAATCAAATGTATATTTAATAAAATTGAATTTTATTTTATTTGTGTTTTATTCTTTTGTAATAATTTAGAATAATATTTTTTTGATGTAGCAAATTTTTTGTAATTTTCCGTCTTAATTGAACTAAATACATGCTTTTTTTCATATTTTCAGTAGAAATATCGCTGTGTATTGTTAATTATGAAGAATTTTATTTTTAAGACTATTTAAAATACCTCAAATACCACTCTCCCAATGAAAGCAAAAGCAACATTAAAACAAATTGCAAAAGAACTTAATGTTTCGGTATCAACAGTCTCGAAGGCGCTAAATGATAGTCCTGAAATTAGCGAACAAACCAAGGTTAGAATTAAGGAATATGCCAAATTAAAAAATTATAAGCCCAATGTTATTGGTTTAAATTTAAAGAACAGAAAAACTAAAACAATTGGGGTTATTATACCTAATATATTAAACTCTTTTTTTGCCAAAGTTTTCAGCGGTATTGAAAAAGTAGCTGATGAGAGAGGTTATAATGTTATTATGTGTATTTCTAATGAGTCCTTGGATAAAGAGGCACATACTATGGAAATGCTGAGTAATGGAACAATAGATGGTTTTGTATTGTCTATTTCTGAGGAAGCTCAAAAGCTGCATGATTACAGTCATTTTAATTCTATAATAAATGACGGAACTCCTATTGTAATGTTTGATAGAACTACTGACGAGGTAGAATGTGATAAAGTTATTGTCGATGATTTTGATTCGGGTCAAAATGCGACCCAGCATTTAATTGATTTAGGATGTAAAAATATTGCATTAATTTCCTCTTCAAATAATTTAAGTGTTGGTAAATTAAGGGCTGAAGGTTATTTAAAAGCATTGGAATTAAATAATATAGCAATCAATGAAAATATTATTATCCGGACTGAATCCGAATCTGAACATGATCTGGTTGAAAAAATTAATGAACTGTATTCTAATAATCTAGTAGATGGAGTTTTTGCTTTGGAAGAAAGCGATTCGGTAGCAGCTTTAAAAGTTGGAGTAAAGAAAGGATATAAAATTCCTAAGGATTTGAAAATTATAGGTTTTGCTGATGGAATTCTCGCTTCCAGAAGATTATCACCTAGTTTAACAACTGTAAGCCAGCATGGAATTGAGATTGGTGAAGAAGCTGTAAGGCTGCTAATTGACAGATTGGAATCTAAAGATGAGCATAAACCTTTTGAAACCGTTGTCATCAAAACAAAATTAAAGGAAAGAGAATCTACTAAATAATACTAAAAGCCATTCAGAAATATAATGAATGGTTTTTTTATGTTTTTTTGGCAATAAAAGTTTTTAGTTTTTCATTAATGATTGCAATAAATCTATCGTGGCAGAACAGTAAAACCTCCCAATTGGTAAAACTTTATTTTTAATAGTTACGGAACGGCTATTGAATTGAGTTACTTTTTTCAAAGGAATCAAAAACGAACGATGAATTCGGTAAAACAATCCCTCGGGTAATTTTTCAATCATTTCTGTAATGGATTGATGGGTTTTAAAGCAATCGCTTTCGGTATAAATGAGTAAGTAATTACCTTGGGATTCAAAATAGTCTATCTCATTAAGATATAATTTGAGTGTTTTTCTTTCGCATTTGACGAATATAAAAGGTTGTTCTGTTTCGGCTTGTGCCAAGTGTTCAAATTGCTGGTTTGTTTTTTGAATTTTACAGTATTTGTGTATTGCTTTTGAAAATCGTTCGAATGAAATAGGTTTCAATAAATAATCAATCGCTTCCAATTCGAATCCTTCTACCGCATGTTGGGGATTGGCAGTTGTGAAAATAATTCCGATATCTTTTGGTAACGATTTTGCAAATTCAATTCCCGATTTTCCGGGTAAATTAATGTCCAAAAAGAGCAAATCTATTTTTTGGGTTTTCAAAAGATTCAGAGCATTGTTTGTACTCATGAATTTGCCTTTCAAATCCAAAAAGTCAAATTTGGCGATATGCATCTCAAGCAATATCGATGCTGGAAGTTCGTCTTCTATGATAATGCAATTGATTCTAGTGGGTGTCATTTATTTTTATTTTTAAAGAAACAAAAAAGGAATCAACTTTATTTTTAATGGTCAAAATATGCTGATCCGGATAAAGCAACTCCAAACGCCTTTTTACGTTAGTGATCCCAACACCGCTGTATGGGTTTTCTAAGTTTTTATTTTTAGAAAAGTCATCAGGGACACTATTTTCAATTTTAATTACCAGCCATTCTTCCGAAGCTGTAATCGAAATGGTAATCCAAGCCGCGGAATTGGCATCATCCAAACCATATTTAAAACTGTTTTCAATAAAAGGAAGGATCAAGAACGGTTCGATAACCTGATTTTCCATAATTCCACTGGTGCTGAAACTAAGTTCGAGCCGATTGTCAAACCGTAATTGCTGTAACTCAATATAGTTTTTTAAATACTCAATTTCTTTTTCCAGAGGGATGTATTTGGTATTTACCTCATAAACGGAATAACGCAGAAAATCAGAAATCTTAAGAACAATATCTGCCGAATCATCCGATTTGCTGAGGATTTTCGAATACAAACTATTGAGTACATTAAATAAAAAATGTGGGTGGAATTGGTTTCTCAATGAAAACAATTCGGCTTGCAGTTTCTCGGAAATACTTAATTGAACTTTGTTTTTAGCTTCGGCAAGGTAATAGACAAGTTTTATGACCAAAGGGATAGTGACAACAAATTGTAATTTAATGACATTATAAAGGAACACAGGTGCCGATAATAATGGTTCTGATTTCCATTCAGTCAAATAATAGGCAATAATGATGTAGTTGTCGATTAACCTTTGGATGAAGGCAAAGAAAAGAATCGAAAAGATGTAAGTTAAAATGAACAAGGCCTTTTTTTTTCGGAAAAATAACTTAGGCATTGCTACTTCTACAATAAGCAGGACAAATAAAATTTTAGGGAAAACGCTGTAACATTCATTATATAATGCTCTCTGAAAATCATGTGTCGGTAAACCCTGGATTAAACTAAATAGCAAGATATATCCCAGCCAATAGTAAATATGCATTTTTATTTTTTGAGATGTGTTTTCCGGATATATAGCTAGATCATTCATGCCTAATCTGTTTTCTGAAATGTAAAGCTAAGGGTTTTGTTTTAGAATCAAAATCGATCTGTTGCAGAAAACGATTTTCTTATTTAAATGGCACAAAAGCTTTCGATTGTTGTTTGCAATACAAATCATGTTGTTTGAATAAGTGTCTTTTTGATAGCCGAAAAGTGAAATATCTTTCGCAGACTATTAAAAAACATAAACAACTATTATGAAAAAAACTGCTTTAATTTTAATGCTGGTCTTTGGTTTTTCTTTGGCCGTAAATGCCAAAAATACCGAAGTCTATCCAACAAATTGGTGGGTAGGAATGAAGACCAATTCCATTCAATTACTTATTCGAAGTACAGACGATTCTTTTACCTCGGATAAAGTAACTATCAATTATCCCGGAATAACCGTAACAAACACTTATTCTTTTCCAAACCAAAAATATATTGCCATAGATATTGTCATAGCACCAGAAGCTGTTGCCGGCGATGTAATTATCGAATTGAATCAAAAAGGATGGAAGCAAAAAATAAAATGGCCTCTTTATAACCGCAGACCAGGTAATGGAACTCAGTATGCACAAGGAGTGACTTCCAGCGATTTTATCGATTTAATTATGGTGGACCGGTTTAGTAATGGTGATCCAAAGAACGATCGCGTAAAAGGAATGCGAGACCAATCACTTAATCGAAACGAAATGTACGATCGTCATGGTGGAGATTTGCAAGGAGTGATTAATAATCTGGATTATATTCAAGGACTTGGTGTTACTACTTTATGGTTTACTCCTGTTATGGAAAATGATATGGAAAAAAGAACTGAACACGGTTATGCTATTACCAATCATTATAAAATTGATAAAAGATATGGAGGTGATGCTTTGTACGAGAAATTGAGTGACCAATTACACAAAAGAGGCATGAAACTCATTTTTGACGCGGTTTACAATCATATTGGTTCTTTCCATTTTTTAGAATTGGATCCGCCTGCGAATGATTGGGTACACCGCTGGCCAACTTATACGCAAACCAATTACAGAGAAATTCCTTTGTTCGACCCGTATGGCACCAAATCGGATAAAAAAAGAATGAGCAACGGCTGGTTTGATAAGATAATGCCGGACATCAACCAAGACAATCCGTTTATGGCCAATTTCATCATCCAAAACTGTATCTGGCATATTGAGAAGTTTGGTATAGACGGCGTTCGTTTGGATACTTACACTTACAATGATTTGAATTTTGCCAATCGTTGCAACAAAGCGATTATGGATGAGTTCCCTAAAATCAGCATTTTTGGAGAAATCATGGTTCACGGTGTGGCCAATCAGGCGTATTTTGAGCAAAACAATATGGATGTGAGTTTCAAAAGCAACCTGCCTTCGGTGGTGGATTTTCAAGCATTGTATTACGGAATCATTCCCGCTTTGACAGAACCTTTTGGATGGAAAGAAGGGGTGAATAGATTGTACTATACGTTAAGTAGTGATTACCTAAGCAAAAACCCGATGCAAAAAGTATTATTGCTGGATAATCATGATGAACCTCGCTTTTTCTCATTGGTTGGGGAGAATGTAGAGAAGCAAAAAATGGGCTTCCAATGGTTGTTGACCTGCAGGGGAATTCCACAATTGTATTATGGTTCCGAAGTTTTGATGAAAGGATTCAAAGCTCCTGATGGTCTGGTGCGAGCTGATTTTCCCGGAGGCTGGAAAGAAGATACCAAAAACGCTTTTACAGGAAAAGGATTGACCGATGATGAAAAATCAACACAGGATTTGGTTCGTAAATTGGCTAATTACAGAAAAACTTCCTCGGCGATCAAAACCGGAAAAATGATGCATTATGTGCCTGTTGACGGGCTGTATGTCTATTTCAGATACGATGAAAACCAAACGATAATGTGCGTGATGAATACAAGTGATTCGCCAAAAGAAATTGATTTTCAAAAATATGACGAAAGAACGGCTGGTTTCGCTTCCGCAAAAAATGTTCTGACCGGTGAAGTTCTGAGAACATCAGAGAAAACTACTATTCCTGGAACTAAAATGTGGGTTCTGGAATTGAGCAAATAGAAAGCGACCAACCTTTTTTTGTACTAAAAATATATCTTTGATTTAACCTATTTAATTTTCAACGGATTGCTAACTATAAAACCAACTATAATGAAGCCACCCTATTTATTAGCCTTAACACTACTTCTTTTTGGAATAAACACTCCTGCTGTTTTTGGGCAACAGGAAAAATCAACAGTAAATGTATTTCAAAACCGTGTGTTTAAAGGTGAAAATTACAAACCTTTGGGTAATTTGAAATGGGCTTTCAAGACCGACGGAAAAATATTTTCCTCACCAATTGTAAATGAGGGAACAGTGTATATAGGCAGCGGTGATGGAAATTTGTATGCGATTAATGAAAAGACAGGACAAACAAAATGGAAATTTAAAACCGGAGGGGCAGTACACAGCTCTCCGGCTATTTTCAACAACACCGTATATGTGGGCAGTTTCGATGGTTATTATTATGGCGTTGATACCAAAACAGGTCAGATGAAATGGAAATTCAAAACCGGAGGTGAAAAATGGTCCGGGGAAATAGGTTTCCTTGGATTGAAACCCGCTGATAAATATATGGATGATTTGTGGGACTTCTTTTTGTCATCGCCAGTCATCAATTCTGATAAACAAAATCCGACTGTTTTCTTCGGAAGCAGTGACGGTAATGTGTATGCGCTCAACGCCAATACAGGTGAACTGAAGTGGAAGTTTGCTGCGAAAGAATCAATTCACAGCAGTCCGGTTCTGTATAAAAACACACTTTACATCGGTAGTTGGGATGCTAATTTATACGCCATTGACATCACAACCGGAAAAGAGCGCTGGAAATTTGAAACACAAACGAAAGTCGGTTTCAAAGGAATTTTATCCAGTGTGGTTGTTGCCAATGATATGGTTTATTTTGGGGCGCGTGATCCTTTTTTATTTGCTTTAAATGCCGAAACCGGAAAACTGGTTTGGAAGTATGATGCCGCTTATTCCTGGATACTCGGTTCGGCTGTTGTTGCCGATAATGTTGTGTATGTGGGGACTTCAGATACTTATGAGTTGCTTGGAATTGATGCCAAAACAGGTAAGGAATTGTTTAAGTTTAAAGGCAATGGCTATATGTACGGTTCTCCTGCTATAGCTGGAAATACAGCTTACTTTGGAGATTTTACAGGAAATTTTTTCGCGGTGAACACAAAATCTTTGGGCAAGGAATGGAATAGTTTCTGTACCGAAAGCCGAAAGAAGTTTGCTCCGGAAACATTAAAAAATGATCTTCTTGATTTTCCTTATGCTGTCAAAGAAGGAGATATTTCCAATTATGATACTAATAAAGCGGTGATGGATCAGTTTTATAAATTGGGATCCATTGTTTCTTCTCCTTTTGTGGCTAATAACACTGTTTATTTTGGCAGTGCCGATGGGAATTGTTATGCCATCGGCTTGCTTACGAAATAACAATCAGACACATCAGATTACAAATTAATTTGGCATAAATAAAATAGTATGATTATTCAGCAAATACGGTTTTTGTTGGTATTCTTATTCGCTTTTTATTTCTGTTCAGGGCAGGATATGCCCAAAAATGAAAAGAGAATTTATACCACAAAACCATTAGAAAATAATAAAGCTCCAATAATTGACGGGCTTTTGACGGATGTCAGTTGGGATATTGTAGATTGGCAAACAGATTTTATAGAGAATCTCCCCGATGAAAACACAGCTCCAACAGAGCAAACCAAATTTAAAATTGTGTACGATTCGAAGTTCTTGTATGTGGCTTTCAAATGTTATGATAAAGAACCTGATAAAATTGTAAAACGATTGTCGAGACGTGATGGTTTTGATGGTGATTTTGTTGAAGTTAATATCGATAGTTATCATGATAAACGTACCGGATTTTCATTTACAATTTCGGCATCAGGGGTGAAAAGTGATGAGTTTATTGCCGACAACGGTAATAATTGGGACGCAAGCTGGAACCCGATCTGGTATGTAAAAACCAATATTGATACTGAAGGCTGGACTGCCGAAATGAAAATTCCGTTGAGCCAGTTGAAATTCAGCGCCAGCGAGAATCAAGTTTGGGGTTTTCAGGCAACACGTCGGTATTTTAGAAAACAGGAACGTTCCGTTTGGCAGCGTATTCCTGCCGATGCTCCGGGATGGGTAAGTGAATTTGGGAATTTGCAGGGTTTGATTAACTTGAAACCCCAAAAACAACTTGAAATCCAGCCTTATTTCCTGACACAGTATGATACTTATAAACAGGAACCCGGCAATCCGTTTCGGGAAGGGCAGGAATTTAATTTGAATGCTGGGCTTGACGCCAAAATCGGAATTACAAATGACTTGACTTTGGACTTGACCATCAACCCTGATTTTGGCCAGGTTGAAGCTGATCCGGCCGTAATTGCTTTGGATGGTTTTCAGGTATTTCTTCAGGAGAAGCGACCTTTTTTTATCGAAAACAAAAACATTTTCGATTATAATTTTGGAAACAATGAAGACAATTTGTTTTATTCCAGACGAATCGGAAGAAGTCCTCAGGGGATCATTGCCAGCCAAAAAGAGGACTTTGTCAAGCGACCGCAAAATTCTACCATTTTGGGAGCAGGGAAATTCAGCGGTAAAACCAAGAACGGTTGGTCTTTGGGGATTTTGGAAAGTGTAACTGCTGACGAATTTGCAAAAATTGACAATGGCACAGAACGAAAAGAGGTGCTGGTAGAACCACTTACCAATTATTTTGTGGGGCGTGCCCAAAAAGATTTCAATGATCGGAATAGTTTTTTAGGAGCAATTGTAACGGCAACCAATAGAAACACTGATGAGCCACAATTCACTTTTTTGCATGAATCGGCTTATTCAGGAGGACTTGATTTTAAGCACAATTGGAAGGACAGAAAATATTTTGTGGCTGGAAACATTGTAGGCAGTCATATTACTGGATCCAAAGAATCCATTACGAATACTCAAAAAGAAATGACGCATTTGTTTCAAAGAGTTGATGCCAATTATGTTTCGGTGGACAGTGATCGTACTTCATTGACCGGAACAGGAGGGAAGATCGAGGCGGGCAAAGCTTCTGATGGACATTGGAGATATAATGCCAGTCTGACCTGGCGATCACCGGAATTGGAACTGAATGACATTGGTTTTCTTCGTCAGGCCGATGAAATCAGGCAAACCTTATTTGTTAGTTATCAATCCTTAAAACCTTTTGGCGTTTTCAGAAGCGGAATGGTGCGTTTTGAGCCTTTTGTTACTTATGATTTTGGAGGTTTTCATAACCGTACTTATTATGATCTTTTGGGAAAAGGAGAGTTCAATAATTATTGGTGGGCCAACATTGGATTTTCATACAAACCGAGAATTTATAACAATGCGTATTTGCAGGGCGGACCAAAATTCAGATTTTCGGACGAATTTGTGAGCTATAATACTTTTGGTACCGATACCCGAAAAAAGCTTCGCTTTCAGGCTGGAGTGTTTTTTGCACAAGGAAAAAATAATTCGTTTTCATATAAAGAATTGGATCCGAGTATTACGTATCAACCGACTAATTCATTGTCAATTACTTTAAATCCAAATTTCAATGTCAATCAAAGCAAGACTCAGTACGTTACCCAATCTCCTTTTGAAGGAGGAATGCGGTACATCACGGCCAATATGGATCAGCAGACGATCAGTGCATCGTTGAGGTTGAATTACAATATTAACCCAAATTTTACTATCCAGTACTACGGACAGCCTTTTGCTTCAACGGGAAAATATTCGAAGTTTAACTATGTTACAAATCCAAGGGCATCTTATTATCAGGATCGGACGATTAGTTATGGTGCAAATCAAATTTCTTTTGACAGCAATACCAATCTTTATAGTGTGGATGAAAATCAAAACGGAACTACTGATTATTCTTTCTTGAATCCTGATTTTTCATTTGTTCAGTTTCGTTCCAATTTGGTTTTGCGCTGGGAATACATTCCCGGCTCCGAAATTTATTTGGTTTGGTCTCAGGGAACAAATGGTTCAGGTAGCCCTGTAGATGATTTGTTTGTCAATATGGATACCCAGATTTTAGGCAAACAGCCTCAGAATACATTTATATTAAAAGCAACTTACCGCTTTTTGTTATGATTGAAAACGATGATTATTTACGAATTTAAAAGATACTATTATGTTTAAAAAAGCTATTCCGTTTCTGTTAATGTTTCTTCCGATGTGTTTGTTTTCACAATCTGAAGCTATAGATAAATCAATGGAATATTTGTCGAAAAATAAAATGTCGCCTCAGGAATACATTGCATCAAAATTTGCAACCAAAGATATTATCCTTTTGTCCGAAGAACACAGGGTTAAGGAAAATCTAGAGTTGGTAAAAAGCCTGATTCCTGTTTTGTATAAAAAAGGTGTATATACCATCGGAATGGAATTTGGCGCAAGCGAAAACCAGAAAACGTTGGACTCCTTAATTTTAGCACCGGAATACAATGAAGATTTGGCTCGGAAACTAATGTTCAATTACAATTCGGGGTGGGTTTTTAAAGGTTATACAGATTTATATAAAGAGGTTTGGTCGTTTAATAAATCATTGTCCAAATCGGCGAAGAAATTCCGTATTTTAAATTTAAGCTACCGATACAATTGGTCTTCTTTTTCGGGCTACCGGACTCCGGAGAAGATGAAAAAAGTTTTCTACAAAGGAAATACCGAAGCCTATCGATTTGGTATTGTTGAGAAAGAAATTATAGCAAAGCAGGAAAAAATTTTGATACTTACAGGAGATATTCATGCTTTTACAAAATATAAATTCCCAGTATATGATTTTGTTGGTGAAGATTTTGTCCGATTAGAAAATGGTTATTTTGGAAATCTTTTATATGCCAAATATCCGCAGAAAGTTTACACGATTTTGTTGCATAAACCTTTTATGAATCTTCCCGATACCAAACCGAATTTGGTTTCTCCTGCAAATGGAGTTATTGAAGCCATAATGCAAAAACTAAATAACGAAGCAGTGGGATTTGATTTGGTTAACACGCCTTTGGGCAAATTGCGGGATGATAGTTATTATTCTTTGGGACATAAAAACTTTGCATTGGAAGATATTGGGGATGGATATGTTTTTTTAAAACCAATAAAAGAACTTACGGGTTGCGATATTGACATTGCTTTTCTGAGCGAAAAGAATTGGGAACAAGCTCTGGAGAATGTAGCCGATCCGGATTGGCGTCCAAGACCTGCAAGTCTGGAAGAATATTGGAAACAGATTTTGGAGTATGCCGATGTTCCAAAAAAATATTCTGAAGTTGATAAAAACTAGTATTCGTTATTGTTGGGTAAAAATGTAAAAAACGTCTCATTTTCTTTAACGAGACGGTTTTTTTATATCTTTAATAAATCAATCTATACAACTGAACACTGTCAGCTAAAATCAATGCGCTTCCAGCCAATTCCTGCCCATTCCAATTTCAACATCCAGCGGAACATCCATTTTGAAGGCATTTTCCATTTCGTGTTTAATCATCGGCTGTATTTTTTCGAGTTCTGAATTGTGAACATCGAACACAAGCTCATCATGTACCTGCAGTAACATTTTGGATTTCCAGTTTTCTGAAACTAATTTTTTATGGATATTAATCATTGCAATTTTGATAATATCGGCAGCAGAACCCTGAATCGGAGCGTTTACGGCATTTCGTTCGGCACCGCTTTTGACCATCATATTGGCCGAATTGATATCTTTTAAATAACGTCTTCTTCCTAAAACCGTTTGTACATAACCTTTTTCTCTGGCAAAATCCACCTGATTAGACATGTACGATTTGAGTTTTGGATAAGTCGAATAATACGCATCAATCAGTTCGGCGCTTTCTTTTCGTGAAAGCGATGTCTGATTGCTTAACCCAAAGGCAGAAACCCCATAGATAATTCCAAAATTGACAGTTTTGGCATTGCTTCGCTGTTCTTTGGTTACTTCTTCTAATGGCACATTGAATACTTTTGCAGCTGTACTTTTGTGAATGTCTTCGTTGTTTTGGAATGCTTTAATCATATTTTCTTCGCCAGATAAAGCAGCAATAATTCGCAGTTCTATCTGAGAGTAATCCGCAGAAACCAAAGTGTGGTTTTCATCACGTGCAATAAATGCTTTTCGGATCAATCGACCTCTTTCGGTACGTATTGGAATGTTTTGCAGGTTGGGATTATTAGAACTCAAACGTCCCGTTGCAGCAACAGTCTGCATATAATCGGTGTGAACGCGTCCAGTTTTTTTATCAACCTGATTTGGCAAAGCGTCAATATAAGTGCTTTGCAGTTTTACCATCTGGCGCCATTCGAGAATATCGCGGACAATTTCGTTATCATTGGCCAAATACGATAAAACTTCTTCGCCTGTAGCGTATTGACCTGTTTTGGTTTTCTTCTGTTTCGCACCGCCAATTTTTAATTTTTCGAATAAAATGTCGCCTAATTGTTTTGGTGAAGCCAGATTGAATTTCTCACCGGCAGTTTCATATATTTTTTGTTCCAATGCATTGCTTTCGGCAGCCATGTCAATTGACATCGATTGTAAAAAAGGAACGTCAAGGTTAATTCCTTCCAATTCCATTGCGGCCAAAACTGGTATTAACGGAATTTCGATTTCGTCAAATAGTTTTTTGGTTTCTGCTTTGTCCAGGATAGGACTGAAATTCTGCTTTAATTGATAGGTAATATCAGCATCTTCTGCAGCGTATTCTTTGATGTCTTCCAATGGTACTTCACGCATTGATTTTTGTCCCTTGCCTTTTTTGCCAATTAAATCTTCGATGGATTTTGGTGAATATTTTAAATAGGTTTCAGATAATACATCCATATTATGGCGCATATCAGGATTAATCAAATAGTGGGCAATCATCGTATCGAACAGCTTTCCTTTGATCTGAACACCATAATTCGAAAGAATCTTCAAATCGTATTTGACGTTCTGTCCAATTTTTTCGATGGCTTCATTTTCAAAAAAAGGCTTGAATTTATCAACTAAAGTCTGAGCTTCTTCCTGGCTCTCCGGAAAAGGAACGTAAAATGCTTTTCCTTTTTCATAAGAGAATGACATCCCGACTAATTCGGCATTCAAAGCATCAATTCCTGTAGTTTCGGTATCGAAACATACGGAAGTCTGCTGAAGTAAATTTTGTAACAGCAGTTTTACAGCAAAATCACCTTGTATGATTTGGTAAAAATGTTCGGTATTTTCAAGAGTTGCATAGAACGAACTGTGTTGTGCTTCGCTAGTTTCTTCTTCGGAAAATCCAAATAAATCGAATTGTTCTTCGTTGGATTTTTTTGCTGGCGTTTTTTTGGCAGCTGGTGTTTCTGGATTTGTACTTTCTTCTTCGGCAGATGGATTATACAATTTGTCGAACTGTGCTTTCATCTGGCGGAATTCCAGTTCCTGAAACAGAGCATCGGTTTTTTCAACATCTGGTTGGGATAATTCATACTCTGTCTCGTTGAAAGTTACAGGACAGTCGAGCAGGATAGTTGCCAGTTTTTTAGATAATAATCCCAACTCAGCATTGGCTTCGATTTTTTCTTTTATGGCACCTTTTAGTTGATGTGTGTTGGCTAAAAGATTTTCCATTGAACCGTATTCTTTCAAAAATTTCTTGGCTGTTTTTTCTCCTACTCCTGGCAGGCCGGGGATATTATCGGCAGCGTCGCCCATCATTCCCAAGAAATCAATCACTTGTTCTGGCCGTTCGATTTCAAATTTTTCCAAAACTTCTGGAACTCCCCAAATTTCGATTCCGTTACCCATTCTTGCGGGCTTGTACATAAAAATATTTTCGGAAACCAATTGTGCAAAATCCTTATCGGGGGTTACCATAAAAACCTGATAATTTTGTTTTTCGGCCTGTTTGGCAATAGTTCCAATCAAATCATCGGCTTCAAAACCAGGGACTTCAATAATTGGAATATGCATTGCTTTTAGTAACTCGCATATATAAGGTATGGCAATTTTTATGGCTTCGGGAGTTTCGTCACGGTGCGCTTTGTATTCCTGATACATTTCGTAGCGGTAAGTGCTTCCGCCTTTGTCAAAAGCTACTGCTAAATGATCAGGTTTTTCTCTTTTGATAACATCCATCAAGGCATTCATGAATCCCATGATGGCCGATGTGTCCATTCCCTTAGAGTTGATTCTTGGGTTTTTTATAAAGGCAAAGTAACCACGGAATATCAAGGCGTAGGCATCGAGCAGATAAAGACGTTTTTGTGACATAAAAATAAATTTTGAGGCGTAAAAATAAACAATTGATTTTTAAAACTAATTTGTTTATTCAATATAATTCCGTTAACAATACGGTGAATGGGTTTTGATGTTATGTCAAATTCTTTGTTATTGTCCTTGCTGCTGTGAATGGAAGGAATGAAATTGCTTTGATAATGATTAATTGAGGAAATGAAGCAGCGATTATTTAGTAACTATAAATTATTTAGTTATTTGAAAATGGCAATCATATATTTACATGCTTTTTTGCGTTAAAATTATGATAATATAAATCTTTAACATTTCCAATAGTTGTTACTTTGTTTAAAATTGTATAAATAATGATCTTACGTTTGTTTTTTTTAGGGGTTGTTCTTTTTGTTATTGAACTTTATGCCTATCAGGCTATTAAAACATTGATAAAATTGAAATGGGTTCTCATTTCTTATCAACTGATTAGCCTTTTGGTTTTTGTCTTTATCCTTTATTCTTTCACTCAATTTGACCGTTCAGTTGGACAGACAAAGCAGACCATGTTCACCATGGGTTTACTGCTGGTGGTGTATCTTCCAAAAATAGTGATGGCTATAGTTCTTTTAGGAGAAGATGTTTTTCGACTGGCTGAAGGATCCATAAAATATTTTATTGATAATAATTCCAAAGCCGCTTTTTTGCCATCAAGACGAAAATTTATCAGCCAAGTTGGCTTAGGACTTGCAGCGGTGCCTTTTATTTCTCTGATATATGGAATTTTTGAAGGGAAATATAATTATAAGGTGATAAAACAGCCTATATATTTTGCAGATTTACCCGATGCTTTTAATGGTTTTACAATAACCCATATATCGGATGTGCATAGTGGAAGTTTTGATAACCCAGAAAAAATCAGTCATGCCATTGATTTGATAAATGAACAGCATTCGGATTTAATATTGTTTACTGGCGATATTGTAAATACGCATGCCAAAGAAATGTATCCCTGGATTGAAACGTTCAATAAAATCAAGGAACATAAATATGGTAAATATTCAGTTTTAGGAAATCATGATTATGGCGAATATGTTACCTGGCCATCGCAGGCGGCCAAGAATGAGAATTTTGAAAACATTAAAAAATTATATGGCCAGATTGGTTTTTCATTATTGTTAAATGAGCACACTTTTGTAGAAAAAGATGGGGCTAGAATTGCTATAGTGGGAGTGGAAAATTGGGGGCATAATTTTAAGCAGGCTGGGGATTTGAATAAGGCATCGCAGCATTTGACCAAAGAAGATTTTAAAATATTGATGAGCCATGATCCAAGCCATTGGGATCAAATAGTACAGCATGATGATAAACATTTTCAGTTAACACTGTCTGGCCATACGCATGGAATGCAATTTGGCGTAGAAATACCAGGTTATTTTAAATGGAGTCTGGCTCAATATGTCTATAAGCAATGGGCGGGACTATATGAAAACATTGGCAGGTTCGTTTATGTAAACAGAGGATTTGGATTTCATGCTTACCCTGGCAGAGTTGGAATTATGCCCGAGATTACAGTTATTCAACTAATAAAGGGCGAAAAATTAGCATAATTAGTTTAAAATGCTAAATTTGTAAACTAATATCTCTTTTTGAAACTAATAAAAATTTAATATTTTGGTTTTATGTCAAAATTTGGAGAACTTATAAACGTACAAGTTCCAGTGCTAATAGACTTTTACACAGACTGGAACGAGCCATCGCTTTCGATGCATCCTGTTATAAAAGATGTTGCGGCTGCACTTGGAGATAAAGTAAAAGTGATCATGATCGATGTAGATAAAAATCCAGAATTAGCAGATGCTTTGCGAATAAAAGGTTTGCCAACTCTTATGATTTATAAGGAAGGTATGATGATTTGGAGACAGTCTGGAGAATTAGATGCCAATACCTTAATTGGTATTGTTCAGGAACAGTTATAGTTTAAAATAATTTCTTCTTTTTTTACTATCGGATTACTTCAAATATAAAGTCTCTGTTTTTAAGTGTCTGTAAGGTGCGAGGCAATACGTATTCTAGATTTTTGTAGCCCTTTACACTGTCGTGAAAAATAATTATACTTCCTGAAACTACATTTTTGAGTACATTTTCGAGACATTTTTCAGGTGTTATGCTTTGATCAAAATCGGCACTGAGAACGTCCCACATAATTATTTTATATCCTGATTTTCGCAGTTTTTTCGATTGCGATGTTTTTATTTTACCATAAGGCGGGCGGAATAGCCTGCTGTTTTCAGGATTAAGATTATTGATTGCATCTTGGCATAGCGCAATGTTTTTTAGATAATCATCTGTTTTTGTTGTCCATCCATTAAAATGATTAAAAGTGTGATTTCCTATTGCATGCCCTTCATCAATTACTTTTTTGAATAAGTCTGGATTGCTGTCAATATTTTTGCCAATGCAGAAAAAGGTTGCTTTTGCTTTATGTTTTTTTAATTCTTCCAGAACCCATTGTGTTACATCCGGAGTTGGACCATCATCAAAAGTCAGATAGATTTTATTTTCTGTATTAGGAAAATCCCAAATATAATTTGAGAATATTCTTTTTATAAATACATTCGTCTTGATCCAATAGGGCTTCATAGCAGGCAATATTTAAATTCTGGACAAGTGTGTCGTTTAAGATTGTTTCAAGGATATTCTGATCTGGATTAAAGGCATTTGATAATTCAATAGTACAATTAAATTCAATTTTGAGCAAAAAAAATGTAGTGCTTTTTTGAGACACTACATTTTAATTGTTTTGAATTTATGTCAAAATGTTTATTCTTTTTTGCGTCCAAATCGGGCAAATATTTCTATATAGGTATTGAAGGTTTTTTTGCTGGAATTATAAAATTCGACATCTTTGCTTTCTTGCATGACAGTAAGCAGGCTTCTGTATCTTTCGAGATCAGTTATTATTTCTATACTCACATCCGATTGTTCAGAAGGGATTAATTTGGCGTAATAATTTAGGTTTTCGTGATATTTATTTATCAATTTTTTGAGTAAATCATGCGCTTTTTCTTTTTCACCCACATCATAATAACCTTTAGCAAATGGCTCAACTAATGAGTAGTAGCCAAATTTGTCCAAAGGCATTTTTTGCATAGCTAATTCAATAACTTTTTTCGCCTTGTCTATTTTTCCTTCGGCGATGAGCTGATTCATTAGTCTGGATAGATTCATGCGGTAGGTAAGGCTTTCTCTGCGTGTTTCCGGGTCATGGTATATTTTATCGCTATCACTATTGCCCCAGTCCCATGCCATTACTTTGGCATACATATTATCGGTATCAATTCGTCCCATTTCCATTTGTCCAGAATCTTCTGGCAACGCTGTTTTTATTGGAACTAATTTATAAACCATGCCTTCCAGCTGAAGATATTCTTTCATCCATAAATAATCTTCAGGGTCAAATGCGCCTCCACTAAAATAAACAGGTCTTTTCCAGTTATTGTTTTTAATAAGGTCTAGCATCATCAATCTGTTTTTATAAATAGCACTTCCTTTTATGTCAATGTCTATGTATGGAACAATAGAATCATATAGTTTTGGATTGATTACCTTGTTTTTTATAATATTAGCTTTGTCTATTGGTATTCTTATTTTATTGGTGGGATAGAAGTGTATAGTTTGTCCATTCTCCATCTCTACTGTAGATCTTGGGTCTTTTATAAATGTGATAAAAGCATTTAAGTCCCAACGGCTTTCTGTTTTTGGAATATGTGCTACATAATCCAATTTGTCTCCTACATATTCATCATGGGTAAACGAAATTGGGAGTGCATTCGATTCGTATGCTTTTCTCTTCATCTGATCGATGTACCAATCTGTCATGAATAAGCTTGTGTTTACTATTTTAATGTCAGTACGGATGCCTTCTATCTCTTGAGCATACCATAAAGGGAATGTGTCATTGTCTCCAATAGTGAATAAAATAGCGTTTTTATCACAGGATTCTAAATAAGCTTTGGCCATCGCCGTAGCTGTATATTTTCCAGAGCGATCGTGATCATCCCAGTTTTGGTACGCCATCAATAGTGGCGCAGCGAGTAATGATGCCCCTATAATGGCTGGGCCTGCAATTTTTGGAGAAAGATATTTTTGAAAACTTTCGTAAAGTGAATATACACCAAAACCAATCCAGATAGCAAACACATAAAATGATCCAACTAAGGCATAATCTCTTTCTCGTGGTTCGAATGGTCTTTCGTTTAGATAGATTTTTAATGCAATACCCATAAAAAGGAAAAGAGCTAATAATACATAAAAACTTTTTCTGTCTTTGCTTGCATGATGCATGATTCCAATTAACCCTAATATAAAAGGCAGGAAGAAATACACGTTTCTGCCTTTGTTGTTTAATGCATCAGAAGGTAAATTATCCTGAGAAATAATATGCATATTGTCAACGAATGGAATACCGCTTATCCAGTTTCCATCAAGATAATCGTATCTTCCTTGCTCGTCGTTTTGTCTTCCAACAAAATTCCACATTAAATATCTCCAATACATATAGCCAAACTGGTATTCAAACATAAAGCTGAAATTATCTGCTGTAGTTGGCTTTTCTATAATCAGATAATCTTTGTAGTGTTTAAGGAAAGCTACATAGCCATCATTATCAATCTGTTTCTGAGCATATGCTTGTCTGAATTCGCTAACTGTTTTTTCAGTTTCATTTCTTAATTGTGCAATAGCTTTATTATAGTCTTCTTCAGTTAATTTTTCTGGATCCAGTCCGTATTTTACCAAATCATCTTCATAAGGATAATTGGGATTTATTCTAAAGGCTGGTGGATGTGTAAAATTGATGTAATTTTCAATATGGTCAGGGCTCCACATTCTTGGCAATATGGTTTTTTGGCTGTCATCCGAATTTTGTTCTGCATTTATATAATTGTTTACAATAACATATTTGCCAGTTTTGTAATCTCTCTCGTAATTGGGAGCTTTGTCAAGATATGGTGTTTCGGGATCCAATCCGGTAAAAGACTCTGTGTATTGCGGACCATAAAATAATGGATTAACTCCGTATTGCTCTCTGTTATAATATGCTAAAACTTCGGCAGCATCAGAAGGTTTGTTTTCATTGATGACAGTTTCAGAATTGGCACGGATCGGAAGCATCAGCCATGTTGAGAATCCGATAAGAATAAAAAGGATGCATAATATTAATGTATTGTAATGTATTAATCCTTTCTTTCGCGTATAATTCAATCCAAAATAAAAGAAAGCTATTAAGAGCAAGGTTACAAAAATTGTTCCTGAATTAAAAGGCAATCCTAGGGAGTTAACCATGAAAACTTCAGTTTTACCAAAGAATGCCATTGTTAACGGCAATAATAATTTAAATATGAAAAGTAAAACAGAGACTACTACAATATTGGCAATTATAAAATTTTTGACAGTTACTACCTTATAGTTCTTAAAAAAGTATAAAAATCCAATTGCAGGAATAGTCAGTAAAGCCATAAAGTGAACCCCAAATGACAAGCCAACTACTAATGAAATCAATAACAGCCATTTGTGGCCTCTAGGGGTGTCCATATCCTGTTCCCAACGCAGACCTAGCCATAACAGTAAAGAAATTAAGAAGCTGGCCATTGCATAAACTTCGGCTTCTACAGCATTAAACCAAAAACTATCAGAGAATGTATAGGCAAGTGAGCCTACCAATGAACTCCCAAGTATAACAAAGGAATTGCTGTCAGTGATTTCGCTATATTGGCTTATAATTTTTTTTAAAATTATTGTCGAGGACCAAAACATAAATAATATGGTAAAAGCACTCGAAAAAACCGAAGTCATGTTAACCATCAAAGCAATATGTTCTTTGTCTAGTGCAAACATGGCGAAGAAAGCACCAATCATTTGGAATAAAGGAGCTCCTGGAGGGTGTCCAACTTCTAGTTTTGCAGCAGTGGCAATATATTCCCCGCAATCCCAAAAGCTCATTGTGGGTTCAACAGTAAGGGTATAAGTTATTAGTGCGATTGAAAAGGCAAACCAACCTGTAATGGTATTCCATTTGTTGAAATTGAATGATGTCATATACTTGTCTTCTGTTTTTTTTATGTGTTTTAAAAAGTGTTACAAAGAAAATGTTTTTTTTATAAAGTGAAGTTGCATTATTATAATTTTATGGAAAATAATCAAAAGTGCAAATGCTTTGTTTTTCAATTAATTAATAAGAAAGTGATTTTTAAAAATGATTTTTTTGATTTTTTTTTGAATAAAAAGCTGAAAAAAGTTTGCACAACTAGGAATTTGTTCTAAATTTGCACTCGCTAAGCAGAAATGTTAGCAAGTTTGCTGGTCTATGGTGTAATGGTAACACAACTGTTTTTGGTGCAGTCTTTCTAGGTTCGAGTCCTAGTAGACCAACATAAAAAGCCTCTCAATTGAGAGGCTTTTTTTATGAAATAATTTTTTTTTAAAAGGGAGTTTCTCAAAACTGATGAACTCCCTCTTTTTTATATTATACTCTAAAGGTTAATACCGGTTTGGAGGAATGGTTTACTAGATCCTCGGAAATGCTTCCTGTAAAGAAATGATTTAATGCGGTTCTTCCATGTGTGCAAAAAGCAATTATGTCTCCGTTGTTTTCGTTTGAGTAGTTTATAATGCCTTTTTCAATATTGCTTTCATTATATATTTCAAAAGAGTATTCTGGCATGTCAAATTCGGAAACGAAATCTGCCACAATCTTACGGGCTGCCGAAGTGCTTTTGAAGCTGTTTGGTGTGCAGATCATTACCAGGTTCAGTTTTGATCCAAACAGTTTAGTGAATTCTATAACTTTCTTAAAAGGTTTTTTGATTTCATCTGAAAAATCTGAAGCAAAAATAATATTTGATGCATTGAAGCTGTCTGATTTATTTTTGATTACCAAAACGGGAACTTCTGATTGTCTTACTACTTTTTCAGTATTTGAACCCACTAGAATTTCGTTGATTCCTGTAGAGCCATGAGATCCCATTATGATTAAGTCTAAATCGTTGTTTTGTTTAACGTAATTGTTGATCCCTTTATATGCGCCATCAAGTCTTACCACTTCAGTGACTTTTATTCCAGCTAAATAAGGTCGGGTTTTTATGCTTTTTAGTGTTTCGTCTGCTTTGCGTTTAAAAAGCATGATTTCAGGTATGCTCGTTTCGCCAGAAATTGCGTCATTCAGATGTGTAGGCAATTCCAGCATATGAATCAAGATGATTTCACTATTGTGCTGTTTTGCAATTTGTGCACCAACTTCTATAGCTTCATCAGCATATTTTGAAAAATCAGTTGGGATAAGAATTTTTTTCATGGTAGGTTAAGTTTGTTACTTTTTTAATAAAAGTGTTTTTAAAATTTAATTGAAAGATATAAATTTTTTTTAATACTAATCAATTTTTTTGATTTATAAAAAAAGACTATATTTGCATCGTTATTTATTAATATACTAGATAATGAGGCACGCATAGCGTGCCTCTTTTTATAAAGATTATGACATTTAAAGAGAAAGTAAAGCAGGTAGTAGAAGAGGCTCTTCTGGAAAAACCATCTATTTTTTTAATTGACTTGACTATAACGGATAGTTTTAAAATTAGTATTGGGATTGATGGGGATAATGGTGTGATCTTGCAGGACTGTATTGATGTAAGTCGTGCTGTTGAAGGAAACTTGGATAGGGAAGAACAGGATTTCTCCTTGGAAGTTGCTTCGGTAGGAGTTGGTTCACCATTAAAACTGGTAAGACAGTATAAAAAGAATATTGGCAGAACTTTAATCGTTAAAACCAATAATGAAAATATTGAAGCAGAATTAGTTGAAGCTAATGATCTTTTTATAATTTTGTCTTGGAAAGCCAGAGAAGCCAAAAAAGTAGGCAAGGGAAAAGAGACGGTTCAAAAAGAATTGCAGATACCTTACGCTGATATTAAAGAAGCAGTTGTTACAGTAACATTTTAATTTAAAGAATTCGCATGGAAAATTTAGCATTAATCGATTCATTTTCAGAGTTTAAAGATGATAAACTTATTGATCGTGTAACGCTTATGGCAATTTTGGAAGATGTATTTAGAAATGCATTGAAGAAAAAATACGGTTCAGATGATAATTTTGACATCATCATAAATCCTGATAAAGGAGATATGGAGATTTGGAGAAGAAGAGTAATCGTTGCTGACGAGGATTTGGATTTTGAAAATGAGGAAATTACATTAACTGAAGCTAGAAAAATTGAAGCCGATTTCGAAATTGGCGAAGAAGTTTCAGAAGAAGTTAAATTGATAGATTTAGGAAGAAGGGCGATATTGGCTTTAAGACAAAACTTGATCTCAAAAATACACGAACACGATAATACTAATCTTTACAAGCAATTTAAAGATATTATTGGAGATATTTATACTGCCGAAGTGCATCACGTACGTCCAAGAGTTGTAATTTTGGTGGATGATGACGGAAACGAAATCATTTTGCCAAAAGAAAAACAAATTCCTTCTGACTTTTTCCGTAAAGGAGATAATGTTAGAGGTATAATTGAAAGCGTTGAACTGAAAGGCAACAAACCTCAAATTATTATGTCCAGAACTTCAGATAAGTTCTTGGAAAAATTATTTGAGCAGGAAATCCCTGAAGTTTTTGACGGTTTGATTATGGTTAAAAATGTGGTAAGAATTCCAGGTGAAAAAGCAAAAGTAGCTGTTGATTCTTATGATGATCGTATTGATCCAGTTGGAGCCTGCGTTGGTATGAAAGGGTCTCGTATCCATGGAATTGTTCGTGAATTAGGAAATGAAAATATTGATGTTATTAATTATACCAATAATATTCAATTGTATATTACAAGAGCATTAAGTCCTGCCAAAGTTTCTTCTATCAAAATCAACGAGGAAGCTAAAAGAGCTGAAGTGTTTTTGAAATTAGAAGAAGTTTCTAAAGCAATTGGTAGAGGAGGTCATAATATTCGTTTGGCTGGGCAGTTAACGGGATATGAATTGGATGTAATTCGTGAAGGTGATGTTGCAGGAACAACAGCAGATGATGATGATGTTGAATTAACCGAGTTTTCAGATGAAATTGAAGAGTGGGTTATAGAAGAATTTGCAAAAATTGGTTTGGATACTGCTAAAAGTATTTTGAAACACGATGTTGAAGATTTAGTTAGAAGAACAGATCTGGAAGAGGAAACGATTTTGGATGTAATGAGAATATTAAATGAAGAGTTTGATAGTTAACAGGCTGTTAATTCCTCATATAAAATAAATTTCTATTTTTATTGTAAAGTAAAAATGGGACAACGAATAAGGTAAAAATAAAAAGATTTTATGTCTGAAGAGAGAATTATTAGAATAAACAAGGTTTTAAGGGAATTAAATATTTCGTTAGAAAGAGCTGTGGATTATCTTAAGGATAAAGGAATTGCTATTGAGTCAAATCCTAACACAAAAATTTCTGAACAGGAATTTAATATCCTCCAAAATCAGTTTGCAGGCGACAAGGGGAATAAGGAAGCTTCAAAGGAAGTAAGTGAGGAGAAAAGGAAGGAAAAAGAAGCTTTACGTATAGAACGCGAAAAAGAAGTCGAAGACAAACGAAAAATAGAAGAGGATCGTCTAAAACAGCAAGAAATTATTAAAGCGAGAGCTGTATTGTCCGGACCTGTTCAAGTTGGTAAAATTGATCTTAATCCTAAGAAAGCTGTTACTGTTCCAGATCCTGTTGTTGCTGAAAAAGTAATTGCTCCTGTAGATGTAACTCCAAAAGAGACACCTGCTGTTGAAGTTAAGAAAGAAGCTGTTGAGCCTGTAGTGAAAATTGAAGCTCCAGTAGAAAGCGTAAAAGAGGTTCCTGCTTCCAAAGACAATGAGGTTAAAGACAAACCAAAATTTAAGGAAGTCAAGAATGAGGTTAAACAATCGGAAATTGTTGTTGAGAAAAGAACAGATGATTCTGTAAATGAATCTCCAGTTGAGGAATCTATAGCTACACAATACCAAAAACTTTCTGGTGCAACCTTAACTGGTCAGGTTATTGACTTGTCTCAATTTAATAAACCCAAGAAGAAAAAAGAAGATCCTAAAATTACGCCTAACAAGCCTGGTGCACCTGGAGTTCCTGGTGTGAATAATGCGAATAAAAATAAACGCAAGAGAATTGCTCCAAAACCTGGAGCTCCAAAACCTCCTGCAACTCCTGGTGTTACTGGAGCGCCAAATCCTAATAAGATTACCCCAAATACTGGTGGTGGAGGTTTTAATGCCAATAGAAGTGCAAGACCTGGGTTTGTAAAAGGGAATAGGCCTGCAATTGTTGCAAAAGTTGAGCCAACGGAAGAAGAGGTTAAAAATCAAATTCGTGAAACTTTAGAGAAGCTTCAAGGTAAAGGAGGTAAATCTAAAGCGGCCAAATATAGAAGAGATAAAAGAGACACGCACCGTCAGAAATCTGATGACGAGCAAAGAGCTTTAGATGAAGGAAGCAAAACAATTAAAGTTACAGAATTTGTTACTGTAGGTGAAATTGCTATTATGATGGATGTGCCAATTACCAAAGTGATTGGAACATGTATGTCGCTTGGAATCATGGTTACTCAAAACCAGCGTTTGGATGCAGAGACATTAACAATTGTTGCTGACGAATTTGGATATGAAGTAGAATTCATTACTGTTGATATTGAAGAAGCTATTCAGGTTGTTGAGGATAAAGAAGAAGATTTAGTTTTCAGAGCACCGATTGTAACTGTAATGGGTCACGTCGATCACGGTAAAACATCTTTACTGGATTATATACGTAAAGAAAATGTTATTGCGGGAGAATCCGGAGGGATTACGCAGCATATTGGTGCATATGGTGTAACATTGGATAATGGTCAAAAAATAGCTTTCCTTGATACACCTGGTCACGAAGCATTTACGGCAATGCGTGCTCGTGGAGCTCAAGTTACAGATATCGCAATTATTGTAGTAGCGGCAGATGATGATATCATGCCACAAACCAGAGAGGCAATTTCGCATGCACAAGCTGCGGGTGTTCCAATTATATTTGCAATTAATAAAATTGATAAGCCAAATGCGAACGTTGAAAAAATTAAAGAGCGTTTAGCTGGTATGAATTTATTGGTAGAAGATTGGGGTGGAAAAATTCAATCACATGATATCTCTGCCAAAATTGGGACAGGTGTAAAAGAACTGTTAGAAAAAGTATTATTGGAGGCAGAAATTCTAGACTTGAAAGCTAATCCAAATAAAGCAGCTCAAGGAACAGTTGTAGAAGCTTTCTTGGATAAAGGAAAGGGATATGTTTCTACTATATTGGTGCAGCATGGAACCCTTAAAATTGGTGATTATATGCTGGCTGGTAAACATCATGGTAAAATTAAAGCTATGCATGATGAAAGAGGGAATGTTGTAAAAGAAGCTGGGCCTTCAACGCCTGTGTCTGTTCTAGGATTAGATGGTGCTGCAACTGCAGGTGATAAGTTCAATGTTTTTGAAGACGAAAAAGAAGCTAAGCAAATTGCTGCTAAACGTTCTCAATTAATGCGCGAGCAGTCTGTACGTACACAACGACATATTACATTAGATGAAATTGGACGTAGAATTGCATTAGGTCAATTTAAGGAATTGAACATCATACTTAAAGGAGATGTTGATGGATCTGTTGAAGCCTTATCTGATTCGTTCTCAAAATTATCTACCGAAGAAATTCAAATCAACATTATACATAAAGGTGTTGGAGCAATTACTGAAACCGATGTAATGTTGGCTTCTGCTTCTGATGCAATTATTATCGGATTTAACGTTCGTCCTGCTGGAAATGCAAGACAGCTGGCTGATAAGGAAGAAATCGATATCCGTTATTACTCAATTATCTATGCAGCTATCGATGACTTGAAAGATGCAATGGAAGGAATGTTGGCGCCAGAGATGAAAGAAGAGGTTCTTGGTACTGCAGAAATCAGAGAGTTGTTTAAAATTTCAAAAGTGGGTACAATTGCTGGATGTATGGTTACTGATGGTAAAATTACCAGAAATGGTAAAATCAGAATCATTAGAGATGGTGTAGTTGTCCATGAAGGAGAGCTTGTTGCTTTGAAACGTTTCAAAGATGATGTTAAAGAAGTTTCTAAAGGATACGATTGTGGTATTCAGATTAAAGGATACAATGATATCGAGGAAAGAGATGTTATTGAAGCTTACCATGAAGTAGCTATTAAAAAGAAATTGAAATAATATTCAATTTATATATTTATAAAAATCCCATTTCGTTGGGATTTTTTTGTTTATTAGATTAACACCTTAACAATGATGCTGGTATAGTATTTTAGTTTTTTAAAGTATTATTTTTATTGGCTAAAAAGTTTTTTATGATACAGGAAAGACGAGTTGGAATACTTGGCGCAATGCCAGAAGAAATTAACGGAATTATTTCTTTGATTAAAAATAAAAAGAAAGTTACAAGAGGCATGCGTGTCTATTATACTGGATTAATAAACGACATTGAAGTAGTGGTCGTTTTTTCCAGATGGGGGAAAGTGGCTTCTGCTACGACTGTAACTCATTTAATTGTTGAGTTTGGGATTACAGAGTTGATATTCACAGGTGTTGCTGGTGCTATTAATCAAAACTTGAATATTGGTGATATAGTAATTGCAGATAGTTTAGTACAGCATGACATGGATGCCCGTCCTTTAATGAAGCAATTTGAAATTCCGCTTTTGGGGAAAACAATTTTGCACCCTGATGAGAATTTATTAAGAAATGCTTTGGAGATTATCTCCAGACTGATTAATGAGAAAAGTTTAATTAATTTGCTTTCTTCTAATCAAAAACATTTATTTTCGTTGGAAAATCAGAAAGTAATTATTGGTCAGATTGCAAGTGGTGATAAATTTTTTTCTGCCAATGCAGAGAAAGAGAATCTTTTAGGAAGGCTTCCTGATGTTGTATGTGTTGAAATGGAAGGCGCGGCAGTGGCTCAGGTCTGTTTTGAATACAATATTCCTTTTGTTATTATCCGAATTATATCTGATACTGCTAATGAAAATTCTTTTGTAGAATTTCAGCAATTTGTCTCGGAAGTTGCATCAATATTTGGAGTAGAAATAATTCATAAACTTATTTGTAAAAATTAAGTTTATGAATTATTTAATGCCTAACCCTTTTATTTGTTAGGTTTAATCAGAAATACGCTTTTATATCTCTTTTTGATTTCTGGGAGATTACGTTCGGCTTCCATTCTAGTTCTAAAATTCCCTACCCAAACTTTGTAATTAGGGGTGTTAAAAATAATAGTTCCATCTAGATCTTTGAATTCTTGCTTGAATTCGGATAATGTTTTTTTTGCTGTTTCGCTTACTCCGTTAAAGATTTGAATTTTGTAACGGTCATTATATGATAAATTTGGATTTGATTTCCTTTTTTCTGTCAGCAATTGCTCGAATTTTGGGTCTTGATTTACAGTTAAATTCGGATTTTGAGCGTCTATATTCATTGTGATACAACAAAATAACGCTGCTGATAATAATGGGTGTAATGATCTTAAAAATCTCATAATCTGCTTATTTATTTTACAAAAATAACATTTTAACAGGAAATTGAATTGGATTCCTTATTTAGATTTGATATAAATTATAATTAAGATTATTTTAAGGTTTTGAGAATAGTTCTTAAGTCGTATTTTTGTCGCAGTTTTTAAAATAAGAGGGTTTCGTCTTCTGATTTATTTAGATGATAAGCGAACAATTTTTAGTAGATAATCAATATATTAATATGAAAAAGGTGGGTAACCATAATTCGAATTCAAGGAAATTATTTTTAAGCTTAGCGTTAATGTTGAGCATTTCCGTAGCTTCACTTGCTCAAGATGCAGCTCCAGCGGCTGCGGATGCTGCAGCGGCTCCAGCAGCGAGTTCTGGAGGTGATGCTGTAAAAGGTAAAGAGCTTTTTAATGCCAATTGTGCTGCTTGTCACAAACTTGATGGTAAATCTACTGGTCCAGCATTGAGAGGGATATCTGCTAAACATGACATGGCTTGGATTTATAAATGGGTTCACAATAGTGGCGATTTAATTAAATCAGGTGATGCGGCAGCTGTTAAAGTATTTGAAGAGAATAATAAAATTCCAATGACTCCTTTTCCTCAATTATCTGAAGGAGATATTGATAATATTATAGCGTATACTTCTGAACCAAAAGCTGAAGCTGCAGCAGCTCCTGCTGCTGGTGGTACTGCCGAAGTTGCTGCTAATGCTTCTCAAGAAAATGGTGTGTCTAATAATGTTATATTGGGAGCTTTGTCATTAGTAATGGCAATACTTATTGTAATGCTGGTGTTGGTAAACAAAGTGTTGAGAAAAGTAGCTGCTGCAAATGGTATTGAAGTAGCTAAGAAAGAACCAACATTGCCAATTTGGAAAGCTTTTGTAAAAAATCAATTTTTAGTTCTGGTTTCTGTTATTTTTATGCTTTTAGCAGGTGCTTATTTAGTATATGGATATTTTATGCAAGTTGGTGTAGATCAGGATTATCAGCCAATTCAGCCAATTCACTACTCTCATAAAATTCACGCTGGGGATAATGAAATTAACTGTAAATATTGTCACTCTGCTTCACGTGTAAGCAAGACTGCAGGTATTCCTTCGTTGAATGTTTGTATGAACTGTCACAAAAGCATCAGTGAAGTTGCTGAAACTACGGCAACACCTGAATACAGCAAGGCTTTTTATGATGCAGAAATTCAAAAATTATACAAAGCCGTTGGCTGGGATGCTGCTTCACAATCTTATACTGGAAAAACTGAGCCTGTAAAATGGGTTCGTATTCATAATTTACCTGATTTTGTATATTTCAATCACTCTCAGCACGTAACTGTTGCTGGTATTGAGTGCCAGACTTGTCACGGTCCTGTTCAGGAATTTGAAATTATGAAACAGTTCTCTCCTTTAACAATGGGATGGTGTGTTAATTGCCACAGAAAAACTGATGTTAAAATGGAAGGAAATGAGTATTACACAAAAATACACGAAGAACTTTCTAAAAAATATGGCGTAGAGAAACTTACTGCTGCTCAGATGGGCGGTTTAGAGTGTGGTAAATGTCACTATTAAGAATTTAATTGTATCGCATAAAGTGATTTAGATTAAAGGAAAGAACAAAAAAGAAATTATTAAGATTAATATTTATATATAATATGTCATCAAACAAAAAATACTGGAAAAGTGTTGAAGAACTAGACGGAAATAGTTCTATTGTTGAGGCGCTTAGAAATAACGAATTTGTTGAAGAGATTCCTACGGATGAGTTTTTAGGAAATGAAGCAGCTTTGTCTTCTTCTTCAACTACACGTCGTGACTTTTTAAAGTACGTTGGTTTTAGTACAGCTGCAGCTTCTCTTGCTGCTTGCGAGGGTCCTGTGCATTTGTCAATTCCTTATGTTTTGCAGCCGGAACAAATCGTTCCTGGGGTAGCTGATTATTATGCAACTTCAGTTTTTGATGGTTTTGATTTTGCAAATCTTTTGGTAAAAACTCGTGAAGGGCGTCCAATTAAGATTGATAATAACACTATTGCTGGAGCTAAGTTTACAGCTAATGCCAGAGTTCATGCTTCTATATTGTCATTGTATGATAGTATGCGTTTGAAAGAGCCTAAGGTAGATGCTAAAAAATCTTCTTGGTCTGCAGTTGATTCAAAAATCAAATCTAGTATTGTTGATGCTAAAGCAAAAGGAGGACAAGTTGTATTTTTGACAAATACTTTGGCAAGTCCATCTACTGAAAAGTTGATTGCTGACTTTATCGGTAAAAATCCAAATGCTAAACATGTTATATATGATGCTGTTTCTTCTTCTGAAGCTTTAGATGCTTTTGAAGCTGTTTATGGTGAAAGAGCTTTGGTTGATTATGATTTTTCAAAAGCTTCATTAATCCTTTCTGTTGGAGCTGATTTCCTTGGAGATTGGCAAGGTGGCGGATATGATGCAGGATATGCCAAAGGCAGAATTCCGTCTGGAACTGCTGGAAAGAAAACAATATCAAAACACATACAACTAGAGTCTAATATGACTTTATCTGGTGCTGCTGCTGATAAGCGTATTGCAATGTCAACTGCTAATCAAAAACAGGCATTGGTTCAAATATATAATATTATTACTGGTGGATCAGTTGCTGGTTCATTGGATAATGCTTTTAAGGCAGATGTTGCAAAAGCTGCTCAACAGTTGAAAGCTGCGGGATCTAAAGGAGTTTTGGTTTCTGGTATTCAGGATAAAAATGCTCAATTATTGGTTCTTGCAATTAATCAAGTTTTGGCTAGTGAGGCTTTCACTACTTCTGGTACTAGACAAATACGTAAAGGGTCTAATGAAAAAGTTGCTCAATTAGTTAAGGATATGAATGCAGGAAGTGTTCATACGTTAATTATGAGTGGCGTTAATCCAGTATATACTTTGGCAGATAGCAAATTATTTGTTGAAGGATTGAAAAAAGTAAAAACTTCAGTTACATTATCTTTAAAAGAAGATGAAACTGCTTCGTTGACTACAATTGCTGCTCCAGTTCCTCATTACTTGGAAGCTTGGGGAGACTTAACCTTGACAAAAGGAACTTATAGTTTAACTCAGCCAACTATTCGTCCATTATTCGATACAAAACAATTTCAAGATATTTTATTATCATTAAACGGAATTCCTGGGACTTACTACGATTATTTGAAAGCTTTTTCTGCTTCAATAACTGTGGGTACTTCTTGGAATAAAGTTCTGCATGATGGTGTATATGTAGGTATTGTTCCTGCAGCTGCGGGTGGAACTGCTGATTATGCAGGCGCTGCTAATGCACTGGCCCAGGCAAAAGCTGTCGCTACTGAATTGGTATTATATACCAAGACAGGTTTAGGTGATGGCCAGCAGGCTAATAACCCATGGTTGCAAGAGTTTCCGGATCCATTAACAAGAGTTTCTTGGGATAATTATGTTACTGTTTCTAATGTGGATGCTAAGAAATGGGGATTAACTAATGAAATCGTCGCAAATGGCGGATTAAACGGAAGCTACGCAAATTTGACTGCTAACGGTGTAAAGCTGGAAAATGTTCCGGTAATTGTTCAGCCAGGTCAAGCGTTAGGAACTGTGGGAATGGCTTTAGGATATGGCCGTAAAGCTGCCTTGAAAGAAGAAATGCAAGTAGGTATTAATGCTTATGCTTTATATGCCGGATTCAATAATGTGCAGTCTGTTACAATTGAAAAAGCAAGTGGAGAGCATGAATTTGCTTGTGTTCAAGGACAAAAAACATTAATGGGCAGAGGAGACATCATTAAAGAAACTACCCTTAAAACTTTTAATGAGGAAGATGCTGAAATCTGGAATGAAAAACCAGTTGTATCTTTAGATCATAAAGAAGTAAAAACTACAACTGTTGATTTATGGGGTTCATTTGATCGTTCTACAGGACACCATTTTAATCTTTCAATTGATTTGAATGCTTGTACTGGTTGTGGAGCTTGTGTTATTGCATGTCATGCTGAGAACAATGTTCCCGTAGTTGGTAAATCTGAAGTAAGAAGAAGCCGTGATATGCACTGGCTGCGTATTGATAGATATTATTCTTCTGAAAGCACTTTTGAAGGCGATAACGAAAGAAAAGAAAATATAGCTGGTTTATCTAGTTCATTGTCTACTTTCAATGAAATGGAGAAAGCGGGAGATAATCCGCAAGTTGCTTTCCAGCCGGTAATGTGTCAGCACTGTAACCATGCTCCTTGTGAGACTGTTTGTCCAGTTGCTGCAACATCGCATGGCCGACAAGGTCAAAACCAAATGGCATATAACAGATGTGTTGGTACTCGTTACTGTGCTAACAACTGTCCTTATAAAGTACGTCGTTTCAACTGGTTCTTATACAACAAAAACAGTGAATTTGATTATCATATGAATGATGATTTAGGACGTATGGTATTAAACCCAGATGTTAATGTTCGTTCCCGTGGAGTAATGGAAAAATGTTCTATGTGTATTCAAATGACACAAGCAACAATCCTGAAAGCTAAAAACGAAGGAAGAACAGTAAAAGATGGTGAATTCCAAACTGCTTGTTCAAGTGCTTGTTCTACTGGAGCTATGGTATTTGGAGATGTAAATGATAAAGATGCTGCTGTTACTAAATTGGCAGAAGATGAAAGAAGCTATCATTTATTAGAGCATGTTGGTACAAAACCAAATGTTGTATACCATGTTAAAGTTAGAAATACCTAGTACAAAAATTATTAATTAAGAATCAAATAAAGGATTATGTCGTCTCACTACGAAGCAGCCATTAGAAAACCCTTAGTTATAGGTGATAAATCATATCACGATATAACTGTAGATGTAGCCGCGCCTATAGAAGGTAAAGCAAATAAACAATGGTGGATTGTATTTTCAATCGCATTAATAGCCTTCCTTTGGGGATTAGGCTGTATTATATACACAGTATCTACAGGTATTGGTACTTGGGGATTAAACAAAACAGTTGGCTGGGCTTGGGATATTACTAACTTCGTTTGGTGGGTTGGTATTGGTCACGCAGGAACTCTTATTTCTGCAGTACTTTTATTATTCCGTCAGCGATGGAGAATGGCTATTAACCGTTCCGCAGAGGCGATGACTATTTTCTCTGTAATACAAGCGGGTTTATTTCCAATTATACACATGGGACGTCCTTGGTTAGCATACTGGGTTTTGCCAATTCCGAACCAGTTCGGATCTCTTTGGGTAAACTTTAACTCACCATTGCTTTGGGACGTATTTGCAATCTCTACGTATTTATCTGTTTCATTAGTTTTCTGGTGGACAGGTTTATTGCCTGACTTTGCAATGCTGCGTGATAGAGCAATCACCCCATTTAATAAGAGAATATATTCTATCTTGAGTTTTGGATGGAGCGGAAGAGCAAAAGACTGGCAGCGTTTTGAAGAAGTTTCTTTAGTTCTTGCTGGTTTAGCTACGCCTCTTGTACTTTCTGTACATACCATTGTATCGATGGACTTTGCTACTTCTGTAATTCCAGGATGGCATACCACTATTTTCCCTCCTTATTTCGTTGCAGGAGCGGTATTCTCAGGATTTGCAATGGTTAATACTTTGCTTATTATTATGAGAAAAGTTATTAATCTTGAAGCTTATATCACTATTCAGCATATCGAATTGATGAATATTGTAATTATGATTACAGGTTCTATAGTTGGTGTTGCTTATATTACTGAGTTATTCATTGCATGGTATTCTGGAGTAGAGTATGAGCAATATGCTTTCTTGAACAGAGCTACAGGACCTTATGCTTGGGCTTATTGGGCAATGATGACTTGCAACGTGTTTTCTCCACAATTTATGTGGTTCAAAAAATTAAGAACGAGTATCATGTTTTCTTTCATAATTTCGATAGTAGTTAATATCGGTATGTGGTTTGAAAGATTTGTAATTATCGTAACTTCATTGCATAGAGATTATTTACCATCTTCATGGACTATGTTTTCTCCAACTTTTGTTGACATTGGGATTTTTATCGGTACAATAGGTTTCTTCTTTGTATTATTCTTATTGTATGCAAGAACATTCCCTGTTATTGCACAAGCAGAGGTTAAAACAATATTGAAGGCTACAGGAGAAAATTATATTAAAGAAAGAGAAGCTAATAAACATTCACATCATGAGTAATAAAGTTATATACGCCATTTATAATGACGATGATATTTTGATGGATGCTGTAAAAAAGACACGCGCAGCTCATCATCATATTGAAGAAGTATTCACGCCATTTCCAGTTCACGGGCTTGATAAGGCAATGGGACTTGCACCTACACGTTTAGCTATATGTGCTTTTATTTACGGATTGTGTGGTTTGTCTTTTGGAACCTGGATGATGAATTATATCATGATTCAGGATTGGCCACAGGATATTGGTGGAAAACCAAGTTTCAGCTATATCGATAATATGCCGGCTTTTGTGCCTATTATGTTTGAAGAGACTGTTTTTTTTGCAGCTCACTTAATGGTTATTACTTTTTATATGAGAAGCAGATTATGGCCGTTTAAAGAAGCTGAAAATCCAGATGTAAGAACTACTGATGATCATTTTTTAATGGAAGTTGCCGTTAATAATAATGAGGAGGAATTAGTTTCTTTTTTTGAAGGAACTGGTGCAGTAGAAGTTAAAGTAATTGAAAAGCATTAATTGTAGATATGAAAAGTTTATATAAAATAACATTTGTATTTGGTTTAATGGTAATGGTTTCGTCATGCCGTCATAATGACAGTCCAAATTATCAATATATGCCTAATATGTACGAGGCAGTAAGTGCTGAAACTTATAGTACGGCTCCAGTTGATGTGTTTAAAAATGGTAAAGAGGGTCAGCTTCCTGCAGCAGGTTCTATCAATAGAGGTTTTGAGCCATTTGAATATAATAATACTCCAGAAGATTATGCTTTGGCAAAAGCCAATTTAAAATCTCCTTTAGATTCATTAGACAGAGGTTCTGACAAAGGGAAAGAGCTTTATGAAATTTATTGTATCAGCTGTCATGGTGCTGCTGGTGATGGTAAAGGAAAATTAGTCGAAAGAGAAAAATTTCTTGGTGTACCTAACTATAAAGATAGAGATATTACAGAAGGAAGTATTTTCTTTGTTGAAACTTATGGTTTAAATGCTATGGGTTCACATGCTAATCAAATGAGTGCTCACGAACGCTGGCTAGTTGCTGACTATGTTCTTAAACTAAAAGCACAATAATAATTGTTGAACAAACTGATCGTAATAGATATGTATACATTTTCAAGTAAATTAAAAACTTTTTCTTTCGTCTTAATGGCCATTGGTCTTTTAGGAATTGGATATGGTTTTTTGAGTGCACCTAAAAATATTCAAGAAGTTGAAGCTCTTCTTGCTGCTGACTCACATGGAGGACATCATGAAGCTGCAGCTGCTGCTCATGGTTCTGAAAGTGCTCATGAGGCAGTTACGCCTGAGCATGATGCAGCTGGGGCTGGAAAGCATGAGGCAAAAGCTGATACTGAACACCAAGAGCATTTGGAGCATGTTTTTCATCAATTAAGCAACAAGCCTTGGGCAGCTTTATATGTAGCTTGTATATTTTTTATGCTGCTTTCTTTAGGAACTCTAGCTTTTTATGCTATTCAGCAGGTTTCACAAGCTGGATGGTCTCCAGTTCTGTTTAGAGTTATGCAAGGGATTACTGCTTACTTGCCTGTAGGTTCAGTAATATTTTTTATCATACTTGTACTTTGTGGTCTTCACTTTAATCATTTGTTTATCTGGCTTGATCCTGAAGTAGTAAAACATGATGAGTTAATCCAGACTAAATCAGGTTTCTTGAACTTTCCATTTTGGATTGTCAGAGCTGCTGTATTTTTGGCTGGATGGAATTTATACCGTTATTTTTCTAGAAAAAACTGTCTGGCTCAAGATGAATCAAATGATAATAGTTTTTATAAAAAGAATTTTAACTATTCAGCTGGATTTTTAGTTTTCTTTATTGTTACTGAATCAATTATGTCTTGGGACTGGATTATGTCAATCGATCCTCACTGGTTCAGTACTCTGTTCGGATGGTATGTATTTGCAAGTTTCTTTGTGAGTGGTATCACTATGATTTGTATGGTAGCACTTTACTTGAAATCTAACGGATATTTAGAACACGTAAACACTAGCCATATTCATGACTTAGCTAAGTTTATGTTTGGTATCAGCGTATTCTGGACTTACCTATGGTTTTCTCAATTTATGTTGATTTGGTATGCTAATATTCCTGAAGAGATTACTTACTTCATTACCAGGATTCAAGAGTATAACCTGCCTTTCTTTGGTGCTGTTGTCATGAATTTCTTGTTTCCTGTATTAATCTTGATCAATACCGATTTCAAACGAATCACTTGGGTTCTAGTTATGGCTGGAATTGTAATATTAGCGGGTCATTATATTGACTTCTTTAATATGATTATGCCTGGTACTGTTGGTAATAGCTGGTTTATTGGTATTCCAGAGATTGCATCCGTTTCATTCTTTCTTGGATTATTTATTTTTGTTGTATTTACAGCATTAACTAAAGCTCCTTTGTTGCCAAAAAGAAATCCATTTATAGAAGAGAGTAAACATTTTCATTATTAATATTTAAAGAGATAAACAGATGACGAGTTTGTTGGTAATTATAGTTCTGGTTTTATTAGCCGTTGCAATATGGCAATTGACCAAGATATTCGATTTAACGCAGGTTGCTTCGACTTCGGACAGTTCGCAGGTTGCAACTGATGATGATAACAATGTTCAAGGATATTTGATGTTTGGTTTTTTAGCCTTCATCTATATTTTTACTATATATGGAGTTTATACATGGGGACCTTTGGTCCTCCATACTCCAGCTTCTGATCATGGAGCATTAATTGATCGCCTGATGAATATTACATGGGTGTTGATTTTTACTGTTCAGGCAATTACTCAAGTGTTATTGCACTACTTTGCTTTCAAATACAGAGGTAATAAGGATAAAAGAGCCTTATATTTTGCAGATAATAATAAGTTAGAAGCTATCTGGAGTGTTATTCCTGCAGTTGTATTAGCTGGATTGATTCTTTACGGTCTATATGCTTGGACAAATATTATGTTTATTGATGAGGATGATGATACTGTCGTAATTGAATTATATGCTCAGCAGTTTAAATGGACTGCAAGATATGCAGGTCCTGATAATGTTTTGGGTAAAGCAAATGTTAGATTAATTGATGGTGTTAATACCTTAGGTGTTGATATGTCTGATCCTTATTCTCAAGATGATATCGTGGTTTCTGAACTGCATATCCCTAAAGGTAAAAAGATTCATTTCAAAATGAGATCTCAAGATGTATTGCACTCAGCTTATTTTCCTTATTTTAGAGCTCAGATGAACTGTGTTCCAGGTATGGTTACTGAGTTTGCTTTTACTCCCATTTATACTACAGCAGAATATCAAGCTTTGCCTTATATGGTTGAGAAAGTTGCTAATATTAATGCAATCAGAGCTAAGAAAAGTCTTGAATTAGTTGCAAAAGGAGAGCCTGCTCTGGATCCATACACTTTTGAGTACTTGTTGTTATGTAATAAAATTTGTGGTTCTTCTCACTATAATATGCAAATGAAAGTTGTAGTTGATACACCAGAAGACTATAAAGCATGGTTAAGCGAAAAGGCTACTCTTGTTAGTGAAGTTAAAGCTTCAAAAGCTGAACCAGCTGCTCCCGAAGCTCCTTTACAAAAGGATTCAGCTGTAGCAAAAGATACTGCAGCTGTTGCTAAAATAGCAATGAAATAATTATTATTAAGAAAATTTAAAGTATAAATATATGTCAGCAGAAGGTCACGATCACGGACACGATCACGAACACGAACACCACCATAAAGACACTTTCATTACTAAATATATTTTTAGTATTGATCACAAAATGATTGCTAAGCAATATTTGTTAACTGGTATCATAATGGGTGTTATCGGTGTAAGTATGTCTTTGCTATTCAGAATGCAATTGGCTTGGCCAGAAGAGTCTTTCAAGATTTTCAATGTTTTGTTAGGTGATAAGTTTGCACCAAATGGTGTAATGGCTAATGATATTTATTTGGCATTAGTTACAATACATGGTACCATAATGGTATTCTTTGTATTAACAGCTGGTTTAAGTGGAACTTTTAGTAATTTACTGATACCGCTGCAGATTGGAGCCCGTGATATGGCTTCAGGTTTTATGAATATGATTTCATACTGGTTATTCTTTTTGTCAAGTGTAATCATGATCTGTTCTCTTTTTGTTGAAGCTGGACCAGCTTCTGCAGGATGGACAATCTATCCACCATTGAGCGCCTTGCCACAAGCAATTCCTGGTTCAGGATTAGGTATGACTTTGTGGTTAGTTTCTATGGCAATCTTCATCGCTTCTTCTTTAATGGGATCTTTGAACTATGTTGTAACAGTTATTAACTTAAGAACTAAAGGAATGTCAATGACAAGAATGCCGCTTACTATCTGGGCTTTCTTTGTAACAGCTATTATTGGTATTGTTTCTTTCCCTGTTTTATTATCTGCAGCATTATTATTAATTTTTGATAGAAGTTTTGGTACTTCATTCTTCTTGTCTGATATTTATATTGCTGGTGAAGTTTTACATTATCAAGGTGGTTCTCCTGTTCTTTTTGAACACTTGTTCTGGTTCTTAGGACACCCTGAAGTTTATATTGTAATCTTACCTGCATTGGGTATTACTTCTGAAATCATTGCTACAAACTCTCGTAAGCCAATCTTTGGTTACAGAGCGATGATTATGTCAATTATTGCAATTGCATTTTTGTCTACAATCGTTTGGGGACACCACATGTTTATTTCGGGTATGAATCCGTTTTTGGGATCTGTATTTACATTTACAACATTGTTAATTGCAATTCCATCTGCAGTAAAAGCATTCAACTATATTACTACGCTTTGGAAAGGTAATCTTCAGATGAATCCTGCGATGTTGTTTTCAATTGGTTTGGTTTCTACTTTCATCACTGGAGGTTTAACAGGAATCATTCTTGGAGACAGTACTTTGGATATTAACGTTCACGATACTTATTTCGTAGTTGCTCACTTTCATTTGGTAATGGGTATCTCTGCTCTTTATGGAATGTTTGCTGGAGTCTATCACTGGTTTCCAAAAATGTTTGGAAGAATGCTGAACAAAAACTTAGGTTATGTTCACTTCTGGGTAACTGCAGTTTGTGCTTATGGAGTATTTTTCCCAATGCACTTTATTGGATTAGCAGGTTTGCCAAGACGTTATTATACTAACACAAACTTCCCATTATTTGATGATCTGCAAAATGTAAACGTATTGATTACAACTTTTGCCTTGATCGGTGGAGCTTTTCAATTAGTATTCTTGTATAATTTCTTTGTTAGTATTTTTTACGGTAAAAAAGCAGAGCAAAACCCATGGAAATCCAATACTTTGGAATGGACTACTCCTGTAGAACACATGCATGGAAACTGGCCTGGTGAAATTCCGGAAGTACACCGTTGGCCTTATGACTACAGTAACCCTGGACACGATGAGGATTTTGTACCTCAAACGGTTCCAATGAAAGAAGGAGAAGTAGTTTTACACCACTAAAATTTCGAAAAATTTATATAAATGCCTTTCATTATTGAGAGGCATTTTTTTATTACAACGATTACTTTTTTTACCTTTATCGGATGAATGAGAACTTAGATCCTACGAATAATAATTTTAGCTCAGAAGAACTTGATATCGAGAAAAGATTAAGGCCTTTGGCTTTTGATGATTTTTCGGGTCAAGATCAGGTATTGGATAATCTTAAAGTTTTTGTTGCTGCTGCCAATCAGCGTAGTGAAGCTTTGGATCATACCCTTTTTCATGGCCCTCCAGGTTTAGGAAAAACTACACTGGCTAATATTTTAGCTAATGAGCTTGGCGTTGGTATCAAAATTACTTCGGGTCCCGTTTTAGATAAACCTGGCGATCTGGCTGGGCTGCTTACTAATCTTGAAGAGCGCGATGTTTTATTTATAGATGAAATTCATCGTTTAAGTCCTATAGTCGAGGAATATTTATATTCGGCTATGGAGGATTTCAAAATTGATATCATGATCGAGTCTGGGCCAAATGCCAGAACGGTTCAGATAAATTTGAATCCTTTTACACTTATTGGTGCAACAACCCGTTCAGGACTTTTGACTGCCCCGATGCGTGCCCGTTTTGGAATTTCTTCCCGATTACAATATTACACAACTGAACTTTTGACAACTATCGTTGAACGCAGTGCCATGATTTTTAAAATGCCGATTACTATGGAAGCGGCTATTGAAATAGCTGGAAGAAGCAGGGGAACACCTCGTATTGCTAATGCTCTGTTGCGCCGTGTCCGCGATTTTGCCCAGATAAAAGGAAATGGAACTATCGATATTGAAATTGCCCGTTATGCCTTGAAAGCATTGAATGTCGATGCTCACGGTCTTGATGAAATGGATAACAAAATCCTGAATACAATAATTGATAAGTTCAAAGGAGGCCCTGTTGGGTTGTCAACTTTGGCAACTGCCGTTTCTGAAAGCAGTGAAACAATCGAAGAAGTTTATGAACCTTTTCTGATTCAAGAAGGGTTTATTATGCGAACACCAAGAGGAAGAGAAGTTACGGAGAAAGCCTATAAGCATTTGGGTAAAATTAAAACGAATATTCAGGGCGGACTTTTTTAAAATTTTGTGCCAATTGTGATGAAGAAGAAATACAATTATCCTGAAAAACTTTCAATAGTTAATTTCTTTTTAGATGCTGAAGGTATTCGTAAAAATCCGATTCCCTTTCATAAAAAATATTTTGACAAATTAGGTGATACTTTTTCTGTTAGAATTGGCAGAACCAAACATCTGGTGCTGTCAAGGGATAATGAAATTGCTGCATACATACTGCAGAAAAACCATAAAAATTATTATAAGTCTAACATTCAAACGGTATATCTATCGAAATATCTTGGGAAAGGACTTTTGACTTCGGATGGCGACTTTTGGCTGAAGCAAAGAAGATTAATTCAGCCTGCTTTTCACAAGCAGAAGATGAATGAACTGGTTATCAATATGGAACAGATTATAGTCTCTGAATTAAATAATTTGCCTGAAGAAAAACCGGTCGATATATTTCCTGTGATGAGTCAATTGGCTTATAATGTTGTTGCCAAATCATTATTTCATCTTTCTGCGTCAAAAGAAAAATTGAGCAGAATAAAGTTTATTGTTGATGAAGTACAAAAGTTCTTAATTAAAGAAGTTAGGCTTCCGCATAAAGGATGGTGGTTTTACTTGAGCGGACAAACAAAAAAACATTTTCTATTATCTTTAGAGAACAATACTATAATTAAGGAAATTATAGAGGAGAGAGCAGCTTCAGATGTGCAGGCTAATGATTTGCTGAATATGCTTCTTGAAACACGATATGAAGATACAGGCGAAGGAATGTCAATTTCTCAATTAATTGACGAAATTAAAATCCTTTTTGTAGCTGGTTATGAAACAACTGCAAATGCCCTGACTTTTACGCTTTATCTTTTGGCAAAGCATCCTGACGTTCAGCAAAAAGCTTGGGAAGAGATTACAGAAATTGAATTCCATGAAAGCGACACTGTTACTCAGCTGCAGAAAATGACTTATATCAATGCTGTTCTAAATGAATCCATGCGTCTGTATCCGCCAGCTTGGATTGTGGACAGGCAGAATGTTGCCGATGATACAATTGGTTCTTATCATATAAAAAAAGGATCGCTTATTGGTATTTCAATTTATGAAGTGCACCGAAATCCAAAATATTGGAAAAAACCGGATGAGTTTAATCCTGAACGGTTTTTAGGTGAACAGAAAAAACATTCCATGCAGTATTTTTATCCATTTGGGGCTGGTCCCAGAATGTGTATTGGCAGTGGTTTTGCTATTTATGAAATGTGTCTGACGCTTTTTAAAATTGTAAAAAAATATGAGATAAAACCCGTTAGCGGTGAGGTTCAGTTTAATCCGCTGGTTACTTTGAAACCTGTGGGTGTAGAAGTTTTATTTGCTAAAAGATGACAATCAATTCGAAAGAAGCCTATTCCAAATTTATAAAATCTGAAGCTAAACGCCTCGGTTTTTTATCGTGCGGTATCTCGAGGGCAGGCTTTCTTGAGCAGGAAGCTCCCCGTTTAGAAAATTGGCTGAATAAAAATTATAATGGGCAGATGGCCTATATGGCAAATCACTTTGATAAGCGTTTAGATCCAACTTTGTTAGTTGATGATGCTAAAAGTGTGGTTTCGCTCCTGCTGAACTATTATCCTTCGGAAACTCAAAATCCTGACTCTTATAAAATTTCCAAATATGCATATGGTCAGGATTATCATTTTGTCATCAGAGAAAAACTTAATGAATTCCTGTTTTCAATTCAGCAGCATATTGGTGAAGTTTCGGGTCGCGCTTTTGTAGATTCAGCTCCAGTTTTGGATAAAGCTTGGGCTGCCAAAAGCGGTTTAGGATGGATTGGAAAAAATAGCAATTTACTCACTCAAAAGGTAGGCTCTTTTTATTTCATCGCTGAACTTATTATAGATCTTGATTTAGAATATGATCATGCAGTTACTGATCATTGCGGTTCTTGTACTGCTTGTCTTGATGCATGTCCCACACAGGCAATTGTTGCTCCGTATGTGGTTGACGGCAGTAAATGTATTTCTTATTTTACAATTGAACTGAAAGATAATATTCCAATGGAAATGAAAGGCAAATTTGATGACTGGGCTTTTGGATGCGATGTTTGTCAGGATGTCTGCCCTTGGAACCGTTTTTCAAAACCGCATAATGAACCTTTATTAAATGCTAACATCGAATTACTTTCAATGTCCAAAAAGGATTGGATTGAAATTACGGAGGAGACTTTTAAAAAAGTGTTTAAGGACTCTCCTCTTAAACGATCCAAATTTCAGGGAGTAAAGCGGAATATTTTTTTTCTGGAATAGTTTTTTTCTGGATCAATCCATTTTAGTTTTAAAAATTATCAGTTTTTACTGCTTAAAAAACAGCTCTGTTTATTTAAAAAACCATCAGTTTCTTTAAATTTTAAGGTTTGCTCTTAAGATTAAATTTTAATTTTTGCTTTTCGTATATCTTTTTTTTCTAAATTTAACTTTCTAAAATTTATCTATTATGACTGTAAATCAAATACTAAGAACAAAAGGATCAGAGGTGTATTCTATTGTTTCGGACTTTACCGTATTCGAAGCATTACGGGTTATGGGAGAGAAAAACATTGGAGCAATACTGGTGATTGACGATGGAGTTTTAAAAGGAATTTTATCGGAAAGAGATTATGCAAGGAAAATTGTTCTAAAAGACAAGTCTTCTAAGAAAACACCTGTTAGCGAAATTATGGAGAGTGATGTTGTAACCGTTAAACCTTCTGATAATTTGGAATATTGCATGGGATTGATGAGCGGAAGAAGAATAAGACATCTGCCAGTGATTGAAAATGAAGTGATAATTGGACTTGTCTCTATTGGAGATGTTGTAAAAGCTATAATTGAAGTTCAAAAAGAAACCATTAAGCATTTGGATTCATATATTTCACAGTAATTGTGTGTTGAAATTTTTATTAAATAGCTGCATTAAATTGCAGCTATTTTTTTTTGTTATAAATTATGTCAAAACACTAAAAGAGATTGTGATAAAAGCTTCAGTTTTAAAGCTAGTACCTTATCTTTGTTATTCGAAAAAAAATAAAAATGGACAATAATAGTAAAAGAACCGAAGCGTTATTGTATCACGCTAAACCTACTCCTGGGAAAATACAAGTAGTTCCAACCAAAAAATATGCAACACAAAGAGATTTGTCTTTGGCTTATTCTCCGGGAGTTGCAGAACCGTGTCTGGAAATTGCTAAAGACATAAATAATGTTTATAAATACACAGCGAAAGGAAACCTTGTAGCAGTAATCTCAAACGGAACAGCCGTTTTGGGACTTGGTGATATTGGGCCAGAAGCTTCAAAACCCGTAATGGAGGGAAAAGGTCTTTTATTTAAAATATTCTCAGATATAGATGTATTTGATATTGAGATTGGAACTAAAGATGTTGAAGAATTTATACAGACTGTAAAAAATATAGCACCAACATTTGGAGGTATTAATTTAGAAGATATTAAAGCACCAGAATCATTTGAAATTGAGCGCAGACTTGTAGAAGAACTCAATATTCCTGTAATGCATGATGATCAGCATGGTACAGCAATTATATCTTCGGCGGCCTTGATTAATGCATTAGAATTAGCAGGTAAAAAAGCTGAAGATGTAAAGATGGTTGTTTCCGGAGCAGGATCTGCCGCTATTGCATGTGCGGATCTGTATGTTTTATTGGGTGTAAAAATGGAGAATATTTTAATGTTTAACAGCAAAGGTCTTTTAACTAAGGATAATCCTAATCTGTCTGAATTGCAATTAAAATATGCTATTGATGGACCATCTATCAGCCTTGAAGAATCCTTAAAAGGGGCTGATATTTTCTTGGGATTATCCACTGCAAATGTGATGACTGCAGAAATGCTGCTGTCAATGGCGGATAATCCAATTGTTTTTGCCATGGCAAATCCAGATCCTGAAATAGCCTATAATCTTGCCATTTCTACCCGCAAGGATGTAATTATGGCGACAGGACGATCAGACCATCCTAATCAAGTAAATAATGTGCTTGGATTTCCATATATTTTTAGAGGAGCTTTAGATGTTCGTGCTACAAAGATTAATGAAGCTATGAAAATGGCTGCAGTAAAATCTCTTGCAGCACTCGCTAAAGAAAATGTACCGGAGCAAGTGAATATAGCGTATGGAGCTACAAAACTGGTTTTCGGAAGGCAGTATATTATCCCAAAGCCTTTTGATCCAAGATTAATATCTGAGGTTGCTCCTGCAGTTGCAAAAGCAGCTATGGAATCAGGGGTTGCATTGAATCCAATTACTGATTGGGAAAAGTATAAGGAAGAATTATTGGATCGATTGGGGAACGATAATAAAATGATCCGTCTGATTACCAATAGAGCCAAAACTAATCCTAAACGAATAGTTTTTGCCGAAGCAGAACAATTAGACGTTTTAAAAGCAGCTCAAATTGTATATGAAGAAGGTATTGGATTTCCGATCTTATTAGGAAATAAAGAAATTATATTAGAATTAAAAGAGGAACTGGGTTTTCATGCAGATGTGCAGATTATTGACCCAAAACTAAACGAGGAGCAAGAAAGAAGAACTAGATATGCTACTGTATTGTGGGAGTCCAGAAAAAGAAACGGAACCTCACTTTATGATGCGGAAAAGTTCATGAGAGAACGTAATTATTTTGCCGCCATGATGGTAAATACAGGAGAAGCTGATGCAATGGTTTCTGGTCATTCCAGAAGTTACCCTACTGTTGTTAAGCCACTATTGCAAATTATTGGAAAAGCACCTAATGTTTCATTGGTCGCTACAATGAATATTATGATGACCAGCAGAGGGCCAATGTTTTTATCAGATACAGCAATAAATGTAAATCCTACAGCAGAAGAATTGGCAAAAATTGCCGTTATGACTGCTAATACAGCTAAAATGTTTGGTGTTGAACCTGTTATAGCAATGGTTTCCTATTCTAATTTTGGTTCTTCAGGAAATGTAAGCGCTTCAAAAGTAAAAGAAGCAGTTGCCTATTTGCATGAGTATCATCCGGACATTATTGTAGACGGAGAAGTTCAAGCCGATTTTGCCTTGAATCCAGATATGCTTTCTGCTAAATTCCCTTTTTCAAAATTAGCTGGAAAAAAAGTGAATACTCTGGTTTTTCCAAATCTTGAGTCAGCAAACATTACTTATAAATTATTGAAAGAACTAAATAAAGTTGGTTCAATCGGGCCAGTTATGATGGGAATGAAACATCCAGTCCATGTTTTTCAATTGGGAGCCAGCGTAGAGGAAATGGTAAATATGGCAGCAATCGCAGTAATTGACGCTCAGGAAAAAAGCGCAAGAGCACAAGGAAAATAGATACAAAATACGAAAGATTTAAGTTTGAGATTTTAAGAACAAAATGTCATTTGCAGGGTTATCCTAAAAAAGGAGTAATCTAATATCAGCAATGCATTTATCTTTTAATCTCAAATTTTTATTATATTTGAATAGATAAATTATTTTATGATAGCACATTTACAAGGAAAATTAGTAGAGAAGAACCCTACAGAAGTAGTGATTGAATGTGGAGGAGTTGGTTATCATGTAAATATATCTCTGCATACTTTTTCACTGTTGCCTAATAGTGATTTTATTAAGCTGTTTACTTATCTGCAAATAAAGGAAGATGCGCACACTTTGTTTGGTTTTGTTGAGAAGTCTGAAAGAGAAATTTTTAAAATGCTGATATCAGTTTCTGGAATTGGTGCAGGAATAGCACGTACAATGCTTTCGTCCTTGGAACCCAAGCAGATTATCAATGCAATTGCTTCTGGAGATGTTGCAGCAATTCAAAAGATAAAAGGCATTGGAGCTAAAACGGCACAGAGAGCCATTCTCGATTTAAAAGAAAAAGTGTTAAAATTGTATGATTTGGACGAAGTTTCAATGTTACAAAGCAATACTAATAAGGATGAGGCGTTATCTGCTCTAGAAGTTCTTGGTTTTGTTAGAAAAACTTCGGAAAAAATTATTGAAAAAATTATTAAAGAGGATCCAGAGGCTACTGTGGAAACTATAATTAAAAAAGCTTTAAAAAATTTATAAGAGGTCATTTAGACGACTAATTTATATGCATAAAATTTACTTTTTTTTGCTGGTATTTTTTTGTGGATTTGTGTCTCAGGCTCAGGTGCAGGATGCTGTTCAGGATACTATAAAAAAAGGATACGATGTTGGCGAGCTTCAATTGGCAAACCCTCAGAGCATATTGTCTGGATATACCTATGACCCAGTTACTGATACGTATGTCTACACCAGTTCCGTTGATGATTTTAATATCAATTATCCAGTAGTTTTAACGCCTGCTGAGTATGAAAAATTGAGATTAAAGGAATCAATGAACGAATATTTTGGAAAAAAACTAGACGCTATCGATGGAAATAAGAAAGGCAGTGATGATGCCAAAAAAGATTTATTGCCTCGATATTACATACGTTCAGGTCTCTTCGAATCCATTTTTGGGAGCAATACAATCGATGTAAAACCTACTGGTTCTGTTGAAGTAGATCTTGGGTTGCTTTATACCAAACAAGACAATCCTGCATTTTCGCCTAGAAACCGTACCAATACCTCATTTGATTTTAATCAGCGGATAAGTATGAGCTTATTAGGAAAAGTGGGTACAAGACTTAATGTGAATGCTAATTTTGATACCCAGTCGACTTTTGCCTTTCAAAATTTATTAAAATTAGAATATACGCCAGCTGATGATGATATTGTCCGCAAAATTGAAGTTGGAAATGTAAGCATGCCTCTGAATAGTACTTTGATTCAAGGAGCTCAAAGTTTATTTGGAGTAAAAACTGAATTGCAGTTTGGTAAAACTACCGTTACGGGAGTTTTCTCTGAACAAAAATCGCAAGCTAAGAGTGTAACAGCACAAGGAGGCGGAACAATTCAGGAATTTGAAATGTATGGTTTAGACTACGATAATGACAGGCACTTTTTCCTGTCGCAATATTTTAGAGATAAATACGATGCTTCTTTAAAAGATTATCCTTTTATTAAATCCAGGGTTCAGATTACCAGGATAGAAGTATGGGTAACCAATAAACAGAATAGGGTAAATACTACCAGTAATAATTTAAGAAATATTATTGCGCTTCAGGATTTGGGAGAAGCTCAATTAAAAGGTTTGCCAGATGGAAAGGTTGTAGTACTGGAAGACGGTGCTTCCGGAGGGCCACCGGCTGGAATGTTTCTTAAACCCGCGAATTCTCCTACTGACAATGGAAACAATAATTACGATCCAGCCAGGATTAAGACTGGCAATGGTTATCTGAATAGCAGCATTAGGGAAATTGTAACCGCCAAAGATGGATTTCTGCTTCCTGGGGGCACTAACGCCAGTGAGGGACAGGATTATTCAAAGTTAGAAAACGCTCGAAAGTTATTGCCTAACGAATACACTTTTCATCCACAACTAGGATATATTTCCTTGCAGCAAAGGTTAGGAAATGATGAAATTCTGGCTGTGGCCTATGAATATTCCATTGGTGATGAAGTATATCAAGTGGGAGAGTTTGGAAATGACGGTATAGATGCTACTGTGGTTGGAGGAAACCAGCCCTCTAACCAAACTGTTGTTTCGCAAACATTAATATTGAAAATGCTAAAAAGCAGTCTGCTGAATGTTGCAGATCCAGTATGGAACCTGATGATGAAAAATATTTATCAGATTCAGGGAGCTTATCAGTTACAGCAAGAAGATTTCAGGCTTAATATATTATATAAAAATCCATCTGCTTTAAATTATATTACGCCAGTTACAGGTCCTGAATTTCCGCCAAATCCCGATCCTGCAGTTAAGGTTGATAATACTACGTTATTAAAAGTCTTAGATGTAGATAAACTCAATTATAATAATGATCCCCAAGCAGGCGGTGACGGTTTTTTTGATTTTATTCCAGGAATGACCGTTGATACTCAAAACGGAAGATTGATTTTTACAACTAAAGAACCTTTTGGAGAATTACTGTTTTCTAAATTGAGAACTAATGACCCTGCAGAAAACTATAATGATGTAACAACTTATAATGAGAATCAAAAGAAATATGTGAATCCTTATATGTACAGCGTTACGCAGGCTAAGGCAATTCAATTTCCAGAGCTGAATAAATTTCTTTTGCGTGGAAAATATAAATCTGTTGGAGGAGACGGAATCCCAATTGGTGCTTTCAATGTTCCCTTAGGATCTGTAAAAGTCACTGCTGCAGGAAGGGTCTTGGTCGAAGGGGTGGATTATGCTGTCAATTATCAATTAGGAAAAGTTCAAATTCTTGATCCTTCTTTGCAGGCATCCAGTACGCCTATTGAAATTTCACTCGAGAATAATTCAATATTTGGCCAGCAGACCAGAAGGTTTTTTGGTGTGAACGTAGATCATTTAATTTCAGAAAATTTTATGGTAGGTGCCACTTTCTTGAATATGAAAGAAAAACCATTTACACAGAAATCCAGCTATGGTCAAGAATCTGTCAATAACAGTATTTTTGGTTTTCATGGCAATTATTCGTCGCAAGTTCCTTTTTTTACCCGTTTGGTCAATAAGCTGCCTAATATAGATACCGACGCTCCTTCGTCGATATCCGTTAGTGGAGAGGTCGCTTATTTAATGCCTAATGCCTCAGATGGTGATAAGTTTCAAGGTGAGTCTACAATATATGTTGATGATTTTGAAAGCTCTCAGTCTTCAATAGATCTGCGTTCCCCATATGCATGGAGTTTGTCTTCTACACCAACAAAGGAAGGTGCGCAAAAACCGCCCGCTTATGATTTTTTTGGAGAGTCAAATGATTTAACTTATGGTTTTAGAAGAGCAAAATTGTCTTGGTATTCTGTAGATCCTGTTTTTTATACCTCCAAGCCATCCGGAATTACAAATGATGATTTGTCTACCAATGCAACGAGGAGAGTTTATAGTGAGGAACTGTATCCGCTTACAGATATTGCCCAAGGCCAATCACTTGTTGTAAATACATTGGATTTGAGTTATTACCCAAAAGAAAGAGGGCCTTATAATAACAGCTTAGATGTTTCTAATGATCCTGGGCTGAATTTTGGGGGAATTATAAGGTCGTTAAGCGCTACCAATTTTGAACAGAGCAATGTTGAATACATTCAATTTTGGGTCATGGATCCTTATGTAGGTCAGGGAAAAACATCTAATACCAATTCGGGTAAAATTTATTTTAATCTTGGCGAAATATCCGAAGATGTCCTGAAAGATGACCGTAAGGTATATGAAAACGGATTTGGTCCCAATCAGATTATGGTAAATCCAACACCGCCTTGGGGTAATGCTCCAGCATCACAATCACTGATTTATGCTTTTGATAATAACGAAGGCAACCGTGCTAATCAGGATATAGGATTTGATGGGCTTTCGTCAAAAGAAGAGGCAAGGGTGTATAACAATTATGCATCTGATCCTGATCCAGCAGGCGATGATTATATTTATTACCTCAATACAACAGGAGGAGTGCTTGACCGCTACAAAAATTATAATGGGATCGAAAATAACTCTACTGTAAATATCAATTCTCCAAATAGAGGTTCGTCAACAATTCCAGATGTGGAAGATGTTAATAGGGATAATACAATGAATACCATAAATGCCTATTATGAATATAGTATAGACATCAAGCCAGACATGAGTGTAGGGCAAAATTATGTTTCGGATGTACGAAATACAGTAGTCACTTTAGCAAATGGAACTAATACTGAAGCCAGATGGATTCAGTTCAAAATACCAATTTCCCAACCACAAAATACTATAGGAAAAATTTCAGATTTTAGGTCTATCCGATTTATGAGAATGTTTGTGACGGATTTTACAGATCAAGTTACGCTGCGTTTTGGATCATTGGATTTAATGCGTGGGGAGTGGAGACGTTATGCAAATTCATTAGACACTAATGATATGAATGTAGATGATGATGCGACTGTTTTTGAAACAGCTTCGGTAAATCTTGAAGAGAATTCTAACAGATGTCCAATAAATTATATCAGTCCGCCAAGTGTTCAAAGAGAACAGCTGTATAATAATAATACGGTTATTAATCAAGATGAGCAGTCGCTGTCTATGAAAATTTCTGGAGGAGGACTTGAGCCATTGGACGGGAGAGGAGCTTTCAAAAATTTTAATATTGATATGCGCCAGTATAAAAATCTTAAAATGTTTCTGCATGCCGAGTCTTTACCAGAGGAAATAGAATTAAAGGACAATCAGATGGCTGCTTTCTTACGTATTGGTGCCGATTATTCAACAGATTTTTATCAAATTGAAATTCCGCTGAAAGTAACTCTGGCTTCATCCTCTTCAAGTGACAAGAATTGCCCGCCGATGAATGCCGATTTAGTCTGGCCGTCAGAAAATGAAATAGATTTAGCCTTAGATAAATTGACAAATCTAAAATTGAAATATTTAAAAATTGATAAGTCTACTCTGCCGGCAGATGGAATTTATTATGCAGATGATGATCCAGCGGTTGAAGGAGGGGACGGTGACAGCAAGTTGCGTTTAGGAATAAAAGGAAATCCAAATCTTGGCTTGATCCGTAATATTATGCTTGGAGTTAAAAGCAATGAGCCCCATCAGGATATTAAAGGTGAAGTATGGTTCAATGAGCTTCGTCTGGCCGATATGGACAACAAAGGAGGGATTGCCGCTTTGTTAAATATCGATACAAATTTTGCAGACTTAGCTACAGTTTCAATGACCGGGAATATAAAAAACTTTGGTTTTGGAACTATAGAGCAAGGTCCAAATGAAAGAAGCAGAGAAGATATTCAGCAGTATAATATAGTGACTAATATTAATCTTGGAAGGTTTTTGCCTAAAAAATGGGGGGTTAATTTACCGTTTAATTATTCAATTGGGGAAGAAATTATCAAACCAGAATATGATCCTTTTTTTGAAGATATAAAGCTGAAACAAGTTCTGGACGATGCAGAAACAGAAGCTGAAAGAAAAGCAAAACTAAATCGGGCGATAGATTATACAAAACGTAAAAGCATTAACTTGATTGGAGTGCGAAAAGACAGGGCTGCAGAGCAAAAGCCAATGCCCTATGATGTAGAGAATTTTACTTTTTCGCAATATTATAATGAAGTGCAGCGTCATGATTTTGAGATTGAAAAAAATATGGATCAGCAATCCAGAACAACTGTCGAATATGCTTTTGCTTTCCAGCCAAAACCCATCGAGCCTTTTCAAAAAACGAAATTTATGAAAAAAAGCACGTATTGGAAATTTCTAAGCGATCTCAATTTTAACTATTTGCCTTCTAATATTACTTTTAATACCAATATTGTCAGACAAAGCAACGAACAGCAGTTTAGGCAAGTTGAAGATATTGGTATTGGTTTCGAACCATTGTACAGAAGAAATTTCGGCTTTAATTACCAATATGGCTTTAATTTTAATCTGACCAAATCGTTAAAAATTAACTACACGGCGGCATCGAGGAATTTAGTTAAAAATTATTTGGACGAATTTGATGAGCCAATAGATAATTTTACTATCTGGGATCGTTATTTAGATACTGGAACTGCCAATTTCCACATGCAGCAGTTTGTTTTAAATTATGAAATCCCATTGAATAAAATTCCGGTTTTAGGTTTTATTAAAGCGAATTATTCTTACACTGGTGATTACAGCTGGCAGCAGACTTCTACAGCGTTAAGTGATATTGATATTGATGGCGCATCATATAACTTGGGGAATACAATACAAAATGCCAAGGCAACCAGTTTTAATACAACCTTCAATATGGAGACACTGTATAAGTATATAGGGATTGGGAAAGGTTCTGCTGCTGCAAAGCCTAAACCTGTGGCTCCTCCAAAACCAGGTGAGAAAATTGTAAAGAAAGACCCTTTAAAAAAGATTAATCAAAATCAGTTTGTTGATGGGTTAAAAGGGGTGCTTACAAGCATCAAAAGCATTCAGTTGACATTTACCGAAAATCAAGGAACAGTTTTGCCGGGGTATACACCTGGTGTCGGTTTTTTTGGATCGTCCAAACCAACTTTAGGCTTCGTTTTTGGAAGCCAGAGCGATGTTCGCTTTGAGGCAGCTAAAAACGGCTGGTTAACCACTTATCCAGAGTTTAATCAAAACTATGCAACAGTAAAAAAACAAGACTTTAAAGGATCAGCAAATCTGGAAATAATTCCAGACCTTAAAATTGATTTATTAGCGGATCGTTCATACTCTGAAAACTTTTCGGAGCAGTATGATGTCTCTTCTAGTGGGGAATACAAATCTGGATCGCCTTATACTTATGGAATATTCTCTATTTCAACTGTATTGATTGGAACTTCATTTTCAACCAGTAATGAAGTAAGATCTTCGGCTTTTGATCAGTTCAGAAATAACAGGCTTTCTGTTGCAGATCGATTGGCGAATGAGCATTATGCTGGAGAGCCGGTACCGCGATATGATATTAGTTCACTGCCTCCGGAAGATAATGCTGCGCCTATTGAAAGTCCGGCAAATCCAAACAATTCATTCAGAAAAAGCACCATTGCAAATAATGGCTATCCAGTTGGATTTGGGAAAAACAGTCAAGCCGTCTTATTGCCATCATTTTTAGCTGCATATTCGGGAACAAGCGCTAATGATGTTTCATTGGACATATTTAAAAAATTTCCAATTCCCAATTGGGCAATTAAATATAATGGATTAATGCGATATGAATTTTTTAAAAAAGCCTTTAAACGATTTTCTTTAACCCAGAATTATAGAGCCTCGTATACTGTTAATTCATTTAGATCGAATTTTAATTATGCTAAAAACCCTGAGGGACAAGATGACAGCGGTAATTTTTATAGCCCAACCATTATGTCTAATGTTACTTTGGTAGAGCAGTTTAATCCGCTGGTACGCGTTGATTTCGAACTGAAAAATTCGTTTAAATTATCGACTCAGATAAATAAGGACAGGGCTCTGTCTATGAGCTTTGATAATAATCTGCTGACTGAGGTGCATGGTGTTGAATATGTGGTTGGTTTGGGATATAGAATAAAAGACGTAACATTTTCTTCGAGACTAGCAGATAATCCCACAGGAGTAATTAAAAGTGATATTAATATAAAGGCCGATTTGACTTACAGAGATAACCAGACAATTGTGCGTTATTTGGATTATGACAATAATCAATTAGGCGGTGGACAAAACATCTGGACACTGAATACCACAGCAGATTATTCTCTGAGCAAGAACTTGACCATTATTTTTTATTATAATCACTCTTTTTCCAAACCAGTTATTTCGACTTCATTTCCTTTAACTAATATTAGATCAGGTTTCACTTTTAGATATAATTTTGGAAATTAATTTTTTAAAATCTGAATCATAATTGCATATAAGATTGTTACATTTGTGCAAAAAATAATTATTAATTATCAATTATAATTTTATGAGCATACCAGCAAATTTAAAGTATACAAAAGATCACGAATGGGTTAGTCTTGAAGGCGATATTGCAACTGTAGGAATTACGCATTTTGCACAAAAAGAATTAGGAGATATTGTTTATGTTGAAGTAGAAACATTAGATCAGACTTTAAGCAAAGATGAAGTTTTTGGTACTGTTGAAGCTGTAAAAACCGTTTCCGATCTGTTTCTTCCATTATCTGGCGAAATTATTGAATTCAATGATGCTTTAGAAAGTACTCCAGAAAGTGTAAATGCTGATCCTTATGGCGACGGATGGATGATTAAAGTAAAAATATCTAATCCTTCTGAAGTAGAAGAACTGCTTTCCAGTGAAGCTTATAAAGAACTTATTGGTGCCTAAATATTTTCTCTTTTTAGTTGCTTTGTCTTGGACGGGAATAGTAACTTATTTTTGCTTAGTGCAATCAAGTGATCTTCCCGTAATAAATATTCCAGATTTAGATAAATTGATTCATGCATTTTTTCATTTCGTCTTTACATTTGTCTGGTTTTTATTTTTTTATAAACAATTAAAATTAGAATCTGTATATAAGCCTTTATTGATTTCGTTCCTGTTGTCGTTTGTTTTCGGGATTGGAATTGAATTATTGCAAGGCTTACTGACAGTATCAAGGCAAGCAGACGTTTTGGATGGCGTAGCTAATTTGGCCGGAGCAGCATTGTCTGTTTTTACTGTTATAATTTGCAATAAATTCAAAATTTTAAGTTCAATACTAAAAAAATAATTCCCACCTCGGTGGGTTTTTTTGTTTCTATTGAATCATGTTGATGTCGTTTCCTCCGAATAATGTAATTTTGCTTTCTAACTTTTTAAATCGTGAAAATGAATATTAAAGATTATCTCGATTCTACCTATTTAAAAACAAATAGTCAAGCTGACCTGAGTGAATATGAAAATGAAGCTGTTGCTAAGGATTTTATCCAAGAGGCCATAAATGAAAAATTTAAGCTGATAATGATACGCCCAGACAGAGTAGCTTTGGCTAAAAAAATGATTAAGGATGCTGATTCTAAAGTTTTAGCAGGCACCGTAATTGATTTCCCAGAAGGAACATCGGATGTAAATAAAAAGCTTGATGAAGCTCTTGAATGTATTCAAAATGGTGCAGATGAGCTAGATTTTGTTTGTAATTATGAAGCTTTCAAAGCAGGAAAAACTGAATTAGTGAAAGATGAAGTTTTGAAAGGGACTCAGCTTGGAATTGAAAACGGCAAAGCTGTGAAGTGGATTATTGAGGTGGCTGCGCTCAATGACTTGCAAGTGGGCGAACTCACGGCATTGATTAAAAATGTAGTGACTGCTAATTTTAAGCCTGAAGATTATAGTTCTGTTTTTGTAAAATCGTCCACAGGTTTTTATAAAACTGAAAATAATCTGCCAAATGGAGCTACGGTTCCTTCCATTGCAATAATGCTCGAAAATTCGGGACCGCTTCCTGTAAAGGCTGCCGGCGGTGTAAGAACGTATGAGGAAGCCTTAAAAATGATTGAACTTGGTGTAAAACGCATTGGAACCTCAGGAGCCAAAGCTATTGCAAATGGGGAAGAAGCTTCTTCACAATATTGATAGATTTAAATTTTAAAAATGATTAAAAAAGCCCTTACTTTCCTTTTGCTATTGTGTGTATTTTTTGCAGATGCCCAAACTCCAGATAATAAAGCATTGGAATCTTCATACGATCGATTTCCTGTCTTTTTAAGCTGTCAAAACTTAGAAAGACAGGATTTGGAGAATTGTTTTTTTAACGAAGTGCAGCAATTGGTGTACCGAAATTTTCAAGTGCCAGAAAAATTAAAACAGAACCAATATAAAGATGTTATTAAGGTGCTTTTTGAAGTCGATGCTACTGGAAAGTTTAAAATTTTATTTGTAAATTCAAATAATGAAGAGCTTATTGCTGAAACCAAAAGGGTTTTTGGAAACTTTCCAACAATAGATCCTCCTACTTACAATGGAAATGCAACATATTCCAAGTTTAATTTAAACATAGCAATTCCATTATTATCTCCAGAAGAAATTGCTGCTGCTGCAAAAGCTAAAAATGAAAACATCAATTTTAATGAAGGATTGACAGAATTAGACAGTATTGTGTACAAGAAGTTTGATAATCCACAATTTACAAGTCATTTAAACATTCCTTTTTCTCATAGCTATTATGCGCAATTTGATATGGCAATGAATCAAGTTGGGAGTAACAATCATACGGCTTCAAAACCATATACGTATGCCGAGGTTGAAAAATATTATAATTTCCAGAAAGTTAATGCTGGCTTAATGAAAAATAAAACAAGCTGGTGGGGGCGAAAAACATGGAACGAAAATTTAGCCGAAATTCAAGGTGAAGGCTATTGGTTTGCTCTTAATTTTTTGTTTAATGTACAGGGCGGAATTTCTAATCCAAGCAAAACAGATTATACGTATGTAAACACAAGAGCTCTTAATTTTAAGGGGGGACTTGGTTCGAGATTGAATTTCACAACTACTTTCTACGAAAGCCAAGGACGTTTTGCTGATTACTATAATGCTTATGCTAATTCGATAAAACCATCTGGTGGTAATCCTGCAATTATTCCTGGAATAGGTATTGCCAAACAATATAAAACAGATGCTTATGATTTTCCTTTGGCAGATGCTAATATTTCATATAATGCCGCAAAATTTTTAGACCTGCAATTAGGTTATGGAAAAAATTTTATCGGGGACGGATACCGTTCATTGTTTTTAAGTGATGGAAGCAGTCCTTATCCTTTTTTTAAGATTGATGCTAATTTTTGGAAAATAAAATATAGTGTAGATTATGTATGGCTAAAGGATGTTCGCCCAGAAGTTACTGTGGATAAAACGTATGCGTCAAAGTATGCCGTAAACCATTATTTGAGCTGGAATGTATCCAATAGATTGAATTTAGGTTTTTTTGAATCGGTTGTCTGGACTAATAGTAATGGCAGAGGTTTTGATGCTAATTTTGTTAATCCAATTGTTTTTTATAGAGCAGTTGAGTTTTCTTCTTCTTCCAAAAGTGGTAATGCTCTTTTAGGTTTAACCTCAAAATACAAGTGGAACAATCAAGTGAATCTTTATGCACAGTTTCTAATTGATGAATTTTCTACTGGAGATATTGCTGCGGGCGATGGAAGCTGGAAAAATAAATTAGGCTATCAGTTTGGGGCAAAATATTTTAAGGCTTTTAATGTTGATAATTTAACCTTGCAATTGGAATTCAATCATGTACGTCCTTATGTGTATTCACATAGCGAGCCAATTACCAATTATGCACATAATAATCAAAGTCTGGGGCATCAATGGGGTGGTAATTTTCAGGAGCTGATTTTATTAGGATACTATAACAAAGATCGTTTTTATGCCAATACTAAGTTTACCATTGGTACGCGCGGTTTTGATTTTGATACAGCTGAAGATAAATTTAATTATGGACAAAACATATATAAGGACTATGATGATAATAAGCCTTATGAAAAAGGCGTAAAAGTGGGGCAAGGAAATAAAACGGGTATTTTTATTGCTGATGTTCAAGTGGGATATTTAGTAAATCCGGCTACTAATTTTAAGTTTTTTGGAAATTTTTTATTTAGAAATTTTGATCCTGCCACAAATACTGCGGCTGTTTTTAAGGAGCAGACGACTTGGTTTTCTGTCGGGTTCAGGTCGGATGTGTTTAACTGGTATTTTGATTACTAGTCTTATGGACGAAAGAGGATTTAAAGTGCTATAAGCTAAACTTTACACTTTTTAAGCTAAAACAAAAATCAATTTTGAAACAATTGTGCTGTAAAAACCGATTAAAAAAGCAACTGTTGTTTCAAAAGGTTAATTCATAGATCATTTTTGAATCTAATTTGTATATTTGCAGCAGTTTTCAAAAAATACACCAATTTAATCTGCATTGAATACAACATCAAATCCCACTTCGTTCAAATCTATTTATATTGATTTTAAGGCAATTACTAAAGCTGGTTTAGCTATAAGTGTTGTTTTTTCATCAATAGCGGGTTATGTTTTAGGTTTTGATAATACAAATTCTTTTAGCTTGCTTGTTTTGTTAAAGCTTGCAATAGGAGGGTATTGTATGGTTGGAGCTTCTAATGCTTACAATCAGGTTATCGAAAAAGATTTGGATGCTTTGATGGATCGTACCAAAAACCGTCCTGTAGCATCTGGAAGAATGTCTCCTCGATTGGCATTGGCAGTAGCAAGTTTACTTACCATTTTTGGTGTTGCTCTGCTTTATACAATAAATCCAAAATCGGCTATGTTTGGTGCTATTTCAATTTTTTTATACACCAGTATTTATACACCGTTAAAAACGGTAACGCCACTTTCTGTTTTTGTTGGAGCTTTTCCCGGGGCAATTCCTTTTATGTTAGGCTGGGTAGCGGCTACTAATGAATTCGGGATCGAAGCAGGTACTTTGTTTTTGATTCAGTTTTTCTGGCAGTTTCCGCATTTTTGGGCAATTGGATGGTTTTTATATGAGGATTATGAAAAAGCAGGTTTTTTTATGCTGCCTACTGGAAAGAAAGACAAAGGAACATCATTGCAGATTATCTTGTATAGTGTTTGGCTGATAATTGCGTCGTTGCTGCCATCATTGGGTTACACGGGACGATTATTTCTGTCGCCGATTGCTGCAGTATTGGTATTATTGCTTGGACTTTGGGTTTTGTTTTATGCAGTTCGTTTGTATCAGATAAAAACAGCAAAAGCAGCCAGAACATTGATGTTAGTAAGTGTTTCATACATTACGTTATTGCAATTAGTATATATAGTAGATAAATTTTTAAGATAATTATGGGAGTTACAATGACAGCCGAAGATTATAAATCAAGAACGGCAAGATCGTACAAATTGATTTTATTGTTCGCTATGGTGAGCATGACAATGATGTTTGCAGGTCTCACGAGTGCGTATGTGGTAAGTCAATCCAGAGCAGACTGGCTTAAGGATTTTCAATTGCCATCTGGTTTTTATTATAGTACTATTGCTATTATAGGATGCAGTATTACTTTCCACTTGGCAAAAAAAGCAATTCAAAAGGATGACCAGCGTAAGACTTCCTCAATGCTTTTGGCTACCTTGGCTTTAGGTATTGCGTTTGTGGTATTGCAGTTTGTTGGTTTTGGTCAAATAGTTGAAAATGGATATTACTTTACTGGAAGCGCCAGTTCAATCACTACGACGTTTTTGTATATTGTTGTAATTGTGCATTTGCTGCACTTGGCAGGTGGTATGATATCATTGCTAGTTATTATTTATAATCATTTTAAACAAAAATATAATTCAACTCAAACTCTTGGAATAGAACTAGGTGCAATGTACTGGCACTTTCTTGATTTCTTGTGGGTTTATTTATTTTTATTTTTATATTTCTTTAAATAAGAAAAAAACGTAAATTTGGGAACTTTTTAACGAATAATTTTTATGGGAGCGACAGTTACTACTGCAAATAATGAAAAAACTTGGGGAGGCGGAAATGAGCCAATGGGAGCAAGTTATGGTAAAATGATGATGTGGTTTTTTATCGTATCAGATGCCTTGACATTCTCTGGATTTTTAGCAGCTTACGGGTTTTCTAGATTTAAATTTATTGAAACGTGGCCTTTGGCCGATGAGGTGTTTACACACTTTCCATTTTTACATGGTGTTTCTGCACCTATGTATTATGTAGCATTAATGACTTTTATTTTGATTTTCTCTTCTGTAACAATGGTTTTGGCAGTAGATGCTGGTCACCAGATGAAAAAGGATAAAGTAGCCCTTTATATGTTTTTAACAATCATTGGAGGTCTTGTTTTCGTTGGTTCTCAAGCTTGGGAATGGAAAAATTTTATAAAAGGTGAATATGGTGCGGTTGAAACAGCTGGAGGCAGTTTGCTGCAGTTTGTGGATAAAGAAGGACACCGTGTTGCTTTAGCGGATTTTGCAGCTAAACTGCCAGTTGAAAGAGAGCAATTGTCAAGAGATAAAGCTAAATGGTTTATGTCTGAAGCAGCTATTCCTGCCTATACTGTTGCAGAAGTACAAGCTGGTTTTAAGGCACACCCTGAAATTTTAGTGAGAATTGAAAAAATAAATAAAGACAAGGAAAAAACTGTACTTTCAAGAGAAGAATCTCTTGCTCGTCTGGATCAGGCTAAATTGGTTATTGAAGGTGCTAATCTGACTCATAATGAATATGGAAGCAAGCTTTTTGCTGATTTCTTTTTCTTTATTACAGGTTTTCACGGATTCCACGTATTTTCTGGTATAGTAATTAATATTATTATCTTTTTTAATGTTCTTTTAGGAACTTACGAAAAAAGAGGCAGTTATGAAATGGTTGAAAAAGTTGGACTCTACTGGCACTTTGTTGATTTGGTTTGGGTATTTGTATTCACATTCTTCTATTTAGTTTAATTTTAGATTTATTATTATGTCACACGAACATGTTTCTAACACAAAAAGAATTTGGACTGTTTTTGGTATCCTTTCTTTAATCACAACAGTTGAGGTTGCTTTTGGTATCATCAGGCCAGATGCTCTATATATGCATAATTTTTTAACAATGAATTTGTTAAACTGGCTATTTATAATATTGACATTAGTTAAGGCTTATTATATTGTATGGGCATTCATGCATATGGAAGGGGAAAAAAGCTCATTGAGGAATGCAGTTGTTTGGCCTTTAATATTCTTGGTTTGCTATTTGCTTTTTATTCTTTTGACTGAGGGAGATTATGTATTTGAGGTTTTTAGAAATTCTACCATTAAATGGAATTTCTAGCAAGATATTAATTCAATATAAAAGGTGTCCGTCATTGCGGATGCCTTTTTTTATTTTAATACAATAAATTCTATAATATCCAATGAAAAAAAATATAGTTCTTTTTGTGCTGTTTGTATTGCCTATCGTTGCTTATTTATTTTTTGCTTCTGGAGTAAACAGCTTTACAAAATTACCCGTCATCACGCCAAAAATTCCTGATTTCGGCGAATGGAAATCTTTAAATGGTGAAAAAGTCAGCTTGAATAATAAAATCACGATTCTTGGCTTTTCGGGTACTGAAATTCTTAAAAACAGAGGAAATTATTTCAATCTGAATGAGAAAATTTATCAGCGTTATCATGATTTTAAAGATCTGCAATTTGTTGTTCTAGCTCCTTTGGGAACCGAACAGGATGTTAAAGGTGTTCTGAGTGCTCTGGGGACTTTTACAGATGTAAGCAATTGGCATTTTGTTTTTGTCAGCCCTGAGGAAATTAAATCGTTTTATAGCCAATTACAGTTAAAAGGGAACCTGGATGCCCATTTGGGAACTGCAAATGTTTATATAGTTGATAAGGAGAGAAACTTAAGAGGCAGAAAAGATAAGAAAGATTATAAAGAAGGGTATAGCACTTTTCATCCATCGGAGCTGAGCAATGAAATGCTGGATGATTTTAAGATCATTCTTTATGAATACCGTGCCGCATTAAAAAAGAATCATAACGCTACAAAACAACTAGATGGTAAAAAATAAATCATACATAGGAATATCTTTTATTATACTGGTTTTTGGAATATATGCTATTCCAAAAATTGTTGATAGAGTGCAAAAAAACAGTATCGTTCAGGGAGATCGTTTGGATAAAGTAAACGCTTCTGAAGCGGTAAATGAAAAGCTGGTCAAAGTTGGGCCAGTTCCAGAATTTGAACTGATAAACCAAGACAATGTAAAAATTTCCAATGATTTTTATAAGGGAAAAGTTTATGTTCTGGAGTTTTTCTTTGCAACTTGCCCGTCTATTTGTCCTAAAATGAATGCGAATATGGTTACCTTGCAAAATACATTTTTTGGAAATCCCAATTTTGGTATTGTTTCTATTACGATAGATCCTGTACATGACACACCAGCAGTTTTAAAAGAGCATGCGGAATTACTAGGCGTAAAATCTGCCAATTGGAATTTCTTAACAGGTGACAAAGATTATATATATAATTTGTCCAATAAAGGTTTTAATATTTATGCAGGTGAAAACAGTAAAGTGCAAGGTGGTTTTGAACATTCTGGACTTTTTGCTTTGATTGATAAAAATGGTAATATCAGATGCAGAAAAGATGATTTTGGAAACCCTATTTTGTATTATGACGGACTTGAAAAAAAGGGAATCAGAGAAATTCAGCAGGATATTCAAGCTTTGCTGAAAGAATAAAATTAGAATAGAAAGAATAGAATAAAGATAATTTAGATTAAAGAAACAGAATGGAAAATAATGCCGTAGAACAAAAATATAATAAATGGATTGTACTGCTTTCAGTAGCAATTCCAGTTGTAGTGGCTGTTCTTTTTAAAGTAAAGTTAAAAGATTTTGGATTTGATGTGGAGCCATTAACATTTCTGCCTCCAATTTATGCTGCCATTAACGGTATTACAGCAATACTTTTAATTGCTGCAGTTATTGCGATTAAAAATGGAAACAGAAAACGCCATGAGGTATTGATGAAAATGGCAATTGGATGTTCGGTTGCTTTTCTGGCAATGTATGTAGCCTATCACATGACAGCCGATTCAGTTAAATATGGTGGAGATGGAATTTTGAAGTATGTATATTTCTTTATTTTAATTACACATGTTTTTTTATCGATTGCAATTATACCTTTGGTTCTGGTAACCTATGTGCGGGCTTTGGCCAGCAAATTTGACAAGCATAGAAAGATTGCAAAAATTACTTTTCCAATTTGGTTATATGTTGCCGTAACTGGAGTGATCGTATATTTAATGATTTCGCCTTATTATGTTTAGTAAAGAAAATAGAGTAAAGAAAATAGAGAAAAGAAGAATTAGTGCAAGAGTGTATTTCTATATTCTGTGTTCTATGTTGTTTTCACTTTCTTCACATGCTCAATGTGCAATGTGCCGTGCCGCTTTAAATGGTGAAGATAATAAGGTGAAAGCCGAAGCTATAAATGATGGTATCGTTTATTTGATGATAATACCTTACGTGCTTGTTGGTGCAATCGGATATTATATTTATCGAATGAAAAAGAAGAAACAATAAATTATTTTAAATATTAGGCGCAATTGTAATTAGACATTAGTTCTTGATTGAATGTAAAAATAAAACAGGGCTCAAAAAAATTTTTTGAGCCCTGTTTTTTTACTGAATACTTAAATTTATCTGGTTACTTATTTCAGTCCATCGACAGAAACATTTATAGAACCGTTAACTTGTATAAAAGCGATGATAGCCTGATTGGTTAATTCTATTTTCTGAAATTGTATATCATCCATTTTTCCGTTAATGAAAACGCCTGGCATTGGCGAATAATTTTTTAAATAAGCCGCCATGCTTTGTTTGGCTTCATCCAGATTCTGTTTAATTGAATAACGGCAGCTTTCCTGCATTTTTTTTAATATAATTCCTTGGGCCAGCCAGTTTGCAGTTCTCATTAATCTGCTTTTGGTGTCTAATACGTAATCTAATTTATCAAAATAGATTTCTTTGGTTGTATCATTGTATTGCGGGATTCCATTCAAATAAACGGTTCCGTTTACTGAACCGGAAAGATCTAATGCAATTACTATTCTGCCGTCTTTGTGCCAGATGGCGACATTTAGGACTTTTACTTTTTTACTTCCTGATCCAAATTCCTGTCCAGCAAAATTTGTTGTCATTACTTTTGAAGCTTCCAGATAAGTAGAAACAGCGGCAATATTGGCAGCAATCTGTTCTGGAATTTTATCGACAGCTTTCAGGGTTATTTTGTTTTTATCAAACTTCGAATCTGGCTTTTTGCCTATCAACGTTTCCATATTGCATTTCATTCCCATGTTGAGCAGAAATGAATCATTTTTAAGTTTTGCATTAGTCGAATACACTTCAAGCGGTACAATTCGCAGCCAGCTTTTGTATTCTTGACTCATTTCAAAAGGGGTGCTTATTTTAGAAATGGCATCAATGACATTTGGTTTAAAATCCATGGAATCTTCAATAGCGGTATCAATACTTTTTTCAATTTGTGATTTAAAAAGACTTACAGCAGGATTAATCAGATAAGTGACTGGCATATTTTTTCCAAAAACGGTCATCGATGGGCTTTCGACCCAATCCAGAGATTTCAGGCTGGTTTTGGAACTAAGCTTCCAATTATTGAGGCTCACACTGCTTAGTAATGTAATAACCCCATTTAGATTGAACTCCTGGTTTTTGTATAAATCAACGCCCATGGTTTTTGTACCTATTCGGTACTTGACCCATACTTTTAGCGGTAAGACTGTTTTTATTTTTTCGCCTTCTTTTCCATGGTCGTTAGTGATGGTTATTGGAGCCTGTTTCCAGACTTTGATTTCAATATTGTCATCTTCTATTTTGTTATCCTCGTAGATTAAGCCGTTTAATAAAGTATTAGTTTGGTTTTCGATATCCTTCAGCTTAACACTGACTGGCAGGTTAATGAATGATGGAATACTTGTATACGTTAATGGTACAGCATCATCTGGTTCTGGTTTTAGAGCTTCGATTTTTTGTGAAGCAGAAGAGCAGCTTACTGTTAATGATAAAATTGTTGTAAAAATTATCAGATATAAAAAAGATTTTAGCATTTGTTTTAATTTTTTTGAGCAAATGTAGCCAAACAAATATATTTTTTTAGATGAAGCTGTAACATTTTTGTTGGAAATAAGTCTTATATGTTCAATTGATAAGCTGATTGTTTTTCTCTTATTGATTTTAAAAGATACTATTATTGTTTTAAATATATGCAATTATGATTGAAATTAAAGACTTACATAAATCATACAAAATGGGACATACTGAACTGCATGTCCTGAAAGGAATTAATTTCAATATAAAAGAAGGTGAACTGGTTGCTATCATGGGTTCATCAGGATCGGGAAAATCTACTTTGTTAAATATTTTGGGAATACTTGATGAGGCCGATTCTGGACTTTATACTTTAGATAATGTACCCATCAAAAAATTAAACGAAACTCTTGCTTCAAAATACCGTAATCAATTCCTTGGCTTTGTTTTTCAGTCTTTCAACTTGATAAATTATAAAAGTGCATTGGATAATGTGGCTTTGCCTTTGTATTATCAAGGGGTGAAAAGAAAAGAGCGCAATGAGATTGCCATGAAATATTTGGAAAAAGTGGGTCTGGCTTCTCACTCACACCATTTGCCAAACGAACTTTCAGGAGGACAGAAACAGCGTGTTGCTATTGCAAGAGCTTTGGCATCTAACCCAAAAGTTTTATTGGCCGATGAACCTACGGGGGCATTAGATACATTAACTTCCTATGAAGTAATGGAATTGATTCAGGGAATTAATGACGAAGGAAAAACTATTTTGATAGTGACACACGAACCCGATATTGCCGCGATGTGCAAAAGAAATGTTGTCCTAAAAGATGGATTGATCATTGATGATAAATTGGTAGAACAAGTTAGAGCTTCATCATATGTTTAATATTGAACGCTGGCAGGAAATATTTGAGGCTATTGCCAAAAATAAGCTGAGAACCTTCCTCACAGGAATCTCTGTAGCTTCGGGTATCTTTATATTGGTAATTTTATTAGGTGTCGGTAAAGGATTGCAAAACGGAATTGAAAAACAATTTGAAAGAGACGCTGCTGGTGTAATTGAGGTTTGGTCAGGGGCAACAACAAAAGCTTACAAAGGATTAAATCCTGGAAGACAAATCCAATTTAGAAATAGCGATTTTGACCTTGCAGTACAAAAATACGGAGACCAATTAGATAAAAATGGAGTTGTTGCTTCTGGCTGGGGAATTACCGTAAGTTATGGAAAAGAATCAGGAAATTATCAATACCGAGGTGTTAATACAGATGGTATGGGAATAGAAAATGTATCAGTTATAAAAGGCAGATATATTAATGCAAATGATTTGAAATACAACATAAAAGCAGCTGTGATTGGGCAAAAAGTCAAATTAGATCTGTTTAAAGAGAAAGATCCAATTGGTGAACAGATAACAGTGGCCAATATCAATTTTAAAGTTGTTGGTGTGTTTACTGATCCAGGGGGGGAAAGAGAAGAAAGCAGAGTGTTTGTGCCAATAACTACAGCACAGCAGGTTTTTGGATTAGGAGATAAAATAAGCTATATGGCTTATACTATGAAAAAGAAAGATACTTATGAAGAAGCTGTAGCCGTGTCCGAAAAATTCAAAGATGATTATGGCAAGTTATTACGAAGTAAAAATGGTGCCGCTCCTGATGATGAAAGTGCTGTTGGAATTTTTAATTCGGTTAAAGAAGCCAAAAAGTTTTATGATTTAAATCTGTATATCCGATTGTTTTTCTGGTGGGTTGGAATATGTACCATTATCGCGGGAGTTGTTGGAGTCAGTAACATTATGATGATTATTGTAAAGGAAAGAACTAAGGAAATTGGTATTCGAAAAGCCCTAGGCGCTTCTCCAGTTTCAATCATCATGATGATTTTGCACGAGTCTATTTTTATAACTACTATTTCAGGATTTATGGGCTTATTGACAGGATTAGCTCTTTTAGAATTAATAGGGCCACATGCCCAAAGTGAGTATTTTGTAAATCCTCAGGTAGATTTTACCGTTGCCACCACCACATTAGTCGTATTAGTGATTGCAGGTGCCCTGGCCGGTTTTGTGCCTGCTTATAGAGCGGCTAAAATTAGGCCTATTGTAGCACTTAGAGACGAATAATTATGTTTGATAGAGAAAATTGGAACGAAATTATAGAGGCCTTAACCGCTAATACATTCCGAACGCTGATGACAGCTTTTGGAGTATTTTGGGGTATATTTATTTTGGTAATTTTATTAGCGGCTTCAAATGGTCTTGAAAATGGTATCCGAAAAGGATTCGATGGTATAGCTACCAATACCATGTTTATGTGGACGCAGACTACCTCAAAACCTTATAAAGGATTGCCTAAAACCAGAAGATATGATTTTAGAAATAGCGATGTTGATGCTTTAAAACAGAAATTTCCTGATTTGCTATATGTATCACCTCGTAATCAGCTAGGTGATTTTAATGGAGTAAGCAATGTTGTTAGAGGTACAAAAACGGGTGCTTATACAATTTATGGTGATTATCCAGAGTTGATAAAGCAAGAGCAGATGGATATCGTAAAAGGGCGTTTCGTAAATCAGCAAGATATACTAAATAGACGAAAAGTAACTGTAATAGGCCAGGGTGTCATTAATGAATTGTATAAGAACGGCGAAGAAGTAATGGGTACTTATATAAAGATAAACGGCATCAACTTTATGGTGGTAGGAGTATACAAGTCAAAAGGGCAAAATAATGGCAATGCCGAATCAGCTCAAAAAAATATATTTATTCCGTTTACTACATTCCAGCAGGCTTTTAATTTTGGGGATAAAGTAGGATGGATGGCACTCACTGCCAAAGATGAAGCTTCAATAACCGAGCTTAGGCCTGGAATACTTGCTTTCATTAGGGAAAGGCACTATATTCATCCAGATGACGAAAGGGCAGTAGGTAATTTTGATTTATTTGCTGAATTTCAAAAAGTTCAGGATTTATTTATGGTTCTTACGTTTATCGCTTATTTTGTTGGGACTTTAGTGTTATTATCCGGTATTATTGGTATTTCAAACATCATGCTGATTGTTGTAAAAGAGCGTACTAAAGAAATAGGAATCAGGAGAGCTCTAGGTGCAACACCGGGGGCAATCAGGTCGCAGATTTTACTGGAAGCTATTTTTCTGACCATAATAGCAGGTATGTTTGGTATAGCAATAGCTACAGGTATAATAGCAATCCTTAATGTGATCTTGTCATCAATGCCATCCGAGGGGATGATGTTTGTTAATCCAAGTGTAGATCTAGTAGTGGTTTTCATTGCTTTGCTGATATTGGTAGGGTCTGGATTGCTGGCAGGTTTTATTCCTGCACAGACTGCAATAAATGTTAAGCCTGTAGAGGCATTGCGAACAGAGTAGAAAATCAATCAAAAAATAATAATCGAATAAAAAATTTTAAAATGAAAAAAGGAGTTACAGTAACCATATTGATTTTAATTGCAATAGTTTTTTTCGGGGCATTATATTATTTGTATGCCAAAAACCAGGAATCTCCTATCGTTTTTGAAACGGATAAAGTAGAAGTCAAAACTATTGTAAAAAGTACGCTTGCCACAGGGAATATCGTTCCGGATGAAGAAGTATTAATCAAGCCAAATATTTCGGGGATTATTGAGGCGGTGTATATAAAAGCAGGTGAATCTGTTAAAGCAGGGGATATGATTGCCAAAATAAAGGTAGTTGCTAATGTTTCTAATTTAAGCAATTCTCAAAATCAAGTGCAAACAGCTCGAATTGAATTGGATAATCAGGAAAAATTATTCCAAAGACAAAAAACATTGTTTGACAAAGGAGTTATTTCTGCCAATGATTTTGATGCAGCGCAATTGGCTTATAATCAAGCTAAGCAGAATTATAGAGCATCTGTTCAAGGGTTTGATATCGTAAAAACAGGAACGAGTTCAGGACTAGGAAGTTATGCCAATACTTTGATCCGTTCTACTGTAAACGGAATGGTACTGGATGTTCCTGTAAAAGTAGGAAATCAGGTAATTGAGAGTAATAATTTCAATGAAGGAACTACAATTGCAAGTGTTGCAGATGTTGGAAGAATGATATTTGTAGGCAAGGTTGATGAGTCTGAAGTTGGGAAAATAAAATTAAATATGCCTATTGAAATTACTGTTGGGGCAATTGAAAACAAAAAATTCACGGCTGTATTGACAGATATTGCACCGAAAGGGAAAACAGAAAATGGAGCCATTCAATTTGAAATAAAAGCAACTTTAACCAACAGAGACAATACATTTATCAGAGCAGGATTAAGTGCCAATGCATCAATTATATTAGAAAAAGCTGATAAAGTACAGGCCTTAAAAGAATCATTAGTTCAGTTTGATAAAAAAACGCTAAAACCGTTTGTAGAAGTTCAAACGGGCCCTCAGAAGTTTGAAAGAAAAGATATAACACTTGGAGTGAGTGACGGAATTTATGTGGAAGTAAAAAGCGGTATCAAAGCATCGGATAAAATTAAAGTCTGGAATCAAGGATTAATAAAAGAGGAGGCAAAACCAAATTAATCGCCCACAAGCTTTTTGATAAATTAAATAAGTTAATACGCATGGTATTTGCTATGCTTTATTCCAATAAAAAATGAAAAAAATAAATCATATAAAAATTGTTTTAATCCTTCTGATCGGATTGTCCACTCAGGCACAAACTAAAGTATGGACTTTGGAGGAGTGTGTGAGATATGCATTAGATAATAACATTACGATAAAAAATTCCGAATTAGATGTAAAAAATGCCGATATTGATAAAAAAGATGCTTTTGGCAGATATCTTCCATCAGTGAATGGGAGTGCTTCTCACTCTTGGAATATTGGACTTAATCAGGATGTTACCACTGGAGTTTTACGTAATCAGACTACTCAATATTCATCAGTAGGTATAACTGCTGGTGTGGATATCTATAAAGGCCTGCAAAATCAAAATACTTATCGAAGAGCAAAATTATCAATGATTGCCTCGCAGTATCAATTATTAAAGATACAGGAGGACGTTTCGCTGAATGTAGCAAACGCTTTTCTTCAGATTTTATCTTTTAAGGAAGATTTAAAAGTGAAAAAAGAACAATTATCGATTGATGAAAAACGCTTGAAGCGTTCTGAAGAAATGGTAAATGCGGGAACAATTCCAAGAGGAGATCTGTTTGATTTAAAAGCAACTATAGCAACTGATAAACAAAACATAACAGTATCTGAAAATAATTTATTGATATCAAAGTTAAGTTTGGCACAGCTTTTACAATTAAAAGAGTTTGTAGATTTCGATGTAGCAGATGATACAAATCTTAATGATGAGAACAACATAATGTCTCAAAAACCAATTGATATTTATAATAAAGCAAAAGAAACCAGAACTGAATTAAAATTAGCTCAGACCAATCTTGAAATAGCAGAAAAGAATGTTGCTATTGCTAAAGGGGCATATCAGCCAACTTTAAGTGCTTTTTATGGCTTTAATACAAGAGCCAGTTATTCTGATATTATTAAGGGCACAGCTCCAAACACGGCCAATCCTACAAGTCAAATAGGTTTTGTTGAAGGTACTAATCAAGCGGTATTACAAAATAATTATTCACCTGTTTTGGGTGGTCCTCAACCCGTCTTTGATCAGTTTAGTGACAACAAAGGACACAATTTTGGCCTTCAATTAAATGTTCCAATATTTAATGGGTTTTCTGTGAGAAATAATGTAGAACGCAATAAAGTAAGTTTAGAAAAATCTAAAATTGATTTAGAGCAGAAAAGTTTAGATTTGCAGCGTAATGTTTATACTGCTTTTACCGATGCAAAAGGAGCTCTTAATACTTATGAGTCCGCAACAGTAGCTTTAGAAGCGAGACAGCAGTCTTATGATTATGCTAAAGAAAAATATGATGTCGGATTAATGAATTCTTTCGATTTTACTCAGGCGCAAACATTGCTGACAAATGCGCAATCAGACGTTATCAGAACAAAATACGAATATATATTCAGAATAAAAATACTTGAATTCTACTTCGGAATCCCAATTGTCCCAATTACCAAAAATTAATCAATTATGTCAAAAAAAACAATTTACATCATATTAGGAGCAGCAGTAGTAGTTATTGGATTGCTAATAGGATTGTCAAAAGCAGGAGTTATTGGTAACAAAGATAAAGGAAAAGAGGTCGAAATCGCTCAAGCTGAAACAGGTACAATAGTAGAAACTGTTTCAGCAACTGGTAAAATTCAGCCCGAAATCGAGGTGAAAATTGCATCGATGGTTTCTGGGGAGATTATAGATTTGCCTATTAAAGAAGGTCAAGTTGTTAAAAAGGGGGATTTATTAGTAAAAATAAATCCTGATTTATATACTTCTGGATTAAATAGGAGCGTTGCCAATTTATCTGGATCAAAAGCAGGTTTAAGCCAATCGGATGCTTCATTTAATGAGGCTAAGGCAAATTACGAAAGAAACAAGACATTGTTTGAAAAAGGAATTATTTCCAAATCCGACTGGGACAAGGCTATTTCTTCTTTTGAAGTAGCAAAAGCTAACAAACAATCCGCTTATTATAATGTACAAAGTGCTTCAGCATCTGTAAACGAAGCTAAGGATAATTTGGGCAGAACAGTGATTTATGCTCCTGCAGATGGAACCATATCGGTGTTAAATGTAGAGCTTGGCGAAAGAGTTTTGGGAACACAGCAGATGGCTGGAACCGAACTTTTAAGAGTAGCCAATTTAAATAATATGGAAGTTGAAGTTGATGTCAATGAAAATGATATTGTGAAAATTAAAGTTGGGGATTTAGCCAATGTTGAAGTTGATGCTTATTTGAAAAAACAATTCAAAGGAGTGGTTACCAGTATTTCAAACTCTGCCAGTACGGCCTTAACTGCAGATCAGGTGACTAATTTTAAAGTAAAAGTGCGAATCCTGAAAGATTCCTATAAAGATCTGATCGCTGGAAAACCTGCTGCTTACTCTCCATTTCGTCCAGGTATGACAGCTACCGTTGATATTATTACAACCACAAGGGCGAATGTTGTTAAAGTTCCTATAAGTTCTGTTGTAGTGAAATCTGATACAACTGCTGTTAAAGCCGGACAAACGGAAGGATCTGAATCTGACGACAAAAAACTGGTTCCAAAAAGTGATAAAAAATTTGAATGTGTTTTTGTAAAAGTGGGTGATAAAGCCAAAATCAGAATCATAAAAACAGGAATCCAAGACGATACTAATATTGAAGTATTATCTGGTCTTAAAAAAGGAGAAACAGTAATCACTGGGCCTTATACTACTGTTTCAAAGGATTTGAATTCTGGTGATAAGGTTTTTATTCCCAAAGAAGGTGAAAAAAATAAATAATCAATAATTTTTGCAAAACTGTTTTTTGTCAATTTCAGTTTTATAAAAAGGACATAACACGTTTAGATTTTCTAGACGTGTTTTGTTTTTATTAAGGTTTTTTAAAAATTCGGTGTAAATTTGCAATCATTTTAATTATTGGATGTTTTTGATGATTATTCCAAAACCTCATAGCAATTTAAAAATTTAAAAGAAAGTGTATATTCTTAATATTGAAACGGCTACCAAAAATTGTTCTGTTGCTTTGGCAAAAGAAGGAAAAGTTATATTGTGCAGGGAAATTGCCGAAGAGGGCTATTCTCACGCTGAGCGGTTACATGTTTTTATTGAAGGAATTATCAGCGAAGCACAAATTCAATTCAAGGATTTGTCCGCAATTGCTGTAAGTCAAGGACCAGGTTCTTATACAGGTTTGCGAATTGGTGTTTCGGCAGCGAAAGGCTTGTGCTATGCTCTAGGTATTCCAATGATAGCAGTCGATACTCTACAGGTTTTAGCTGCTAAGGCTAAAATTGCTGACGGATTGATCATTCCAATGATTGACGCCCGTAGAATGGAAGTCTATAGTGCTGTTTTTTCTGCTGATTTAGACAAAAAAAGAGAGGTTCTGGCTGAGATTATTACCGAAAATTCTTTTGAAGATTTTACAGAGAAACTTTACTTTATTGGCGATTGTAACGAAAAATGCAAAGCCGTTTTAACAAAAGACAATTTTGCTTTTCTAGACGATATTAAGTATCCATCGGCTAATGAAATGAGTGCTTTGAGTTTTGACAAGTACAAAAAAAACGACACTGTTGATGTCGCTTATTTTGAACCTTATTATTTGAAAGACTTTTTGATTGCCAGTCCTAAAAATAGTTAGAACTTATTTATTATTGTTCGATAGTTCTGAGACATAAGGCTGGAAAATTATACCAGCATCGTCAAAAGCCATTTTGCAGTCTTCCAAAGTCGTGGCTACTACACTGCTGAAATCTTCAATATTAGCCCAAGGTCTTACTGCCAGTTGAATAGAACTGTCTGTGAGGTTTTTAACCGATACTTCAGCAACTGGCGAGGTTAATATTTTTGGGTTTTTGGCCAAAGCTTCGGTTATAATGTCTTTTGCTTTTTTTAGGTCGGTTCCATAAGATATTGAAATGGTCAAATCAGCTCTTCTTGTTCCCTGCATCGAATAATTGGTAATGATTCCGTTTGACAAGGAACCGTTTGGAACAAAAATGGTCTGGTTGTTTCCGGTTACCAATTTGGTTACAAAAATTTGAATTTCCAAAACTGTAGCTTGTATCCCTTGTGCTTCGATAGTGTCTCCCACTTTGAAAGGCTTGAAGAGAATAATCAAGATTCCACCGGCAAAATTGGATAATGAACCCTGCAGCGACATACCAATTGCAAACCCCATAGTTGCCAGAATCGTAACGAATGAAGTAGTCCCGATACCCAGTTTATCGATGACGGTTACAAATAACAGACCTCTTAAAACCCAAAGTAAAATGTCGGCGAGAAATTTGGATAATGTTGGATCCAGATTTCTTTTAATCATTAATTTTCTAACAAGTCTATTGATGATTCGGATTGCGTAGAGCCCAATGAATAAAATAATAAGCGCAGAAATAACCTCAGGGGAATATTCTGCTATTTTTTTTATGAAAAAATCGGCGTAAGTGGAAATGTAATTTGGATCTAAAGTCATATTTTAATTCATGAAATTCTCTATGAAGAGAGTTATTTATTGAACTGCAAAAATACGATTTTATATTTTTTATAAAAGCTATTCAGAATCTTCTTCTTTCTTTTCTGCTGGATTTTCAAGTCCATTTGAATCAGAAGAAATTGTTTCTTCGTTTTGATTATCTAAGGTTCCAGTTTCTGTTGCTTTGGTATCGTTTATAATTGATTCCGCTTTTTCAATATATGGAGCAGCAGCTTCTTTTGCTTTTGCGAGAGCATCTTCCACAAAAGCTTCTGCTTTTTCGACATGAGGGGCAGTGGTTTCTTTTACTTTGACTGCCGTTTCTTCGATAAAAGCCTCAGCTTTTTCTAGTATGGGAGCCGCAGTTTCTTTTACTTTAGTTACTGCTTCGTCTACAAATGCTTCTGCTTTTTCAGCATACGGAGTTACAGTTTCCTTTATTTTACCAGCCGTTTCTCCGATAATAGCTTCTGCTTTTTCTACGTAAGGCTGTGCACTTACTTTGGTTTCGTCAATAGCTGCTTCGGCATGATCAATTATTTCGTCTGCTGTTTCTTTGGCCGAACCAAATAAATTTTTTAAAAATGATGTTACTCCCATTGGTTTTTAGTTTTAGTTAGGTAATCAAAAATAAATGTTTTTTATTTAAAATACTGAAAGTCAGTATTTTTATTTGTTCGTGAAGAGTTTAATGTTTGGACTCAGACCAAAAAAAAGCGTTTCCAAAATGAAAACGCTTTTATATTTATTTTTTCCTGTAATTAAACAGCTTCTACTTTAATTCCTTCATCATTCAGCATGCTTTTTAGCATATTTTCGATACCGCTTTTTAGCGTAAAAGTCGACGATGGGCATCCATTGCAAGCTCCCTGCATAATTACTTTTACTGTTTTTGATGTATCATCATAGGAATCAAAAAGAATATTACCGCCATCAGCAGCAACTGCTGGTTTTACATATTCTTCTAAGATATTGATGATTTTCTGTGAAGTTTCGTCAAGAGAGTCAAATGATTCGTCTTTTGCTTTTTCATCCTTCACAATTGTCTGAATTAAATTCTCGTCAAGAACACTTCCACCGTTTTCAATAAACTGCTTGATAAAAGTTCTTAATTCTAATGTAATATCCTGCCATTCATTAATGTCATATTTTGTAACCGAAATATAATTTTCATCAATAAATATCTCTTTTACATATGGAAATTTAAATAGTTCAGTAGCCAGCGGTGATGGAGCGCTTTGATCTATATTTTTAAATTCGACAGCATTTTTCGTGATCATTCTGTTGACTACAAATTTAAGTGCTGCCGGATTTGGAGTAGATTCTCCATATACGGTAATTGCCTGTTTTTTTGGTCTGTTCTCATCGGCGTTAATTATAACTCCGCCTTTGTTAACATAAGCTTCGATTTGCTCTGCAACTGCTTCCTTTACATCGTCCCATTCTACTATACTGAATCTTTCAACCGCTATAAAATTTCCTGAAATATATACCGTTTTTACAAATGGCAGATAAAAAAGCTGTTGAGCCAATGGCGAAGATTTAGCTTCATCAATATTTTTAAATTCAAAGCTTTCATTTTGAGTGATAAAGTCTGGAAATTCGAATTTAATTATAGTAGGATTCTGTGTGTCTTTTATGGTAACTTTAGTCATAAGTTTGTTATTTTTTGCAAATTTACTAAAGTTATTTTCCACGATTAACTATATTTGGTTTTTTAATGAATAAATTAACAAATGTTTTTCTTGCGCCATTAATTTTTTAAACCATTTCGTAAATGTACACTAGAATCAAGTTAGTAATTGTTCTCTTTTTTATTAGTTTAAATGTTTTTTCGCAAGAAGGAATTCCTGTATATTCTGATTATTTATCGGATAATTATTATTTGATTTTTCCATCGATGGCAGGCGCTTCAAATTGCAGTAAAGTAAGGCTTACTGCTAGAAAGCAATGGTTCGATCAGGAAAATGCGCCAGCACTCCAGACACTTAGTTACAATGGTAAGATAGGAGAGCGGTCTGGAGCAGGGGCGATACTTTTTAATGATGTAAATGGATATCATTCACAATTTGGCTTCAAGGCTACCTATGCACATCATATTATGTTTTCCAGAGATGAGGTTGATTTGAATCAGTTATCTTTTGGTGTTAATGTGGGAGTTAGTCAAAGTCAATTGGATGAAACCGAATTTCAGAATTCTGGTGATTATGATCCGGCCTTAGGTAATATAGAGCAGAATGCCTCTTATTTTAATTTAGATATTGGAGCATCTTATAATTTTCTTGATTTTAGTTTTAATGGAGTTGTAAAAAATGTTTTGGAGACCAGACAAGAATTGTATACAGAATATGAAAGTGATAATCTGAGAAAATTTATTGTTAGTGGTGGTTATGTTTTTGGCAATGCTGATAAAGTGCTTTTTGAGCCTTCGTTACTTTTTCAATATGTAGACAAGACAAGAGAAAGTTCATTAGATATGAATTTAAAAGCGTATAAAAATCTTGAAATGGGTCAATTATGGGGAGGTTTGTCTTATAGACAGAGTTTTGATGGAGCTGAGAATCTTAACGGAAGTGGAACAGGCAGTCAGAAATTACATTATATCAATCCCCTTGTAGGTTTTAATTATAAAAGTTTCATGTTCGCTTACTCTTATACACATTTGCTAGGAGAGGTACAGTATGAAGGTTCTGGATTTCATCAAATTACCTTAGGGTTTAACTTTTTATGCAAAGCTGCAAAATACGATTGTAACTGTCCAGCAATTAATTAAATTTTATAATTCTAGCAATGATAATAAAACCTGTTAACGGAAAATCACCTAATATACCCGAAGATTGTTATGTGGCAGAAAACGCTACCATAGTGGGTGATGTTACTTTTGGTGCTGAATGCAGTGTCTGGTTTAATGCCGTAATTCGAGGAGACGTAAATTTTATTACTATTGGCAACAAGGTGAATATTCAAGATGGGGCAATTGTTCATTGTACCTATCAAAAACATCCAACTATCATAGGTAACAATGTTTCTATTGGTCATAATGCAATTGTACACGGCTGTACTATTCATGATAATGTATTAATAGGTATGGGGGCTATTGTTATGGATAATTGCGTCATTGGGAGCAATTCAATTATTGGAGCAGGATCAGTGATTACACAAAACACAATTGTAGAATCAGGTACCATTTGGGCTGGCGTTCCGGCCAAGAAAGTAAAGGATATTGATCAATCTAATTTTGCTGGCGAAATTGAGCGTATTTCCAATAATTACGTGATGTATTCGAGCTGGTTTAAGGAATAAATAAATTTAAATATTTATTTTTTCAAAGAAAGAAGCCTTGTAACTCTCACTAATTGGTATTCTTTTTTCGGCAATCAGTACCTTGTTTTTTTGTATTGACTTTACATGTTTGATGTTGATGATATACGAGCGATGAATTCTTGCAAATCCTTTTGGCGACAATAAATTCTCAAGTTTTATCAGGCTTATTAGTGTTAAGGTATATTTATTATCTGTGGTATATATTTTTACGTAGTCTTTCAATCCTTCGATAAATAAAATATCCGAAAAGTTAATTTTTACATTCTCATATTCAGCTCGGACAAACATGAAATCATGTTCAATTTCTGGAGAACTTATCGTTTGATTGGTTTGCGGGAGGGTCTTGGGAACAAAAATCTGCTGTGCCCGCAACACTGCTTTTAAAAATCGATTAAAAGGAATTGGTTTTACCAGATAATCTACGGCACCAAGATTAAAACCTTCGACTGCATAATTGGAATAAGCTGTTGTAAATATGATCAAGGGCTTTTTCTCGATTGCATTGATAAAATCAATACCCGTAAAATGTGGCATCTCGATGTCCAGAAAAATTAAGTCAACTTCTGATTGATTGATTATTGATATGGCATCAATTGCATTGGTAAATGTGGTCACCAGCTCGAGTGAATCTACCCTTCCCACAAATTCCACCAGCAAGTCTACTGCCAATGGTTCATCGTCAATAATAACACATTTCATATTCCTGTAATTTATAATGTTGGTGTAAATGTTGCATTTGTCTGTGGTTGAATTTGATCTAATTGCAAAACTAAATTTACTTTATATTTTGATTCAGTTGATTTTATATCCAGCTGATGCGTGTTTGGATAAAGCAGAGCTAGTCTGTTTTTAATATTTGCCAATCCAATTCCTGAATTTTCGGGATCTTTTCTGTTGTTTTCAATTTTATTTTCTATGCAAAAGGTAAATATATTTTCTTCAATAGTAATTACAATTTTGACATAGGCTGTCCCTTTGTAATCGGTTCCATATTTGAATGCATTTTCTATAAATGAAATTAAAAGCATGGGTTCAATATATTTGTCCTTGGTGTTGCCATGTATATTTATGGAGATATTTTCAATGTTGTTAAGCCTAAGTTTTTGTAGATCAATATAGTTTTTAATATAATTGATTTCCTTTTCGAGCAAAACATATTTATTGTCCGTTTCATAAAGCATGTACCGCATCATTTCGGATAAAGTTACGATAGCATCGGGAACCAAATCCGATTTTTTATGCGCCAATGAATAAATGCTGTTTAAGGAATTAAACAAAAAATGAGGGTTTGTCTGGGTTCTTAGGTAGTTTAATTCTGTTGCTGTTCTTTGACTCTCGGCAATCAATTTATTTTGCTGGTCACCGTAAAACTCTGACAGCGTTTTGATGATAGTGCTGATGGCTATAATTAAAATATAAAAAACAGAAGGTATAATTTTGAAGAAAATGGGCTGGTTCCTTCTATGAATTCTATGTTCAATATTATTGTTGGCAAAAGGAATTTTTGTGAAATTAACACTATTTGGTGGTCTCATATCTCGGAATTCAGGCATGAAAAATTCATGTCTGACAACCATGAAAATTATAATCAGAACTAATATAATGCTTATGTAATAGACGTATTTTTTCTGTAAAAGAAAATGAGTTACCAGATAAGTGTAATTAAGGTAAAATAAAAAAATTCCTGTAAGCCATTGCACATAGAAATCAGTGCTGATACGGCTAGGACTTTCGTAAAATTGAATAAGAGAGGTACAAATAAAAAAACACCAAATAACGGCATGAATCAGTATTTTGCTGGAGAAGTTGTTTTTTATCGATACGAAGTTCATCTGCTTATTATTTTTAATAAAATTAAATCATTTTTTGTAATAGTGGGTGAGTTATTGGACTTCAATTTTTTGAGAACTAATTGCCCTACAGCCAACGCTTCTTTTTCGGTTTCAAAACTTTTGGATTCACTGATTACAGGAATAATAGTTTGCTTGATAAGTATTTTGTCATTGCTGGTAATAACATATCCCCAGCCATTGGTAATTTTTATCGATTGAATTTTCAAGTCTTGTTCTTTTTGGCAAAAAATAACCAGCAGTACTCCAATCAGGAATATAATTAGGCACAGATTTAGAGTATATGACAAATTCTTCTGGATTTTTTTCCAGAAGAATTTATTGTTGGTATTATTAGTTGTCATCGTCATTCTGTTCTTCTCTTGGTTTAAATTCCCAAACATCATCAAAGTATGAAGTTCCTGATTTTCCTTGTAAAATGAAACCTCTTTCTCCATTTATGGTAATTCCTATGGCATCCGATCTGCCAGATCCTTCCAAGGATGTTTTGTTTGTCCAGATATCGGTATTCGGATTGTATTCCCAGATGGTATTGCCGCTTGATCCGCAAGCTACGTAGCCTAATCCATCTATTGAAAAACTGGATGCATTGGCTCTGGTGATTGAATAAGTGTCGTGATCGCTTTCGTCATCATCCAAGTCTCTTTTTCTAGTCCAAATATCTGTACGGGGATCAAATGCCCAAAAATCAACTTGATTAACACCGCTATTAATTCCTGTGCCTAGATAAGCAATATCATTAATTACAAATACTGTGGCATTTCTTCTTTTGTTGCCACTAAAGCCATTTACTTGTGTCCAGGTATTATCGGTATCACTGTATTGGTAAAAATCTTTTAGATAATTGCCATCATATCCAGTTCCTAAAAAAGCTTTTCCTCCTACTTGAAAACCTACGGCACTATAACGGGCGGTTCCTGCAAAATCTGCTTTTTGTGTCCAGGTATTCGTTTCTGGATCGTATTGATAAAAATCTTTTAATTTATTGGTTCCGTCATAGCCAAGGCCAATATATCCTTTGCCATTTAATTCAAAGCCGCTTCCGGAGCTTCTGGCAATACCAATAAAATCTGCTTTTTGTTCCCAATAGTCTCCTGTAGAATTATATGCCCAAAGGTCTTTTAGGTATTCATCTCCTGTATAACCAGTTGTGACATACGCATACGTACCAATAACAAAACTGGCTGCACTGGATCGTGCTGGGCCATCAAATGCAGATTTTTTTACCCAATTTCCTAATGTGTCATCATCGTCATCATCATTACTGCATCCAATGAAAATTAAGCTGATAAGGAATGTGGTAATAAAGATACCTTTTTTTAAATGTTTCATAATGTGCATGGTGTTTATTAAAGTTTGTATTTGATGCTAATGGAAAAGATACCTCCGTTTTTTAATGCCTGATTAATTTCAGCCGTTTCATTTTCATCCGAAAATCTGAATTCCTTGCTGGTAGAATATCCTCCTTTGAAATTTACAAACCACGAAGTGTCAATGTTTCTTTCATATTGCAATGTGGTTTCCATTTGCGAAAATCCAGCTTTGGTTATCTTTTTATCAGCTGTAATGATGGAAGGGCTGAGGTTGTAATTGCTTCCGCTAAAGTCATTTTTTAAGCTGAAAGAATCGCGGATAGAACTGGAATAGGAGAGTGAGGAATTTGGAAATCCTAATTTTAGATATACATCTTTATTAAACTGATGATTCAAAGAAATTGTTGGCAATATTTGTGGTTTTCCAAAAACGGTCATTCTTTTTATTCCTAAATCAATGCTGTTATTTTGGCTCAGCACTTGGCTTATTTCTATTCCTCCCAAAAGTGTTACATCTGAAATGCTGATGGTATTTTGAAAATTAACTGTCGGTTCGAAGCTTAGATTCAATTTTGTTTTTTCGGAAAACTGATGTGAAAATTCAAAAGCATTTGTAAAATTGTTAAAATGAGTATTGCTGTAATTGGAATTGTAATTTTCCAGCAGATAGTTTTCAACTTCATCAGCAATGGTGGTACTCTTATATTTGAAAGTGTTTTTCAATGCATTAGTGATGCTGATGTCTTTAAAAAATTGCATTCCAATTTCCGTTTGTTTTATAGAACCATTATCTATCGGTTCTGTTTTGGTATTAAATTCAAGAATATGCCCGTTTTGTGCATGAACGCTGCATAACGGAATCAAAATCGAGAGCTTAATAATATTGTTTATTCTCATTATTTAATTATTGGGCCAAAAGTAGCGGTGTTGCCAGTCAATAAAAAAGAATATATATACATGGCTATATTTTATAGACAAACTGGCAATTACCAAGGCTGAATCCAGACTTTAAACCAGATTGCAGTATGTAGATTGTTTTTGTGCTTTTATAGACTGTTTGTCCCCGATGGTATATGTTATTAGGACTGCTAAAATGTGGACTGATATATTTGCTCAAAAAAAAGATATGTACAGGTTTTTGCTTTTAATTTTTTCGGGCTTGCTTATTATTTCATGTGATTCTGATATTGATGCGGGAGAGTTTGTAGTTGGTGCCGATTATCTGGCAGTGAATAATAAAGTGCTTTCAATAGATACTGTAACTGTGGATGTTTCTATTGTAAAATTGGATTCTTTGATCACTTCAAGCGAAAGCAGGATTCTGGTTGGCAATTATGATGATCCGCTTTTTGGAAAAATAAAATCAGATAGCTATTTTCAAGTATCTACTAGTTCATTTAATCTTTACAGTCAAAATTCGGATACTGATGCCACTGGCTATGTTTTTGATTCCATTGCCATGATTATGAGATATGATGACTATTACTATGCCGATACGACTAAGGTACAGACTTTAAATATCCATAGGGTTTTAAAGAATTTTAAGCCGAATGCAAATGATAATAGTTTCTATAATAATTCCAGTTTAGTTTATAATGAATCCAGCTTGGGATCTATCTCGTATCAGCCAAAGCCTTTAGGTAAGGACAGCATTACTATTAAGTTGGATAATGAATTTGGACAGGAGCTTTTTAATAAGTTTAAAAACAATGAAATTACAGCTTCAGGAGAGTTTACAGATTATTTAAAAGGTTTTGTCATAAAATCATCTTCAGGCACTTCCTCGAGTGTGATAGGCTTTAATTTATCAAGTGTCCTTCGTTTGTATTATTCAAAAGGAATTGGCGGTACTGATGATAATTATATCAAAGATTTTACAATTTCAGATATAAGCAAGCAATTCAATGCCGTGTCATCTGATAGGTCGGGAACTTTAATTCAAGATCTGCCCTTGTCCAAAATGAGTTTATCTACAATTTATACGGCGAATAGCGGTTTTATTCAGTCTGGAACAGGAATTGCCTGCAGGGTTGACTTCCCTTATATACGGCAGCTGAAATACCTTTCGGATAAAGGAGCTATCGTTGATGCCAGATTGATAATGAAACCTATTAAAAACTCGTATTCCAAAATGTTTCCATTGCCCGAAAAACTGAGCGTGTATGTTGTCGATAAATTGAACCGGCTTAAATCAGCATTAACAGATTCTGAAGGCTTGAATGCTGTTGCGGCTCTTAATAATAGCAATGATGAATTTGATGAAAATGTAAGTTATGAAATTTCTTTGGGTGCTTTTCTGCAAAAGGAAATGCTCAAAGAATCAGACTCTAAAAGCGGACTGCTCTTTACTCTGCCCAATTTATCTAAAGTTGTAGATAGGGTTGTTCTGGGAGATCAGTTGAGTAAAGAGAATAAAATGAAATTACAAATTTATTACATTACGTATTAATGAAAAAAAGTCACTTATTCTTCGTTTTAGTATTTTTTTCTTCCTTGTTGTCTTATTCACAAAGTATTGCTACTTCACCATATTCCCTTTATGGTTTAGGAAGTCTGTATGAATCTAATTTTGGATCGACAGCAGCTTTAGGCACTGCAGGAATAGCCCTTTTGTCAGATGATTTTATTAACAATAAAAATGCAGCTTCCTTAGTCAATATTCCGGCCAATAATTTCTTTTTTGAGATTGGCGGTACTGGAATTCAGTCTTCTTTTGAAGATAATCTTAAAAAGGAAAACAGAAACAATTTTCAGTTTTCTCATCTTGCATTTGCTTTTCCAATTACAAAGAAATCTGCGTTCAGTTTAGCGATGATGCCTTATTCGAGTTCTTCCTTTAAAATATCAGGATTAAAAATTCCAATAATTGATGGCAATAATGAAAACTATTATCTGGATGTAATAGGGACTGGCGGACTTAATAATTTGGATTTCTCTTATGCTTACAAATTGAGTAATAAACTATCTATAGGGTTTTCTGCTTCAGTACTTTTTGGAAACACTACCGACCAGAGAACGTATACAATTGGAAGTTCGACTGTAAGTATTGATAAAAAAGTAAATTACAGCGGTATTAGGCCAATCCTGAGTTCACAGTTAAAAATGAATTCAGCACTCACTTTTGGACTCAATGTGAAATCTCCAGCACGGGTTAATGCGTCCAAAATTCAATCAGTTGTTATTTCGAATTCGGCTGGCACTTCTTCATTAGAAACCGATGCACAATCTGTTACGGATGATTTTTATCTGCCTTTGGATATTGGTTTCGGAGTTAATAAATCATTCCGGAATAAGTTTAATCTGAATATCGATTATGAAAAAAGTTTCTGGGATGCTACTAATCAATCCGATCTGTATGGTAGTTTTTCAGATCAGGAAAAAATTTCTTTAGGTTTTTCATATTTAAAAACTAAAACATCCAGAAATTATTTTGACAGGATAAAATATGCAGTCGGTGCTCACTATGATACTGGTTATCTTGAGATTGATGGCAAAAAGATAAGTGACAGGAATTTTTCAGTTGGAGTTTCGCTGCCTTTGGACCATCTTTCGTCGGCTTTGTTTATTTCATATACTTATGGGAGCAGAGGTCAAATAACCAATTCATTGATTCAGGAAAATTACCATAAATTAACCTTGAATCTTAATTTGGATGGTATTTGGTTCGTTAGAAAGAAATTAGAATAATTTAGAAATCCTTTTGTTCAACCTGGTATTTATTTTCCAGGATTTCGTTTAGAACTTTAGGATCGGTATTAGTATAAAAAATAGAGTCTCCCTTTGTGCCACTTGAAAAACCTGTTTTTTCTCTGAGTATATTCTGGGTTTGTTTCGCTACAGCTTCTCCAGAATCAATGATATGAATATGTGCAGGAATAATTTTTTTGATCTGAGGAATTAAATAAGGATAATGACTGCATCCCAATACAAGATAATCAATATTGGCTTCAATCATCGGGGTGAGATATGAATACAGTAATTGAGTCATTTCGAGAGAGTCTATTTTGCCTTCTTCAATTAGTTGAACTAGTCCATAACCCACTTGTTCTATAATTTTTGTATCCTGAAACTTCTCAGTCGTTTTATTAAAAAGTTCACTGTTTAATGTGCCTTTTGTTGCTAGTATTCCTATTGTCTGAGTCTTGGAATTTGTTGCAGCTGGTTTTATCGCTGGTTCGATGCCAATAAATGGAATACTGTATTTTGCCCTCAATTCCTGAATAGCATTGGTTGTTGCAGTATTGCAGGCCACAACAATTAATTTACATCCCATTTCAATCAATAAATCCGTATTTTTCATGCTCAACGCAATAATCTCATTTTTTGATTTCTGTCCGTAAGGGGCATTCTTGCTGTCAGCTAAATAAATTGTTCGTTCGTTAGGCAATAATTCATGAATAGCTTTCCAGATAGAGGTACCGCCAATTCCAGAGTCAAAAACACCAATTGGGCTGTCGTTTGTCATGGTTTTAAATTTAAGGCTAAAGTGTTGTTTTTAATATAATTTAGACTGCAGTTTTGTTTTGGCAATGGCAATAATCCAAAACAGAATTTCTAAGATTAAATATACTATATTTTATAATGTAAAAAAAAACTGCTCACTCTAAAAAATAGTTTAGAATGAGCAGTTTTTAAATGTATAGGCAGATTAAAAACCTAAATCTTTTTTTACGTCAACAGTAATATTTGTTCCGTCTGCAAGCAGAAGAGTAGAGCTGTCAAGCACATATTGGAATCCTTTAGCTTTACCAACCTTTTGAATAGAAGCTTTCACTTTTTCCATAATAGGCTTCATGATTTCAGACTCTTTATTTTGTAATTCTTTTTGAGCATTGTCTCTAAAATCAACAATTCTTTTTTGCATATCCTGAACTTCTTTTTGGCGTTCTTGATTTACGGCCTCAGTAACTTTTGCAGATTCCTCTTCGTATTTTTTTAATTTTGCCTGGTACTCTTCAACCATTTTTTTGTAGTCACTGTCATAAGTTGTTCCAAGAGTTTGTAATTGCTTTTGAGCATCTAATATGGCAGGCATTTTTCCCATGATTTCAGCCACATCCACATGAGCTACTTTAGTTTGAGCTGATGAAATTTGAGCAGCTCCTATAAAAAGTATTGCAGCAATTAGTAAAGTTTTGAATTGTTTCATTGTTTTAAAATATTTAGTAATTAATTAGAATTTGTATTTTTTTTATTTTACTTCATTAGCTTTTTTAAGAGCTTCTTTCTCTTGTATTTCTTTTAATCTTTTTTCTTCGAGTGCTTTTTTGTTTGCTTCTCTTTCTTCCAGGATTTTTTTTCTTTTTTCTTCTAAGGCTTTTTTGCGTTCTTCTTGTGCATTTGGCTTAACCTCTTCAGTTACTGTTTTGGCTGTTTCTGTATTTGCAGAAGGGGTTGCTGTTGTGGCTTCTGTTTTTGGCGGTGCAACAACTGTGCCATTTTTTTTAGCCTCTCTTTCAGCTAGTAATTGTTTTCTTTTTTCTTCGTACTTTTTCTTTGCTTCTTCTTGTGCTGCTTTTTTATCTGATACTAATTTTTCACGGGCAGCCTGTTTGTCTAATAATGCTTTCTCTCTTGCTGCCAATTCAGGATTTTCATCTAACGCATCTTCTTTCTCTTCTTTTGCCTGCTCTTCTTTTAGCTGTTTTTTAGTCAGCTGTTCCCTTTTTTCGGTTCTGTTTAGCACCCGAATCACTTGATCGCTGATATCAAATCTTTTTGCAGCAAAAAGAATGGTTAAATGGGAAGATTTATCAAATATGAAATCATATTTTTTGGTTTCTGCAATGTCTTGGACAGCCGTGAAAACCTGATCTTGAATAGGTTTTACCAATCCTGCTTTTTGTATTATCAAATCTCCGTTTGGCCCAAATCTTTTCTGCTGATAATCTAATTTTTCGGTTTCAAGAAACTTTATTTCGGTTTCTCTCTCTTCGATCAATTCAGCTGTCAATAAAGGTCTTTCGGCTTTTAGAGCCTCAGTGAGTTTATTTATTTCTAATTTTTTAGCTTCTATTTCTTGTTTCCATTTCTGGGCTTTTTGTTCTAATTGAGCTTTTGCTTCGGTATAGTTGGGTACATTTTGCAATATGTATTCCATATCAATATAACCTACTTTGTTTCCTTTGGTTTGAGCGTTAATTGCTGTTGTCGTGATTAAGGATAAAATTATAAATAAAAATTCTTTTCTCATAATTTTTGATTTTAGAAATTTCAAACCAAAGTCATTTAAAACTGTTGCCCTATTATGAAATGCGTTTGCCATCCACTTGGTTTTATTGCTCCAGGAACAGCATCATATCCATATCCGAAATCAATACCTAACAATCCAAATGCTGGCATAAATACTCTTAATCCAACTCCTGATGAACGATTTAAGTTAAATGGTTCATAGTCAGATAATGTGGCGTAGGCCTGTCCAGCTTCGGCAAATGCAAGGGCATAGATGGAAGCTGATGCTTTTAATGTTATCGGATAACGCATCTCCAAAGAGAATTTGTTATAAATAGTTGCACCATAAGCGTCCCCATTGCTGTTGGCTGGTGTTAATGATCCATTTTCATAACCTCTCAATCCTATGTTTTGCCTTCCGTCTATAGAACTTCCAGCCATACCGTCTCCTCCTAAATAATATCTTTCGAAAGGAATTACTCCTCGATCTTGATTGTAAGCACCCAGGAATCCAAATTGAGCTACTGTGCGTAATACTAGTTTTTTATATAAAGTGGTATACCAGTCACCAGTAAATTGAATTTTGTAATATTCCAGCCATTTGTATTTTTCCTGATCTACTTTTCCAGGATCGGCAACAGCATCTTGATAGTTGTCTACTTTGTTAGGAAGACCAGAGGATGGCAGCTTGTCTACATAATCCCCTTTATTTACAACTTTGTCATTGTTATCTACATATGACGTGCCATAAGCTACACCATCATACTTGTATTTATATTTTTCCTGTTCCCCTAACGTAGCATAATCAATTCCGTTGAAATAAGAATAAGGTAATGTAAATTCACCAGTTATAGAAAACTCTGCTCCATAAGTTGGGAATATAGGATTGAGTCCTTTGCTATTACGGGTTAAGCCTATGTTATATGATAAATTTTTTGAACTTCCATTGGCAAAAGTAAACAATCCATAATAATAATTGTGCAGGTCATATTGCTGGAATCTGATCGATTGCGAAAGCGTGAAAAAATCGTCTGGTACCGTAAGTCTTTTTGCCAGACCTACAGATAATGACAAGATGTTGATGTATTTTGATTTGTCAATTCTTTGTGTTTGATAATTTGAACTGTATTGCTGGCTGAAAGCAAATGATGTACTAAATGAAACAGGTTTTTTTCCTCCAAACCAAGGTTCTGAAAAGGATAAGCTGTAGGTTTTGTAATAAGAACTAGCCTGCAGACGCAATGCTACTTTTTGTCCATCACCCATTGGAACTGGCTGATAAGCATCTTTATTAAACATGTTTCGTGCTGAAAAATTATTAAAAGATAATCCTAAAGTACCAACGAAACCACCACCGCCGTATCCTCCTTGGAGTTCTATCTGGCTAGCTCCTTTTTCAACAACATTATATTCAATGTCCACTGTACCAGCTCCAGAATCAACATTCTTGAATTTAGGTTCAATCTTTTCAGGATCAAAAAAGCCTAATTGTCCAATCTCTCTGATTGTTCTGACCAGCTCAGCCTTATTGTATTTTTCGCCTGGTTTAGTTCTTAATTCTCTATAGATAACTTCATCATTTGTTTTGTCGTTTCCAACTACTGTGATTTTGTTAAAATATGCTATTGGGCCTTCAGTAACCCGGATTTCGAAGTCGATTTTATTATCTACAGTTTTAGTTTCAACTGCATTGATATTTGAGAATAAGTACCCATTGTTTTGATATAAATTTGTTATATCCTCACCATCTGGTTTTGACTTGTCAGAAATTCTTTCCTGTAATAGAACGCCATTGTAGATATCGCCAGTATTAATCCCTAAGAAGCTTCTTAATAAATCATCAGAATACACCGTGTTTCCAATGAACTTGATATTGCCAAAGTAATATTTTAGCCCTTCTTCTACTTTGATTTTGATATAAATGGCGTTTTTTTCTTCGTTATATGCTACAGAATCGCTTACTATACGGGCATCGCGATAACCAATTTTTTTGTAGTCATTAACTATTTTTTCCAAGTCCTCTTGGTACTTGTCTTCAATATATTTTGATCTTTTTAAGATATTAATAGAGTTCTTTACTTTGGTGTTTTTCATTGAACTCAAAAGCTTTTTGCTAGGCACTTCCTTATTGCCTTCAAAATCAATTTTGTATATTTTTATTTTGTCACCAACATCTACTTTTACAAGCATGTTTACATGGTTGGTTTCTGTAGTGTCCTTAGTTGTTGTTATGTGGACCTTGGTGTTGAAAAAGCCATCTTTCTTGTACTTTTTCTCAATATAATTTTTAGTAGTTGTAATTAAGTTCTCAGTTACAATTTTGCCATTAGTCAAGCCATTGTCTTTAATAAAACTTTCCGTTTTGCTTTTGGATACACCTACGAATTTAACCTCATTTATTTTAGGTAATTCTTTGATGTTCAGGTCAAGGAAAATGCTGTCATTTTCTATTCGGTCTACGTAAAAAGCGATTTCATCAAAAAGGCCAAGTTTCCCCAGTTTTTTTATGGAACTGCTAATCTGTTCACCAGGAATTGTAATTTCCTGTCCTTTTTCCAGTCCAGCAAATGTAACAACCGTTTGAGGGTTGAAGCTGATATCTCCAACAACTTTTACATCTCCCAAAATGTATTTTTTACCTTGATCAAACGGTACTCTGTCCTGTGCCTTAATTTGGGTATAAGTTCCTAATATTATAAAAGTAAGGACTAGTTTTATGCTTTTGTGTAACACTAAAAAATTATTTAATTTGTTCGCTTGTTTTTCCAAATCGACGTTCTCTTTTTTGATAACTAATGATAGCCTCATGCAGATTTTCTTCTTTAAAATCAGGCCATAGTACATCTGCAAAGTATAATTCTGAATAGGCTATCTGCCACAACAAAAAGTTACTTATCCTATGTTCTCCGCTTGTTCTAATCAATAGATCGACATCAGGTAAATTATGCGTGTAAAGATGCTCATTAATAATTGAATCGTCAATACTGTCTATTGAAATTATATTATTTTTAACTTTATCGCTTATTTTTTTCACAACATTTACTAATTCTTCCCTAGATCCATAACTTAAGGCAAGAGTTACTGTCATTTTGGTATTTTCTTTTGTTTTGTCTATAACATCAAATAATTCCAATTGAGCGTTTTTTGGTAATTTCTCTAAATTTCCAATAGCATTCATTTTGATGTTGCCTTCCTGCATGGTTTTTAGTTCTTTCTTTAATGTTTTTATGAGTACTTTCATTAAAGTGTCAACTTCCAGCTTGGGTCTGTTCCAGTTTTCGGTAGAGAAAGCGTATACGGTCAGATATTCAATTCCTAGCGAATTACACTCTTTTATAATTTTTTTTAGTGATTTTGATCCATTTTCATGACCAATCGTTCTAAGAAATCCTTGCTGTTTTGCCCAGCGTCCATTGCCATCCATTATGATAGCTATGTGTTTGGGCATATTATTTATATTTATTTCGTTTTTTAACATCTTTTAATCAGCGCAGTAACATGGTTTTTTTCCAAAAGTATAAGTCAATGTTATACCCGAAAATACATACCAATCATTATTATTTAAATTTCCAAATTTTTCCAGATTGCTGTCCGCAGGGTTACTGCCATCAATATTGTCTGTAAATGAATATCTTGCTCCTGCCTCTAATCCTAAAACAAAATTTCTTGCAAAACTGGTTTTAACACCTAAAGTGATCGGAATGGCAATTGAGCTTTTTGTGCCTTTTTTTTTGGTCTGGCCAGACTCTATATATAAGTTGTCATACATAAAATAACTAATGCCTGAATGTACATAAGGTGTAAATTTTGGTCTTTCATCGTGCAGGTTGAAATCAAAAAAATTAAATTCTAATCCTGCAGATAATTCTTTTACATCATTAGTAAAACTGTACCTTCTATCGTGTCTCCCTGGTTCATTTGAGTCACTGTCATCTGCCGAAATTTTTGACTGTGTGTAAGAAAATCTATAAGCATGCCTAGGGCTTCGGTTCCATTTGTATAAAATTCCAAAAGCAGGTTCGTTTGGAGCGATATAAGTTGTTGATCCTACATCTCCTATATAGTTACTTCCTCCCAGGAAAATCCCTATTTCATGAATTTGTGCATTACTGGCAGCAAATGTGAAAAAGCATAAAAATGTAATGAAAATTCTGCTCATAAAATTATTAAGTTGCCTGCAAATATAATAATAATCAATAGGATTCGACATGTATCTGCCGAATAGTGTCTTTTTTTGAAAAAAGATTCTTTTTTGCAGGGGAATGATAAAGTTGCAAACGATAAAAAAAGAGTAATTAGTATAGCTGTACAATCATTAATTTCTTCTGTCTTCGCCCCAAAGCAATTTTGTTCTCAGGGTTTTAAAGAATGTTTCTTCAGGAATTTCAACCATGTTAATTTCAAAATTGGTTTTCTTTATGATTAAGATAGAATCATTTTTTACACTTGTAATTCTGGAATCCAGGGAGACTAAATATTGATCTTCTCTGCCAGATACTTTTAACCGGATTTCGGTAGTGTCTGGAACCACCAGCGGTCTTGCGTTTAAATTATGCGGAGCGATTGGGGTAATTACTACGCTTTTTACATCGGGAGTCAAAATTGGGCCTCCGCAGCTTAAGGAATAGCCTGTAGTTCCTGTGGGCGTGGCAATAATTAATCCGTCTGCCCAATATGAATTTAAAAATTCATCATTCAGATAAGTGTCTATAGTAATCATCGAAGTGGTGTCTTTCCGGCTGACTGATATTTCATTCAAAGCAAAATTAAGACCTTCTATAGCTGTGTTTTCAGGAGTACAAGTTATGCTCAATAAGGTTCTTTTAGAAATTTTATATTTTTTATCGATGACAATCTGCATGAAAGCAGCTATATTTTCCTTTTGGACAGTTGCCAAGAAACCTAACCTGCCTGCATTAATTCCTAATATTGGGATTCCAGAATTGCGTACAAGTGTTACGGCTCTTAACATTGTTCCATCGCCTCCAATGCTGATTAACATATCAAAAGTAGAATCTAAAACATCCTGCGAAGAAAAGGTATTGTATTCTTTCTCGATGATTTTTTTTTCGTACAACATGTTTAAGAAATCGGATTCAATAGCCATTTCTACATTATTATTGTTAAAAAACACAAAAATGTCTTTAATTATAGGTTCTGTGCTTACCAGATAATATTGGCCAAAAATAGCTACTTTCATTTTTTTTGATATTTTGTTGTTTGTTATTGATTTGGGGGCTTGTATTCAATAACTACATATTCAGATATTTATCTAAATAGTCTGAACGCTCTTTTAAGCTGTTGATATAATTGTCTTCGTTGTGCTCTGAGATGATTTCGTAATTGTATCTTCTAAAAGTCTGAATAATTTCATTTAATGAACCTACATTGATTTTCAGCGTAACCTCGATAGTATTAACGTCCGAATTGGAAATAAAGAGTCCCAGAAGCTTGCCGTTATTGCTTTCGACAATTTGGGTAATTTGGCTCATTGAATAGTCTATGGCATTTTTGCTTACAATGATGATGGCTCCCTGCTCTTTTAGGAAAGGGGTTTCATGAAAAAATTTAATAACATCTTCCATTTCATAGTAGCCAACATAGGCATTATTTTCGTCTAATATTGGAACCAGATTCGTATGGTTTTTAGCAAAAACTTCTAAAACGTCCAGCCAGATCATATTGGCTCTGGCAAAAAAATGTTCTAAGGTATATTTATAATCAGTGACTTTTTTATCACTGTCAAAAGTTTCAATATCATCGGCAGCAATGCTCCCTATGTAAATTCCTTCTTCTACAATTGGGAAATGAGAAAAGGTTACATCATCAAAAAAAAATTGAACTTCCCCAATAGTTTCCTGGGTGTCAATTGCTTTGTAGTCGTTTGTTATGTAATCTTTTAAATCATTCATAAGTTTTCGTTCAATAAACGATGCAAAATAATCAAAAATATACAAAATATGCTACCTTTTACTTTGTATTTTTGTTGTCTCAAAATAATATGACTTACAATTAATACTTGTTTCTATGACAAAGCTTAGCGTTAATATAAATAAAATAGCCACTTTGCGTAATGCCCGAGGAGGAAATGTACCTGATCTGCTTAAAGTTGCTGTAGATATTCAGAATTTTGGAGGGCAGGGAATAACAATTCATCCTCGTCCCGATGAGCGTCATATTCGCTATCAGGATGCACGGGATTTAAAATCAGTAGTTACTGCAGAGTATAATATTGAAGGAAATCCGCAGCATAATTTTATAGACTTGGTTTTAGAATGTAAACCAGATCAGGTTACTTTGGTTCCTGATGCCATTGGAGCAATTACCTCATCTGCGGGCTGGGACACTATAAGAAATCAGTCATATTTAACAGAAGTTATTCAGGAATTCCAGCGAAACGGGATCAGGACTTCTATTTTTGTGGATCCAGTTCTTGAAATGATTGAAGGGGCTAAGAAAACAGGTACCGACAGAATTGAATTATACACCGAAGCTTTTGCACACCAATACGCTTTAGGAAAGGAAGATGGAATTGAGCCTTATGTTAAAGCAGCAGTTTTGGCTAATCAGTTAGATTTAGGAATAAATGCAGGACATGATTTGAGTCTGGATAATGTTCAGTTTTTTAAACAAAATATTCCTGGATTATTGGAAGTTTCTATTGGGCATGCCCTTATAGCGGAAGCACTTTATCTTGGTCTTGATAATGTGGTGAATATGTATTTGAAGAAATTGAAATAGTTTATAAATTAGATGAATGGTCTTAGACGGGAAGTTTTAAATCTGCTGTCTAAAATCTAAAATCTGCAATATGAAATTGTAATGCTCTACTCAAAAATAGAAGGTTCAGGAAAACCTTTACTTATCATTCACGGTTTTTTAGGGATGTCTGATAACTGGAAAACATTAGGAACACAATTCGCCACCGATGGTTTTGTGGTCCATATGCTGGATTTGCGCAATCATGGACGCAGTTTTCATTCGGATGAATTCAGTTATGAAATTATGGCTCAGGATGTTTATGACTACTGCAAGGCAAATGGTTTACAGTCTATTGATGTTATTGGTCACTCAATGGGAGGAAAAACAGCCATGCTTTTAGCAGCCTCTTATCCAGATTTAGTTGATAAATTAATAGTTGCTGATATTGGCCCCAAATTTTATGCTCCGCATCATCAGGATATTTTGGAAGGACTGAATGCAGTAGATTTTTCTAATAAACCAAGCCGAAACGAAGTCGAAGAAATCTTAAAAGCGTATATTCCCGATTTTGGAACGCGTCAGTTCCTGATGAAAAGTTTATTTTGGTTAGAGCCGGGGCAATTAGGTTTTCGATTTAATTTGAAGGTGTTCAATGAAAAAATAGATGAAATCGGTAAGGCTTTGGCAGCTGATATGGTGTTTGATAAGCCAGCTCTTTTTATTCGCGGAGGCAATTCTAATTATATTTTAGATTCTGATTTTGAAGGAATTATAAAACATTTTCCAGCTTTTACTATTCAGACTATTCCCAATGCGGGACATTGGCTACATGCCGAAAATCCTAAAATGTTCTACGAATTAGTAAGTGTTTTTTTAAAATAATGGAATAATATATAGAAAATTTATTATTTTTATTGAAATTTAAAATGTTGCAGCTATGAATTTGATTATACGAATAATTGTTACCGCTGGGCTGGTATTTGGAATTGCCCATTTTTTGCCAGGAGTTCATGTTGCTGGACCTTTTACAGCAATGGTTGTAGCTGTAGTTTTGGGACTGCTCAATATTTTTATCAAGCCAATAATGGTGCTGCTGACACTGCCTTTTACTATAGTAACTTTAGGTTTGTTTTTGTTAGTAATAAACGCATTGGTGATATTGCTTTGTACTAAAATTGTTGGAGGTTTTACCGTAGATACGTTCTGGGTAGCGATGTTTTTTAGTATAATTTTATCATGCTCCCAGTCAATTGCTTATTCTATTATTGGAGGAGATAAATAAGTTTTAAGCTTTTTGATAGTAAAATAGCCTTATTGTTTTTGCAAAAAAAAATAACAATAGAAAACAGCTTTCGGGCTGTTTTTTTTATGAATAGCATCAGGAATGCCGAGAAAAATAATTTGTAGTTTTGAAAAAAAAATAATGTTATGCTGAAACTTTCAGAAATCTGGGTATATCCAGTGAAATCAATGGGTGGAATTTCGTTACAGGAAGCTCGTGTTACTGATCGCGGATTGGAATTAGACAGGCGTTGGCTGCTGGTAGATGATGATGGCCTATTTTTATCGCAGAGGGAGCATCCGCAGCTGGCTCTTTTTCAGCCTCAGGTTGTTAATGATAAATTAAGGATTGCACATAGAGAGTTTTTGGAATCGATAGATTTAGAGCTCCGGCCTATTTTTTCAGCTTCGAACCAAAAAGTTAAAGTAACCGTTTGGGATGATACAATTGATGCATTTGAGGTGAGTCAGGATGCCTCGGATTGGTTTACAAAATTATTAGGATTATCGGTTCGGTTGGTATACATGCCTGATGAAAGCAAGAGGAAATTAGATCCAGATTATGCAATTTCGGGAGATGAAATTACATCTTTTGCTGATGCTTATCCTTTTTTGATTATTGGGCAAAGTTCACTGGACGATCTTAATGAACGTTTAAGAGAAAAAATTACTATAAACCGGTTCAGGCCTAATTTTGTTTTTACCAATGGCATGGCTTTTGAAGAGGATTTCTGGCGCGACTTTACTATTGGGAATCTTTCTTTTGTTGGTGTTAAACGATGTGACCGCTGTGTAATGACTACTGTTGATCAGGAAAAAGGAATCGTTGCCGGCAAAGATCCTTTGAAAACATTAGCTAAGTACAGAAACTTTGGAAATAAAGTGCTGTTTGGACAAAATCTGATTGGTCTGGATACAGGAATTGTCTCGGTTAATGATAAAATAAAGGTGTTTACTCATAGTAAGTTGAAATATTAGGAGTTGTTAAAACAAACAAAAAAGGAATGTAAATCATTCCTTTTTTTGTATCTTGTAGTTGTTGATATGAATAATAAATCTGTTTTAGAAAAAAAAATGAATGGCAGATTTACTTCATGGACAAACGTTTTAAATGTTTTTAAGTAAAGATTTTGATTAATTTTTGTAAACTGTCTGTGATGGATGTAAGGTTTTGAAACTCCAGTATCACATATTAAGTCTGCAATAAATTAGAGTGAGAGAGTAGTAATTAATTAGCCCTAAATGAAATCAATTTCAAGCCAAATCTTAACCTATATTTCGATCTCTTTATGCGTTGTTTTTATTGGACGTTATTTTTACGGCATCCATTCCAGAACACAATTTGAGACAGAAAGATTAAAGCAGAATAGCATACGTATATGCACACGTCTGGCAAATTTTTCTGTAAAACCAATTCTGAATCATGATTTAGAATCCATTCAATCTTATCTTAATGTTGAAGGCCTGGACGAGAACATTCGTTCTATTCAGATTTTCGATCAAAATAATCGTTTTTATGGGGGTGTGCTGCATACAAATGGCAAAGTGCATATTATAAAAGATGGTGCGTTGCCTGATCTGGATAAAGATTCAATTGTTCGGCCAGTTTTGTATCAGGGAAAGACGATTGGAAAAGTTGTTCTTTATCCTGATAAAGAGCCTTTATTGCAATATATTGGAGAATTAAAACTGCTGTTTTTTGTAGAATTAGGGATGTTTTTTCTAGTTCTTGCGGTTATTCAGCTTTTTATAATAAAAATTGTAGTTATTAATCCTCTTTCGTCATTAAGAAATTGGGTATCATCAATTAATACAGATGAAAAAATTCCAGAGCCCAAATTATTTCATAGTACTGAAATTGATATTGTAACAGTTGCTATTTCTCAACTAGCAGACCGATTGATTTCTGCACTTAAAGAAAATATCAGTAAAAGCAATCTGATACTTGAAAAAGAAACTCTTATAACCGCTATAGGTACTAATCTGACTGGCGGAATGATTTTTCGTCTCACAACACACGAGAATGGTTTACGACAGTTTACTTATTTAAGCGGTTCATTTAAAAAGCTGTATGGATATTCACCCGAAGAAGGAATTGCTGATCCTTTAATTATTTTTGGCAGTGTGGTAAAGGAAGATGTGCAATCTCTATTAGACGCTGAAACAGCATCCAAGAGGGACTTATCTACCTACAGATGTGAAGTGCGCATGATTAATCCTGATGGGACTATACGTATTTCCAGATTTGTTTCAACTCCTACACTCATGGAGGATGGTTCAATAAGCTGGGATGGAATTGAACTTGATATTACAGATTTAAAAAAGGCTCAGGCCGATTTACAGCAAAACCAGTTCTTACTGGAAAGTATAACCGAAGGATTGCCGGATAGTATTTTTGCCAAAGATATTAATGGCTGTTTCTTGTTTGTTAATTCTGCGCTGGCGAATCGGGTGAATAAAAAACCTCAGGATTTTTTAGGAAAAGATACAAATGTTCTTTTTTTGCCCGATGAAGCAAATAAGACTTTGGAGAAAGATTTTGAGATAATGAAATCTGGTGTAATTCAGACTTATGAAGAAGAAAAGATGACCTTGACAGGAAAAGCTTTCTATTTGACTACCAAAGGGCCTATTATGGACGGAGAAAGTAATATTGTTGGCTTGTTTGGGATAAGCAGGGATATAACGAAGCAGAAAAGAGAAGAAGAAGCCTTGAGAGTGTCGCAGGAAAAGTTTGAATTTGCTTTTGATTCCAGTCCTAATGCAATTTTAATACAAGACGAAGGAACAGGGAGATATTTAGGAGCTAATGCTTCAGCTACCAGTGTTTTTGGATACAGTAAGGAAGAAATTTTAGGGAAAACCCCGCTGGAACTAAGCTTGTACAAAGATTTAGCTAATCGAAAAAAGGTGCTGGAAACCCTGAAGAGAGAATTGTACATTGACAACATGGAAATTGTAGGGCGTCATAAATTGGGAATGGATCTGAATTTACTGCTAACAGTTGTACGGAGGTTTATTGATAATAAGCCTTTCCTGTATATCAATGTACAAGATGTCACCGAGCGTAAAAAGGTGGAATTGGAATTGCAAAAATTAAATCTCGACAAAGACCGTTTTATATCCATACTGGGACATGATTTGAGAGGGCCTGTCAATTCGATTAGTACGCTGTTGGATATCTTGAATAAAAATTTCAATGATATGTCAATGGAAGAAATCGAAGAAATAATCCATTTAGTCTATCAGTCAACAAAAAGGACTTCCAGGTTATTGGACGATGTACTGCTGTGGGCAACTGCCAAGTCGGGTAAAATGGAATTTAATCCGCAGAGAATTAATTTTAAAAAGGACTGCAAAGTTATTGCCGAACTGCTTCAATTTACTGCTTCGGTAAAAAAAATTGATGTCGAACTAATTTGTGAGGATTCATTAGTAGTATATGCTGATAAAAACATGCTGGATACAGTGTTAAGGAACTTGATTTCAAATGCTTTGAAATTTACCCGCGAAGGAGGCAATATTAAGATAGCTGCAAAAAAAAATAGTGATGAAACAGTTGTTTCCATTATTGATAATGGTGTTGGAATTTCGACTAAAGACATCGATAAAATATTTGACAAAGCACAATTGTTCAGTTCAATTGGGACAAATGAGGAAAAAGGTACGGGTTTCGGTTTGAAACTCTGTCAGGAATTCATCGAAAAACACGGTGGAAAAATCTGGGTGGAAAGTGAAGCTGGAATTGGAAGTGCTTTTCATTTTTCATTGCCAAATGAGGGATAATAATCCCAATGAGCGAAAAGTTTAGTGCTGTCCATATAGAGGAATACAGAGACAATTGTCTGTAATTTAATAAAAAAGTTTTTTAAGAAGAACCTTGCCCTGATGCCTTTTATTTATTTTGCCAGTGAAAAATGGATTTAAGACCTTGATTTCTTGAAATAATTGACTAAAATTCAAATTGCTAAAAAGCTTGTTTGGGTTGCAAAAAATTCATAATTTTGCGACCCAATTTTATAATGTAAATAAAAGACGAAGATGGATATCAAAAGAGTAGCAAAAGACGCTGTGAATGAAACAATTGTTATGACAGTTGTTCACATGGATTATAAAGGACAAGTAGCGAAAAGACTAAACGAAAAATTGCCTTTGGCACAAGTGAAAGGTTTTAGAAAAGGGCAAGTGCCAAAAGACCTTGTTGAAAAACAATATGGAAAAGGCATCAAAAAAGAAGAAGTTAAGAAAGTAGTAGATTTGGCTTTGGAGCGTTTTGTGCAATCTGAAAGATTAAACCTTTTGGGAACTCCGCTTGCTGTCGAAAACGAAAACCTGGATTGGGATGCTGAAGAATTGGTTTTCGAATTTGAAATTGGTTTAGTGCCACATTTTGAATTGGATCTTGAAGCTAAAAATGATATTGTAAAATATGTTGTTACTGCCGATGATAAATTAATTGATGGTCAGGTGGCACGTATCCAAAAACAATTTGGAAATGCAAATCCAGTTGAAAAAGTTACTGCTGATGCCGATATTACTGGAACTTTTACAAATGCTGAAAACGGAATTGACAATAAAACGACTTTCTCTTTAGATGTATTCAAAGACAAAGCTACTGCAGATTTATTCATCGGAAAAGAAGTTGGAGATGTGGTTACAGTAAACACAAAAGGTTTATTCCAAGACGATCACCAATTGATGGATTACTTGAAAGTAGGTCACGATAATGTACATACTTTGGCAGTTGATGTAGATTTCACTATCAGCGCAATCAATGTTTCTGAACCAGCTGAATTGAATCAGGAATTATTCGATAAATTATTCGGAGAAGGAAAAGTAGCTTCTTTGGAAGATTTGAAAGCAAAAATCAAAGAAGATGCTGAAGCTCAATTTGCTCAGCAGGCAGACCAGAAATTATTGGCAGACGTTCAAAACTTTTTAGTTGAAAACACCAAATTTGACTTGCCATCTGAATTCTTAATCAAATGGCTTCAGACAGTGGGAGAAAAACAATTAACTCCTGAAGAAGCAATTGTAGAATATGCAAGATCTGAAAGAGGTTTGCGTTTCCAATTGATTGAAGGAAAAGCAATGGCTGCAAGCAATATCCAAATCACTTTTGAAGACTTGAAAGCATTCACAACAAACGCTATCAAACAGCAGATGGCGCAGTTTGGACAAACAAACCCAACTGACGAAGAAGTTCAAGGAATCGTGGCTAGAGTTTTATCTAACCAGGAAGAAGTAAAAAGACTTTCTGATCAAGTAGTTGCTGCTAAATTATTGGATTTATTCAAAGAGAAAGCAAATCCAACTACCAAGGAAGTAACTTACGAGGAATTTATCGCTGCTTCATACGGAGAATAAATTTTAGTCTATAATGTCAAAAGTTGTAAAGTCAAAAGTTGTGGCGGGGCTTTTTAGTCGTATTCCAAATTTTAAGATTTTATTACAGATATGGAAAGATAAAAAATAGTTATATTTGAGCGTCAAAAGATTAATTTTTGACGCTCTTTTTTTAAGTTTTAAGCTTACGTTTTAAATTTTTATTTCATAAATTTCAAAACTTATCAAATATAATAAGAAGACAAATTGGCATCATTTATAAAAAGGGTACGAACTTTGTTTCATTCGTTTAAAGTCACTTTGAGACTTTAGACTTTCAAACTTTTAAACTTAAAAATATGGACTACGGAAAAGAATTCAAAAAATTTGCGATTAAAGGTCAAGGAGTAAATGCAATGTACTATGATAAAATAGTATCGGCAATGAATCCAAAAGGTATGACTCCCTATATAATTGAAGAGCGCCAGCTGAATATTTCTCAATTGGACGTTTTTTCAAGGCTGATGATGGACAGAATTATTTTCCTTGGGACAGGAATTGATGATCAGATTGCAAACATCGTTCAGGCTCAGTTATTATTCCTGGAAAGTGCAGATGCGTCAAAGGATATTCAGATTTATTTGAATTCACCTGGAGGAAGTGTTTATGCTGGTTTGGGAATTTATGACACTATGCAGTACATCAAACCGGATGTTGCAACAATCTGTACCGGAATGGCCGCTTCTATGGGGGCAGTTCTTTTGTGTGCGGGTGCAGCGGGTAAACGTTCGGCATTACCGCATTCAAGAGTAATGATTCACCAGCCGTCTGGAGGTGCACAAGGAGTTGCTACAGATATGGAAATCAATTTACGCGAAATGCTGAAACTGAAAGATGAATTGTATAATATTATTTCTCAGCATTCAGGACAGACTTTTGAAAGAGTTCACAAAGACAGTGAGCGCGATTACTGGATGAAAGCTGATGAAGCCAAGGAATACGGAATGATTGATGAGGTTTTAAGAAGAGGATAAATAGTTATTGGTTGTCAGTTGATAGCTGTTGGATTTTAACCAGCAGCTATCAACCAGCAGCTATCAACCAAAAAGAGAATGGCAAAACAAGTATTACAATGTTCTTTCTGCGGAAGGAAAAAACCAGAAACTAATTTGCTGATTGCGGGAATCGATGCTCACATTTGTGATAAATGCATCGAACAGGCTCACGGAATTGTTCTGGAAGAATTAAAAACAAACAAAGGCACTAAGCTGGTTGGCGATTTAATTTTAAAGAAGCCAAAAGAAATCCGGGCTTTTCTAGATCAATATGTTATAGGGCAGGAGCAGACTAAAAAAGTAATGTCGGTTGCGGTTTACAATCACTACAAACGTTTAATGCAGCAGCAATTGGACGATGAAGTAGAGATTGAAAAAAGCAATATCATCATGGTAGGCCAGACAGGTACAGGAAAGACACTGGTAGCCAAAACCATTGCCAAAATGTTAGACGTTCCATTGGCTATTGTAGATGCAACTGTATTGACGGAAGCAGGTTATGTAGGGGAGGATGTCGAAAGTATTTTGACACGTCTTTTGCAAGCAGCTGATTATGATGTAACCAAAGCCGAAAGAGGAATTGTTTTTATCGACGAAATTGATAAAATTGCACGCAAGAGCGACAATCCTTCTATCACTCGTGATGTTTCTGGTGAAGGTGTGCAGCAGGCTCTATTGAAATTATTGGAAGGAACAGTTGTAAACGTACCGCCAAAAGGAGGGCGTAAACATCCAGACCAGAAATTTGTTGAGGTAAATACTCAGAACATTTTGTTTATTGCCGGAGGTGCTTTTGATGGAGTAGAGCGTATCATTTCAAAACGATTGAACCGTCAAGCTGTTGGATATTCTACTTCTAAAAATGCGGATAACATAGATAAAGACAATTTGCTTCAATATATTATTCCAAAAGACATTAAAGATTTTGGATTAATTCCTGAGATCATTGGCCGTCTGCCAGTTTTGACCCATATGGATCCTTTGGATAGAGCCACTTTGCGTGCGATTTTAACACAGCCTAAAAACGCTCTGATCAAACAGTACCAGAAGCTGTTTTTAATGGACGAAGTGGATTTTTCTATTACAGATGAAGCTTTGGACTTTATTGTAGAGAAAGCTTTGGAATACAAGTTGGGAGCTCGTGGACTACGATCATTATGTGAAGCGATCTTAACCGATGCTATGTACGAATTGCCAAGTTCTGATGATAAAAAATTAGAAATTGATATGGAATACGCCAAAGAAACTCTGAATAAAAATTTATTGAAACGTTTGGAGATTGCTTCATAAGTTTTATTGTAAAAAAATAATACTAAAACCTGCTTTTCAATACAGCAGGTTTTTTTTGTACTTTGTGTTTGGTTTTGAAATAATTGTTTATCAATGAAAAATAAGAATCTTGAAATCGCTTGTTTTAATCTGGAATCTGCGATTATAGCACAGCAATATGGGGCAGACAGAATTGAATTATGCGCTGATATGCGAGAAGGAGGAACCACTCCGGATTTTGAAATTGCTTTAAAAGTACGTTATGCGTTAAGTGTAAAAATGAATGTAATGATCCGTCCAAGAGGAGGTGATTTTGTTTATAACGAAGCCGAGTTTGAACAGATGAAATCAGAGATTCAGCAATTCAAAAAAATGAAAGTAGATGGATTCGTATTCGGAATCTTAAATCATGATAATAATGTTGATAATCTAAGAAATAAGGAGTTAGTGTCACTTGCAAGCCCGCTTCCTTGTACTTTTCATCGTGCATTTGATGTGGTTTCTAATGTTTTTGAAGCTTTAGAGACGGTGATAGATTGTGGTTTTGAAACGTTATTGACTTCTGGGCAGGAAAAAAATGTGATAGAAGGAATAGAGGTTTTAAAAGGTTTAGTAACAAAAGCTGATGAAAGGATTGTAATAATGCCTGGCGGCGGGCTGAGATTCTCGAATATCGCATTGCTGGATCAAAAAATAAATGCTTCTTTTTATCATTCTTCAGCCATTACCGATTTTAGTGAAATTGCAGATGGTAATGAAATTGCAAGGATAAAATTCTCTTTGCAATAAATTTGTGAATTGCTATGATTTAGTAAAAAGACAGCTGATTTTTTGCTATAGAACAAATGATATAGTTTGTTTATTTTGTCAAGTGAGTGTTTTTTTTACTGTTAAAAAATATTTTTATTTTATATTATTTGTTAAATTTATGGAAAAAATCATAACAAAATGATAACAGTAAAATGCACAGTAGAGGCTCCTATCGAAGAGGTTTGGAATTTATGGGTGTCCCCGGAACACATTACAAAATGGAATAACGCGTCAGATGATTGGCATACGCCTTATGCCGAAAATGATTTGAAAGTAGGCGGAAAATTTAAATCTACAATGGCTTCAAAAGACGGGACTATGAGTTTCGATTTTGAAGGAGAATACTTAGAAATAAAAAATCATTCCTTTATAGAGTATAAAATGGCTGATAATCGAAAAGTAGATGTTTACTTTGTTGGCCTAGAGAATGGAGTGGAAATTATTGAAAGCTTTGATCCCGAAAATGTAAATTCCGAAGAAATGCAGCGTGAAGGCTGGCAGGCAATTTTAGATAATTTCAAAGATTATGCGGAGGGGCTTTAAATAGTGAAATGATTGTTTAGGAATTTTAAAGCTGTTTTTATAAGTTGCAAATCCAAAAAGAAATATTGTTTTTTTAATGAATAGCCTGTATTTTAACAGCTAGATTTAAAGTCTGATAAATAACTAATTTAAAAAATAAAAAATATGGCAGCAGTAAATCCGTATTTGGTTTTCAATGGAAATTGTGAGGAAGCATTTCTGTTTTATAAATCTGTATTTGGAGGCGAATTTCCGTATATCGGAAAATTTAAAGATATGCCTTCAGATGAAAACAGTCCAGGATTATCAGAAGCTGATGCAGACAAAGTGATGCATGTGTGTTTGCCGATTGGCAATACTGTTTTGATGGGAAGTGATAGTAATGAGGCTAGCGGAGATGTTGTTTTCGGATCAAATGTTTCAATTTCAATCAATGCCGAAAGCGTAGCTGAGGCCGATAGGATTTTCAATGGGCTTTCGGCTGGAGGAAATCCTTATATGCCTATGAATAAAACTTTTTGGGGTGCTTATTTTGGAATGTTTACTGATAAATTTGGGATTCATTGGATGGTTAATTTTGATGAAAATCCAGAAAAATAATTACTTTAATTATATCATTTCTCACAGTCAGATTTTGAGTATAGAAAAGCGCTTAAATCTTTTGGAACAGGATATTGGTATGTCGTATTTCTTTTGATTTACTGCGCTTATTGTTTTTGATGATAGCAGATACAGCAGCAATAATTGCTGAGTCTCTTTCTACTGCTCAAATCAATCTGATTTTTTTTATTTATAGGGTTTTATAAAAGAGGATCAAAGTGCAGAATTTAGCTTATGTGAAAAAGATTCTGGGTAGGATGGTATTATTTTTTGCCTTATAGATTACAAGTGATTTAATCCAAAAAAATCAAATCATTATCTGAAAAATCCAGAATTTCAGAAGCAGAAGCGGATTTTACAATTTCATCAATTCCTTTCTGAACCCTTAATTCAGTGGTGTATTTTCTGCTTAATGCAAAAGGTGCTCCATCCAAAAACAGCTTAAAAAAATACTTTCCTCCGGCAGATCTTTGTTTTTCAAAAGTCGCCAGTCCAACATTGCTTTTAAAGTACTCAATTGCTTCTTCAGCTTCAAACTTAAGTTCATATTTCATGCTGGTGAAAATCACTTTGCCTTTTTTGGAAGTAAACACAAACTTATATTGATCGTCAAATCTTTTACTAATTACAAATGCCCCCATTTATTTGATTTAGAAATTTAGATTACAGATTTTTTTAGAATTCAAAACCATTTATATTCAACAAAAGTTATAAATGTAATTTCTATAAATAAAAAAAGCTCCAAACGTAGTTTGAAGCTTTTTTGTACTCAGAGCGGGACTTGAACCCGCACGAACATTGCTGTTCACTGGATTTTAAGTCCAGCGTGTCTACCAATTTCACCATCCGAGCAGAATGTTTTTGCTTTTTTAATTGGTAAATTTTATAATTTTTTACTCCAACTATCTGAGCATTGTGTAGTTTTGAGCGAAAAACGGGGCTCGAACCCGCGACCTCGACCTTGGCAAGGTCGCGCTCTACCAACTGAGCTATTTTCGCATTTCAATTTTTAAAAGAACCACAATATCTGTTTGATATTGCGGTTGCAAATTTAGAACATTTATTCAATTACACAAGCCTTTTTTTGAAAAAAAACAAAGATAAAATTTAACGTTCTGACAACGATAGCTTTAAAATTGAAAAATTATTTCCTAGACAGCATTCTTTTGATCTCATTGAGTTTCATCAATGCTTCTACAGGAGTAATTGCATTTATATCCAGATTAACAATCTCTTCTTTTATCTCTTCCAGCAAAGGATCGTCGAGATTAAAGAAACTCATCTGCATTTCTTCCTTTTCTGATTTTATACCGTTCAACACGTCACTCGAATGATTTTTCTCCAGTTTCTTCAACATTTTTTGAGCTCTTGAAATCACAAGTTGTGGCATACCCGCCATCTTGGCCACATGAATACCAAAACTATGTGCACTTCCGCCTTTTACCAGTTTTCGGATAAAAAGTACCGTATCTTTCAATTCTTTTACCGAAACATTGTAATTCTGAATACGAGGCATCGTCTCGGTCATCTCATTCAATTCATGATAATGCGTTGCAAACAAGGTTTTCGCCTTCGAAGGATGCTCATGCAAAAACTCGGCAATTGCCCAAGCTATAGAAATTCCGTCATAGGTACTGGTTCCTCTTCCAATCTCATCCAGAAGCACCAGACTTCGATCGGAGATATTATTCAAGATAGAAGCCGTTTCGTTCATTTCGACCATAAAAGTAGATTCACCCATCGAAATATTATCCGAAGCTCCAACCCTCGTGAATATTTTATCAACAATACCCATTCTAACGCTTTCTGCAGGCACAAAACTTCCCATCTGTGCCAGCAGAACAATCAAAGCCGTTTGACGCAAAATAGCCGACTTACCCGACATGTTTGGTCCAGTAATCATAATCAGCTGTTGTGTTTCCCGATCTAAGAACACATCATTTGTAATGTACGGAACTCCAACAGGCAATTGTTTTTCGATTACGGGATGCCTTCCTTCTTTAATATCCAATTCGAATGTTTCGTCAATTTCCGGACAAACGTATTTATTCTCTATTGCCAACTGCGTAAAACAACACAAACAATCCAATTGCGCCACCAAATTAGCATTCATCTGAACCGGTTTGATATAGGTTGCCACCCAGCTCACCAATTGTTCAAACAAGTCACTTTCTATTTTTTGAATTTTTTCTTCCGCACCCAGAATTTTGGTCTCGTATTCTTTCAGTTCCTCGGTAATGTAGCGTTCAGCACTTACCAAGGTTTGCTTTCTGATCCATTCAGCTGGAACTTTGTCCTTATGCGTATTTCGAACTTCGATATAATATCCAAAAACATTATTAAAAGATATTTTCAATGAAGAAATTCCAGTGCGCTCCGATTCTCTTCTTTCGATTCCTTCCAAAAACTGCTTTCCAGAGGTTGATATTTCACGCAGTTCATCCAATTCGGCATTGATTCCTTTGGCAATCGCATTTCCTTTGGCAATAGCCACAGGAGCATCCTGATTTAGGGTTGTCTGTATTTTTTCGCGAAGCAGATCACAACTGTGCAGACTGTCACCAATTACTTTTACCGCTTCCTGTGGACTGGATAACGCCAATGTCTTGATTGGAATAATGGCATCCAGTGATTCTTTCAAATAAACCACTTCACGAGGCGAAACCTTTCCGGTTGCGATTTTCGAAATCAAACGCTCCAGATCGGAAATTTGCTTGATTTGATTCTGAATGTTTTTTAAAACATCTTGGTTTTCGTTCAAATAAGAAACCACCTGATGACGGCCTTTTATTTTATTCGCATCTTTCAAAGGCAAAGCCAGCCAGCGCTTCAACAAACGCCCACCCATTGGCGAAAACGTTTTATCTATTACATCCAATAACGTAACAGCATTCGGATTATAACTGTGATACAATTCGAGATTGCGAATCGTAAATCGATCCATCCAAACATAAGCATCTTCGGCAATTCGATGAATAGCGGTAATGTGCTGTACTTTATTATGCTGTGTTTCGGACAAATAATAAAGAATCGCACCCGAAGCGATGATTCCTTCCTTTAATTCTTCGACACCAAAACCTTTTAAGGAAACTGTCTGAAAATGCTTTGTCAGGGTTTCAAGTGCATAATCTTCCTTGAAAATCCAATCCTCCAAATAGAAATTATGAAAATCCTCTCCAAAAATTTCACGGAATTCACTTTTATTATTTTTTGGAACCAAAACTTCGCTTGGATTGAAATTTTGAAGTAATTTATCAATATACTCTGCATTTCCTTGCGCAGTAAGAAACTCTCCTGTTGAAACATCCAAAAAAGAAACACCAATCATTTTATTGGCAAAATAAACAGCCGCCAAAAAATTATTTGTTTTGGAATGCAAAACCTCATCATTCATCGAAACTCCGGGAGTCACAAGTTCTGTCACGCCACGTTTCACAATGGTTTTGGTCATTTTTGGATCTTCCAATTGATCGCAAATAGCAACACGAAGCCCTGCTTTAACCAATTTAGGCAGATAGGTATTGATAGAATGATGCGGAAAACCTGCCAGTGCAGTCTCGGTCTCGGAACCGGCTCCCCTTTTGGTTAATGTAATCCCCAGAATCTTTGAAGATCGAATTGCATCTTCCCCAAATGTTTCGTAAAAATCTCCAACCCGGAACAGCAAACAGGCATCAGGATATTTCCTTTTGATTTCGTTGTATTGCTTCATTAACGGAGTCTCTTTAGCTATCTTATCTTTTGCTGCCAAAATTGTTGTATTTGAATGAATAAAAAACTCAGCGAATTTATAATTTTATACCGCAAAAAGCTAAAGAGAGAAAAAATTAAATTACTTTTAAGAAAAAATTGCAATGCAGTATTTTTAATTTGTATAAATTTGTGAAATAATTCAAAATAAACTATGAGAAAAATATTTTTATTAGCTATGCTAACCGTTTTAGGAACAACGATTTCTAGCGCTCAAGAGACTTCAAAGAAAGCTAAAAAAGCAAAAACAACTGTTGTTGCGCTGCCAAAAGTAGAGGGTGCAGGAATGGTTTTTGAAAATGAAACTATTGATTATGGAACCGTAGCTCATAATGCTGACGGTAATCGTCAATTTGTATTCACAAATAATGGTAACAAACCATTAATCATTACTAACACACAAGGTACTTGTGGCTGTACAGTTCCATCTACACCAAAAGAGCCAATTGCTCCAGGAGCAAAAGGAATTATAGGTGTAAAATATGCTACAGACAGAGTAGGACCTTTCACAAAACAGGTTATCGTAACATCAAATGCTGCGGGTCAGCCTACAAAAACCCTTACTATTAAAGGTACTGTTTTGCCAGATGCTGCACCAGCTGCTACAAAAAGCTAATATTTTTTCACACAAAATACAAGAAAGGCTTCCTGATTTTAGGAAGCCTTTCTTTATAAAATATAATTCCTTACAATGAGAAAACTCGAAAACAGCGAACTGGATAGAAAATCAGTAGACGATTTTAAAAAATCTGAAAAAACGCCTTTAATATTAGTTTTGGATGATATCCGAAGTTTGCATAATATTGGATCTGTTTTTCGTACTGCTGATGCTTTTCTGGTAGAAAAAATAATTCTGTGCGGAATTACTGCAGTTCCTCCCAATAAAGAAATTAACAAAACGGCTCTTGGAGCAACCGAAACCGTAACCTGGGAACATCATGAAAGTGTGTTGGAAGTTATTGCAGATTTAAAAAAACAAAATATTATAACTCTTGCAATAGAACAAGTTGAGAGTGCCGTTTTTCTTCAGGACTTTAAAGTGCAGAAGAATCAAAAATATGCTTTGGTTTTTGGGAACGAAGTTTATGGCGTAGCGCAGGAAGCTGTGGCTTTATGTGATGGCTGTATCGAAATTCCGCAGTTAGGAACTAAACATTCTTTAAATATATCAGTAAGCGCAGGAATTGTAGTCTGGGATCTATTCAAACAATTTAACAACTAAAAGTTAATTTGTAATTATATATTTTGTGTATAATAATCTTTTAAACAAAGTTTTGCATTTTGATATAAAAGCTTATTTTTATAAAATGAAAATTAGATATCTCTTTGCTGTACCGCTTTTTTTTGTGCTTTTTGTTTTTTCTTTTAGCAATGCAAATCCTGCACCTAAAAAAACATTTGTATCATTAGCTAATGCAGCTCCTGTTATAACTGCAGCTGGCAATCAAGCCTATTGTCCTTTGGCTAGTGTAAATATTGTAACCAGTATCTCTATTACAGATGTTGACGATACAAGCACTGATGCTATTTATATTCAGATTTCATCTGGTTATGTAAAGGGAGAAGATCAATTAACGTTAAACAATCCTTTATCACATCCTGCAATTCAAAGTACTTGGAATTCAAACGAAGGCAAATTAACATTAAAAAGCCCAACAGGATTACCTGTAACGTATATTGATTTAGAAAAAGCCATAAGAGACGTTCAATTTAGCAACTCATCCGTTAAACCAAGCGGAATTCGAAACTTTTCAATTAGTATAGGGCAAGCTAATTATCTTCCTAGAAATGGTCATTATTATGAATATGTGGCTGATTTAGGAATTAGCTGGACAAAAGCAAAAACAGCAGCAGATTTAAAAACATATTACGGACTAAAAGGGTATTTGGCTACTATAACTGCTGCTGATGAAGCACAATTAGCAGGAAAGCAAGCTCCTGGAGCAGGATGGATAGGCGGATCCGATTCGGAAACTGAAGGAACTTGGAAGTGGATGACGGGCCCAGAAGCCGGTACTATTTTCTGGAATGGATTATCAAATGGTTCATCACCGAACTTTGCTTTTTGGAATAGCGGAGAACCCAATCAGGCAGGTGATGAGGATTATGCACATATTACCGCTCCAGGAATTGGAGTTGCAGGATCATGGAATGATTTAGCCGATTCTGGTTCGCCTAGCGGTGATTATCAGCCAAAAGGTTATATTGTTGAATACGGAGGCACTGCAGGCGATCCAGTTCTAAAGCTTTCGGCCAGTACATCATTAACTATTGCCACAATATCAGACACAAAACCTGCGTCAAGATGTGATGCTGGGACAGTTACACTTCAGGCGACAGCTGCCACAGGAACCATTAACTGGTATGATGACTTAACAGGAGGGAATAACTTAGGTAATGGAAATAGTTTTTTGACCCCAAATCTAACTTCTACAACTATTTTTTATGCTGAAATTGCTGGCTGTACTAATCCGAGAACTGCAGTAGAAGCCAAAATAATCAATACCCCAGCCATTATAAGCACTAATACACCTGTAACGAGATGCGGTGAAGGTTCGTTCAAGCTAGAAGCCACACCGTCCGAGGGAATTATAAACTGGTATTCGGAAATTAGCGGTGCCATTGTAGGTACAGGATTGTCTTTCACAACTCCAGCTATTGCTGCTAATACTATTTATTATGCCGAAGCAGTCAATAGCGGATGTGTTAACAGTACAAAAACACCTTTAGACTTAGTTGTTTACCCGCTTCCACCTGTAAGCGATCAGACTCGCGAAAAGTGTATTTCACAGACTATTACCTTAGATGCTGGTGTTCCGGCCATGACTTATCTGTGGTCAACATCGGCAACAACACAAACTATAGATGTCGTAAGCAAGGGAGTTTATACTGTCGACGTAACCAGTCCTGCTCCTCAAAACTGCATCAGTAGAAAAACAATCAATGTTGTTGAAAATGATAAGCCTCAAATAAAAAATGTAGCAGTCGATGAAACAACAGTTACAATTGAACTCGTTAAAAACGAAGATTATTTTGAATTCTCAATAGACGGAGTCAATTACCAAAGTTCAAATGTATTCACAAATGCACCAAGCGGACTGCAGACAGCATATGTACGTGAGGTTAATTTATGCAGTATTGACCTGAAAACATTCATTGTTATAATTGTTCCTAAATATTTTACTCCAAATAATGATGGTTTTAATGATGTTTGGGATGTAAAAGCATTAGTGAATTATCCTTCAAGTGAAGTAACTATTTTTGATCGATATGGAAAATTAATCACAAAGCTTAATAATTTTAACCGTTCATGGGATGGTACTTTTAATAAAAGCTTATTACCTGCGACTGATTATTGGTATGTATTAAAGTTAGATAAAAACAGTCCGGAAGTAAAAGGCCATTTTTCTCTGAAGAGATAATTACAGATTACTTTTCTTCTGGATTTCGTTCAGAATATAAATATAATCTTCCTGGATGCTTACAAAATCACGGTCGGAAACATCAACTACCAAAACATTCAAATCTGTCTGGGTCTTGATGTATTCTAAGTAGCCTTTATTTATTTTGTCTAAATATGCTTCGGTAATATCCTGCTCGTAGCTACGCCCGCGTTTTTTTATATTCTGCAGTAAACGGTCGGTATTTTGATACAGATAAATATACAGATCCGGTTTTGGCATTTCTTTGTAAATAATGTCAAAAAGCGTACGATACAATCGAAATTCATCGACTTCCAAAGTAATTTTAGAAAATAAGAGCGATTTAAAAATATGATAATCGGCAATGATAAAGTCTTTAAACAAATCAAACTGCGACAAATCATCTGATAACTGCTGATACCTGTCTGCCAAGAAAGACATTTCTAATGAAAAAGCATACCGGCTTTGATCTTCGTAGAATTTTGGCAAAAAAGGATTATCTGCAAAACGCTCCAAAACTGTTTTAGCATTAAAATCCTGAGCCATTTTTAACGCCAATGTTGATTTTCCTGCACCAATATTCCCTTCGATGGCAATGTAATTATACTGATTTAACCGAATTGCATTCAAAGGGTATTTTAATTCCTGAACTATTTCGCAAACGCTGTCATCTGGTGTTATCTGAATTAATTCTGGAATAGTTTTTTTCAAAACAGGATGAACCCAGTCTAATTTTAAATCCTGAAAAGGAAGTAAAACAAATTTTCGGTTCTGCATCAGAGGATGAGGAATCTGCAGATGTTCGGTATGGATTATTTCAGAATCAAAAGCAATCAGATCAATATCAATAATTCTAGATTGATAACCCGCATTTTCGCTGCGTGTCCTGCCCAGCTGTTTTTCAACAGCTAAAACTTCCTCCAGAATCTGTCCGGCTTTTTTAAAAGTATGCATAACCAGAGCACAATTATAGAATGCCTCACTTTCAAATCCCCAGGAAGGAGTTTCATACAAATTGGACACTTTTACAATAGTCCCTACTTTAAGATGAATTAATTCAAGGCACAATTCGATGTTTCTCAATCGATTGCCTTGATTGCTTCCTAAAGATAAAATGACCTGATGCTGTAGTTCCATATTAAGCACAAATTAACTAAAAGAATTTTAGAATAACAGTATATTTGCCCACTGTGTTGCAATTTATTTTCATTCAGGACTGTAACAAATTAACATTTTTAAATACTTATCTTTAAAATATAATTTATGAGATTTTTAGGAAACGTAATGGCTACCATCATTGGTATTTTTGTCTTTTTCATGCTGTTTTTCTTTGGTATTGTACTTATCGGAGCACTTTTTGGCGGTGATTCTGAGGGAGTTGAGGTTAAAGCCAATTCGGTTGTCGAATTAAACTTAGAACACATTTCCAATGATTACGCTGGGAAATACAAAGATCCTTGGATGGATGTTTTTTCGGAGAAAAAAAATATAGGGCTTATTGACATTATTAATGCTATTGAAGCTGCAAAAACAGATAATGACATCAAGGGAATATCGATTTTAAACCAAAATTCATCTTTGGGATTAGCGCAAAGCAAAGAATTGAGAGAAGCACTGAATGACTTTAAAAAATCCGGAAAATTTGTTATGGCTTATGCCAATGATTATTCACAGAGAGATTACTATCTGAACTCTGTTGCCAATACAGTTTATTTAAATCCGGCCGGCGATCTTGATTTCAAAGGATTATCAACTGAGATTATGTTCTTTAAAGATTTACAGGAAAAAACAGGAGTAAAAATGGAAGTTATCCGTCACGGAAAATACAAAAGCGCCGTTGAACCTTTCCTTGAAAATAAAATGAGTGATGCCAATAGAGAGCAGACCACCGCTTTGCTAAATTCCGTATGGAGTTCGGTTCTCGAAGATATTTCAGCAAGCCGTCATATTTCAACGGCTAGGTTAAACGAAATTGCTACCGGCTTATTGGCAAGAACTCCCGAAATGGCCAAAGCCAATAAACTTATCGACATTGTTGCTTACGAAGATGTATATCATCAGGCTATCAAAAATATTTTAAAAGTGTCAGCTGATGAAGATTATAACAAAGTTTCCATTGTTGATTATGCCCAAAAAATAGCCACTACCTCGATACTTTCAGAAACAGACAATCAAATTGCTGTTATCTACGCTCAAGGCGAAATTCAAGGCGGTGAAGGTGACGTTGACGTAATTGGCGAAGGTTCTATGCGCCGTTCATTTCAGGAAGCAAGAAAAAACAAGGACATCAAAGCGGTTGTGCTTCGTGTGGACAGCCCAGGAGGAAGCGCTCTGACATCGGATTTGATCTGGAGAGAAATCGAATTGACCAAAAAAGTAAAACCCGTTGTGGTTTCTATGGGTAATTATGCAGCCTCTGGAGGATACTATATTTCATGCAATGCCAATACTATTTTTGCCGAAAAAAACACAATAACAGGTTCTATCGGAGTTTTTGGAGTCTTACCAAATTTCAGTCAATTGTCAAACAAGATTGGAATCAATACCGAACAGGTAACAACAAATGAAAATGCCAATTACAGTCCATTTGTACCTTTGAACGAGAAATTCAAAAAAGTAACCTTGGAAGGAATTGAAAGAGTGTATAAAACATTTGTAACTCATGTCGCCGAAGGCAGAAAAATGACTTATGCACAAGTAGATTCTATTGCACAAGGCCGTGTCTGGACTGGTATTGAAGCGAAAAGAATTGGTTTAGTTGATAAAATCGGGAATTTAAATGACGCTATAAAAGAAGCGGCATCATTAGCCAAAATCAAAGACTACTCCACTCAAAACTTTCCAGAATATGAAAAAGATTTTGCCGATGTATTTGCAAACATTCCTTTTGCCAAATCAAAAGAGGCTTTAATTAAAGAAGAAATAGGCGAAGAAAATTATTTCCTTTTGCAGCAGGTTAAAAAAGTACAGCTTCAAAAAGGCATCCAGGCCAGAATGCCTTTTGAAATTTCTATACATTAATCTTTTAAAATAATAAAACTCAGCCCCTTCCCGTTTTTAAAACAGGAAGGGGTTTCTTTTTTTTATAAATTTTAACAGAACAGCTAATTAATAAACACTTATTTTTGTAATAATAACCCAAATTACTAAACTTATATGTTAAAGAAAATTCTAAAAATCGCCGGAATTGTATTAGTTGTATTTACAGCTTCTTTATTTGCAATTCCTTATTTCTTTAAAGACCAAATAAAAGCCAAAATTACTGAGGCTATTAATGAAAAAGTAGACGCCAAGGTTTCTTTTGCAGATGCTGATTTGAGTTTATTCAAAAATTTCCCAAAAGCTACAGTTGTTTTAGACAAACTGTTAATTATCAACAAGGCTCCATTTGAAGGAGATACATTGGTTTCATTGGGCGAATTAAACTTAAAAATGTCTGTCAAAGAATTATTTAAGGGCAAAGAAGAAGCCATGGAAATTGAAGGAATAACTTCGAAAAATGGTTTTATTAATATTATATTCAACAAAGACGGAATTGGAAATTTTGATATTGCTTTGAAAGACAACAAACCAAAAGAAGATGATTCTAAAAGCGATCCAATGGCATTGAAAATCCAAAAATACCAAATTGAGAATTTCAAGTTTCAATACTTTGATGAGGGTTCACAGATGCGAATGGTCATTGACAGTTTAAACCATGAAGGAACTGGTGATTTCAGCGGTTCAAAACTGGATTTAGACACCAAATCAACTGCCAAAGTATCATTTGACATGGGCAAAATCAATTACATGAAAAACGTTGCACTGTCACTGGATGCCGTTCTTGGTATTGATTTAGAGAAAAGCAAATATACTTTTAAAGAGAACAAAGCTTTAATCAATCAGCTTCCGTTGGAATTTGACGGTTTTATACAAATGGCCGAAGCAGGACAAGTGTATGACCTGAAATTCAAAACACCGACTTCGTCTTTCAAAAACTTTTTGGGACTAATTCCTGCTGCTTATTCTTCCAGCTTGGAAGGCGTAAAAACTACGGGAGATTTTACGGTTAATGGTTTTGCAAAAGGCACACTTACCGATACTACTATTCCAAAATTCAATATTGCCATTGCTTCCAATAATGGATCATTTCAATATCCGAACCTGCCAAAATCGGTGCAAAGCATTGTAATTGATACCAAAATCGTAAATGAAACCGGTATCATGAATGATACTTATGTTAATCTGGATAAACTTTCGTTTAGAATCGATCAGGACGTTTTTGATGCCAAAGCCAATATCAAAAACATCAGCACCAATGCTTTGGTTGACGCTGCTCTGAAAGGGACTATCAATTTAGCCAATCTTTCTAAAGCCTATCCGATAAAGCTTGAAAAACCGCTTACTGGTATTCTTAAAGCAAATGTAACTACCAAATTTGATATGGTTTCGGTTGAAAAAAGCCAGTACCAAAATATCAATAATGCTGGAACTATCGGCTTGACAGGATTTAATTATGATGACGGAAACGGCAAAAATATGACCATCAGCAATGCTTTGGTACAATTCAACCCAAGTCAGGTTAACCTGAAACAATTTAATGCAAAAACTGGGAAAAGCGACCTTAGCGTAACAGGAGTTTTAGATAATTTTTATGGTTTTATGTTCAGAAAACAAGAGCTGAAAGGAAATTTCAATTTGTCTTCAAACCAGCTTGCTGTAAGTGATTTTATGACTGCCAGCACGGCTCCAGCTAATGCAGAAACAGCAGAAACAAAAGAAACTGCAAAAAAAGCAGCTAAATCTGAACCTTTAAAAATACCGGCTTTCTTAAATTGTACGCTTACCGCAAAAGCAAATACGGTTTTGTATGACAATCTTACATTGAAAGCTGTTTCGGGTAAAATGACCATTAAAGATGAAAAAGTTTCCTTGACAGATGTAAAAACATCCATTTTTGGGGGAACAATTGGTGCGAATGGTTCTGTTTCTACCAAAGGAAAAACGCCAGTTTTTGATATGGATTTAAATTTAAATCAAGTTGATATCCAGCAGAGTTTTACCCAATTGGATATGCTGAAAAAAATAGCTCCAATTGCAGGTGTCGTAAATGGAAAAATAAACACCGCTATCAAGTTAAACGGAAATCTTGATGCCACTGAAATGACTCCGGATTTGAAAACAATTTCAGGAGATTTAATCGGGCAATTGCTTTCAACAACTATAAATTCGAATAATTCGACAGTATTAAAAGCGTTGACTTCCAATGTTAAATTTGTTGATTTAAATAAAATAAATCTTAATGACATCAAGGCTGCATTGACTTTTAAAGATGGAAAAGTAAATGTCAAACCGTTTGATATAAAGTATCAGGATATAAAAGCGACTGTTGGCGGAACACATGGTTTTGATCAAAATATGGATTACAACATCAAGTTTAATGTTCCTGCTAAATATTTAGGCAAAGAAGCCAATGCTTTTATTTCGAAAATGTCTCCAGCCGATGCTGCCAAATTTGAAAATATTCCTGTAACTGCGTTAATGACTGGTAATTTCAGTAATCCGAAAATCTCAACCGATATGAAAACAGTTATGACTAACCTGACGAAAGAATTAGCCAAACAGCAATCGGACAAACTGCTGAAAAAAGGAACTTCAGAATTGGATAAGTTATTGAGTAAAAACCAAAAAACAGATACCGACACTACTAAAACCAATACTCAAAAAGAAGATGTTAAAAAGAAAGCCGGCGATTTACTAAATGGTTTATTCAAAAAGAAAAAACCAGCAGAGCCTACAACTCCTCAAAATTAAACTTAAAAAGCCGTCTCACAAAAATTGGAGACGGCTTTTTTATTGTTTTTCCAAGGAGGCAATATCTCAGACTTAATATGATTGAATTAATACATCAGTGGGAATGTGTAATCTTTCATGAAGCTGTCGAATCATTTCTAAGGATAATTTTCTTTTACGATTTAGAATTTCACTCGCACGGCTTTTCAACCCAACGATATCTGCTAAATCAGTTTGACTATAGCCCATTTGCTCCATTCTGAATTTGATTGCTTCAATTGGGTCTGGCAACCCAATAGGGAAATTATCGTTTTCATATTGATCAATCAAAATGCCAAGCACTTCAAGTTCATCCCCTTCTGGCGAACCAGATTTAGCATCAAAAATTACTTCAAGCCGTTCTATAGCTTGATTGTAATCTTTATCATTTTTTATAGGCTTAATTTCCATAGCTGTTAAATTTCGTTTGCATTACCTAACCTCATCAACAGGTTCCCAAAGTTCTATTTTATTTCCTTCGGAGTCCATGATGTGAATGAATTTTCCGTAATCGAAGGTTTCCATTTCATCGAGGATGGTCACGCCGTTGGCTCTCAGATTTTTTACAAGTTCTTCGATATTCTGAACTCTGTAATTAATCATGAATTCCTTTTTGGATGGAGCAAAATATTCACTTCCGCTCTTAAAAGGACTCCACTGCAATTGATTTACTTCATTGGGTTTGTCTATATTTCGGGATTCGAAAGTGGAACCCCATTCATTGACATCAAGTCCTAAGTTTTTTGCATACCATTCTCTGGTTTCAGCTGGATTGTCCGAAAAAAAGAATATTCCGCCGATTCCTGTTACTTTTGGGGTTTTGTCTTCCGGTTTGTTGTTTGAATCTTCCATGATGTTCATTGTTTTAATTGCATCTTATTCTCTAATACAAATTAAAAAAGATCAAGTTTCTTGTAATACGCAGTTACGAATTATTTCCACTAAGTTAAAATTTCTTGCAAAAGATAAACGTAAATTTTCACAAAAATGCTATTTATAAACAGTCTTAATCCAATGTTAAAATTTAGTCATATAATAAAAAAACTTTTCTAAGTTAACTAATCTTAGATTATTGTGCTATGTTTGTATAAAATTTCAATTATATGTCTAGCGTAATTACCAAAAATTTAAAAACCTATTTGCAACAGATTGAAGATCAGTCGCAGAATGTTATAATGGATGGTTATTTTCATGTTAACCATGTTATAGATGCATTTAATAAAGGTGAAGAAATTGGCAATAAAAAAGCTTTTGAAGAAATAAAAGACAAATTGATGCGATCATCAACTCAAATGTTTTTGTATGGATTAGATGTAATGAAAGGCTTAGAAAATGCAGGATTTAAAACATCTCAATTTTTTGTTAATCCATTTGCATTTAAATTTATGCTTACTACTCCGCTTGAGAACACCTATAATGAAGAATTTATAGACAAGTTTTTTCAGCTTTCAAATGAAATTCAAAATAAATTTAAGCAAGAATTCGGCATAGTTATGCAACTTTACTTCATTCAAGACTCCGATATTAATGAAAATGAGCTCAAAACAGATGGCTTTTTAAAGGTTGAAAATGTCTAAACGGTTAGATCAAGCTGAGCACAATGAAAAGCTCTCTCAGCAACTTTACGATGAAAAAACTTTCTTAGATTGGGCTAATACTACAGCTTTCTATTCTGCATTACATTATGTACAGCATAAATTATTGCCAGGGACTTACAATGGACAACTTTGTAACTGTATTGACGATGTAGCCAAAGCTCTTAATTGCAAAGGAAAGCACGAAGCTACAAATCAATTAGTTCAAGTTGGTCTACCTGCTATCTCAACATCTTATGGTTTTTTAATGAATTGTAGCTTTACTGCAAGGTATCATGATTATAAAGTTCATCCTGAACATGCAAAACTTTGTCAAAAATACCTAAAAACTATCAAAGAAATTTGTTCTTGATCTCTCCTATTCTTAAGGATTAACTATAAATAAGTCTGATAAACTTCTATAAAAAATACTCAAAACAAGTGGTTTTGTAAAATTTATTTTCTTTTCACCTCTCAAATATATCGAATATATTTCTAAAAAAAATAATCTTGTTTATACCGCTAAACTGCGTGAGGGATAGCAATGAAAAGCCCGCAGACAAGTGTAGCGACAGCGGAACTTGTCGAGGACTTGTAATGAATAGCCCGACAGCCACAAAGAAAAAGGGCTATCACCGCAAAGTAGATAGCCCTTTTTCTTTGTGGGTGGCACGCCCAAATAACAATAATTTTACACATTAATCGAAACAACATAGCCTTCAAAACCACGAACATTGAAAACGGTTCCGTCTTCAAAAATAAGATACTGTCCTTTGATTCCCGTTAGTTTTCCTGTGAAATGAGGTGTTTTATCGAGACTTAGGCTGGCTATTTTTTTGGGATAATTCAAAACGGGAAAATGCATTTCGTACAAGTCATTTTTGTCCAAATGATAAAACTCCTGCACTTCGGCTGGGATGAGATTTTCAAGCTTTAATTTTTCGGCAATTAAATCGACAGGCAGGACATCATTTTGAAGCATTTTGCGCCAATTGGTTTTATCGGCATAATGATTTTTCAGGGCTACCTCGGTGATTCCTGCCAAATATCGATTGGGCACTTCCACGATTGAAATCGCCTGAGTCGCGCCCTGATCGATCCATCGCGTAGGCATTTGCGTTTTGCGCGTCACCCCTACCTTGACCTCGCTCGACAAAGCCAAATAAACGATGTGAGGCTGTAACTGCACTTTTTGTTCGTAATCTAAATCACGATCGGCAATCCCAAGATGTGCAGTACTCAGCTCGGGTTTCATGATCCAGTCGCCCACCGCCGGACTAGAATAAAAGCAGTCGTAACAGAATCCCTGACGGAATATTTTTTTCTTTTTATTGCAGTTCAAACACTGATAGCCTTCAAAATTAATTTCCAGCTCCTTGTTTAACAGCTGATTCATGTTTAAAAAACTGTTTTCGAAAACCAGATAATATTGGATGGGATTTCCAAATTCGGTCTGCATTTTAGAAAGTACTCCTTGGTATGTCATTGGGATTTTAGATTGTTGATTTATGATTGTAAATAACAGGACTATTCGCTTGAATTTTGAATATTTGACAAAAATCGAATTGTTTTTTACAAAAAAAGACTATTTTTGATACAGTTGCAAATTTAGTATTTGTCAATCGATATTCAAATCTAAAATCGTTAATCTACAATCACAAATCCCAAATACCGATGCCTTTAGCTATTTTAAATTCTATCGCTTCTTGGTTCTTGAAACAAAGAATTCATCAAATTGAGCTTTTTCTGAAGTATCCAAATGAGGTTCAGGAAGAATTGCTGATGAATTTAATACGCTCATCGGAAGAAACGGTTTTTGGCAGACAATACGAATATTCCTCAATAAAATCATATAAAACCTTCAGCGAAAGAGTTCCAATTTCTTCCTACGAAGATTTGGAACCATTCATAGAACGTACACGTCAGGGAGAACAAAACGTGCTCTGGAACACTCCCGTAAAATGGTTTGCCAAATCCAGCGGTACTACCAATGCCAAAAGCAAGTTTATACCGGTAAGTAATGAAGCGCTCGAAGATTGTCATTACAAAGGCAGTAAAGATTTGCTGTGCCTGTATTTGAACAACAATGAGGAATCGGAAATGTTTGTGGGCAAAAGTCTCCGCTTAGGAGGCAGTTCCCAGATTTACGAAAACAACAATACTTTCTTTGGCGATTTATCGGCAATTTTAATTGAAAATATGCCTATCTGGGCCGAATTTAGCAGTACGCCGAGCAGTAAAATTTCGTTAATGAGCGAATGGGAAAGCAAAATGAACGCTATCATCAAGGAAACCCTAAATGAAAATGTGACGAGTTTTGCTGGTGTTCCTTCTTGGATGCTGGTGCTTATGAACAAAGTTTTGGAAGAAACCGGAAAAACAAACCTAATGGAAGTCTGGCCCAACTTGGAAGTGTACTTTCACGGAGGTGTAAGTTTTGATCCGTATCGCGAACAGTACCAAAAAATTCTTCCGCAAAACCAATTCAAATACTACGAAATTTACAATGCTTCCGAAGGCTTTTTTGCCATTCAGGACATAAATGGCTCCAGCGATTTATTGTTAATGCTGGACTATGGGATTTTTTATGAATTCATCCCGATGGACACTTTTGGCACACCAGACCAAAAAGCGATTCGATTGGCCGATGTTGAATTGTTCAAGAACTACGCTATGGTGATTACTACCAATGGCGGTTTGTGGCGTTATTTAATTGGCGACACGGTGCGTTTTACTTCTTTGGATCCTTATCGCGTACGCGTGACTGGTCGCACCAAGCATCACATCAATGTTTTTGGAGAAGAACTAATGGTTGAAAATACCGATCAGGCTATTGCCAAAACCTGCAAAATAACCCAAACCGAGGTAGTCGATTATACGGTTGCGCCTATTTTTATGAAAGACAAGGAAAAAGGTGCTCATGAATGGATGATTGAATTCAAGCAGGAACCAAAAGACATCAATGCTTTTCAAAAGATTTTAGACGAAACTTTGCAATCTTTAAATTCTGATTATGAAGCCAAACGCTACAACAACATGACGCTGAACCCACTGGTGATTAATGTTGCCAGAGAACGTTTGTTTTATGATTGGCTCAAAGAATGCAATAAACTTGGAGGCCAGCACAAAATCCCCCGTTTATCCAACAAAAGAGACTATCTCGAGCAATTGAAAAAAATGCAGCACTTTGTTAATCTCTAATAAAAAAACTTTTCTGCCTGCTAATAATTTTAATCGCTGTCTCCTGTTCTTTTAATGGCTGAAGTGATGGAAAACGATGCATTTAGACAAGCTGTACATACAATTTTAAAAACTTTTCCTAAATATTTCTATCGGCTGTTGTAACATTTTTTGATTTTGAAAGTCTTGTATGCAATCATCAATCAAAAAATTATTCAATCAATGAAATCAATAGTATTAGCCGTATTGCTTCTTAGTGCAACTTTTATATTTGCGCAGGAAGCCAAGACAAATGGAGAAAATTCTCCAAAAACCGAAAAAGATTCCATCAAGGAAAAAGTCAATGCTCTTAACGAAGTAACAGTAACTGCCCAAAAAAAATACATCAAGGTTGATTCAGACAAAACTACTATCAGCGTAAAAGACAACGGCATGCTCAACAGCGGGAGCAGTCTTGAAGCCGTAAAAAAACTACCAGGCGTTATCACCTCACCAACCGGCGGTATTTCTCTAAACGGAAAAGCGGTTACTATTTATATTGATGGCGCTCCAAGTACATTATCCGGCAATGATCTTCAGAATTATCTGAATACTTTACCTGCCAATGCAATCGAAAAAGTAGAACTTATCTATAATCCCGGTGCCTCATTTGATGCCAATTCCAGCGGATCGGTAATTAATATTGTTACCAGTTCCAAAAGAATGAAAGGTGTAAACGCCAGTTTTAACATCAATTATAATTTCAATAAATACCAAAAACCAAGCCCGCAGATTCTTTTAAACGGAAAAGAAAAAAACTTGAGCTGGCAGACTATGCTGGGTTATAATTATATTGACAGCGAGCAAAAAACCAGCAATTTACAGGAGTTTACCGCATTTAACCCAATGCAGTATTTAAAGCAGGAAAACTTTACCGTAAACACGAACAGAAATTTGTATTTTAGATTAGGCACCAATTACAAACTGACTGAAAAATCAAATTTATTATTCAATTACAACGGAAATTACGCCAATGACAGATCGGTTTTTGATGCAACAACAATGGGCGATGACATTGATTATTTCAATCAGGGAATAACAAAAATCAAGAATAATAATCACGAAATCAGTCTGCAGTACAAAACTAAGCTTGATACTTTAGGAAGAACACTTGATGTAATTGCATTCAGTAATTTATTTGATAAAAACCCTCTTACAGAATCAAATGCGATTGATCGTATTTCCAATTCAGACTCATTTGCCAACAGTGGTCTTAATTTTGATTTAAAGAATTATTACCTGAAATATGACTTTGCAATTCCATTTCAAAAATTAGATTTTTCTATCAATACAGGAGGTAAATTCAATGTGCTGGAAGTGAATGATATTGGAAATTATTACACCAATACATCTACAAGCACAATTGATTTTGATTACTCGGAAAATAATCTGGCTTTCTACGCCGAAGCGCGCAAAAAGATAAAAAAATTCAATTTTACCGCCGGACTGCGTTTTGAAGATTACCATGTAGAACGAATCACTAACACTCTTTCGGAGCCGATAAAATTCAAAAACACCAATTTGTTTCCAAATGCCAGTGCCATTTATGAAGTGAATGACAACGTAAATATTTCAGCTTCATATTCCAAAAAAATCAATCAGCCGAATTACAATAATCTGGATCCAAACAACGGGAATGCTTTTGATCAATACAACACTTCGCAAGGGAACCTTTTCCTCGATCCAACGTATTTGAATAACTACGAATTTAAAATTACAGCAATGCAGTTTATACAGCTTGGGATGAACTATACAGCTTCCAAAGATAATAATCTCTTTGTGTTTAGTGCCGATGCCGATGCAACCGAGCCGGTGAGCAATCAGACCTATCAGCAGTTTGATCATTTCAATACTTTTAGCGCTTATGCTAATTTTCCAATTCCGTTAGATTATATTTTTAAAGGAAAAGAAGAGTTCAAAAAACGAATGGGAAACATTGATGAGATGAATTACATTTTTGTAAATTTTAACTACATTAAATCGGATATTAAGGGCTATGATTTCCCTTATACCAATAAAGCTATCTTTAATTATGCCTTCCAGTCGCAGATTATGCTGCCTTGGAAAATCAAGAATTCAATGATGTATTTCTATCTTCCTCCGGGAAATTGGCAGATTTATAAAATTACCAAACCTATTCAGCAGTTTGACATTTCATTCAACAGGGATTTTATGGATAAGAATTTAAAAATTGGCCTGCATTGTTTTGATGTCTTCAATCAGAATGAAGTGAATGCATTGATTGCCGGCGAAAATTTAAATACTTCCTTTAGACAAAAACAAGATTCAAGAACATTCCGTATATCATTGACTTACAATTTCGGAAACCTGAAAATGCAGAATGAAAACACCAATATCGAAACCGAAAAAGTGAAAACTGGCGGAGGAATGATGAAATAGTATTTGGAGTAAATTAAATGATTTATAAAATTGCGTAAGGTTATCTGCTTTGCGCAATTTGTGAAAAAATTTATAAAAACAAACCAATGATCAGGTGAATTTATACTTTGAATTAATTCCAAAAAAAAAGCTGCATTTAATGCAGCTTATTTTTTTTCTAGTGTAATTTAAAAATTACTTAGCTGGAGTAGCAGCTGGAGTTTCAGCAGCTGGAGCAGCAGTAGTGTCAGCAGCTGGAGCAGCAGTAGTGTCAGCAGCAACAGCAGTAGTATCAGCAACTACAGCAGTAGTATCAGCAGCAACTTCTTCAGTAGCAGGAGCGTCAGCTTTTTTACAAGATACAACAGTTAATACAGCAACAACAGCTAAACTTAAAAATACTTTTTTCATCTTAATTTAATATAAAGGTTAATTATTAATTCGTGGCAAAGATATAAAATTTTTAATATGTAAAATATTTTTTCATTTATTTTTTAAAAATAATTTTCTATCAGAACGTTAGCTTTTTCATTTAGTTAATAGAAAATATTTAATTTTTTATGTTTTTTAAAATACTTGGATGTTTTACAAGGCTTTATACTTTTAGCTTTGAGCTCTTTTTTCATGTTTAAAAAGGTTTTTTCAAACCTTTTTGAGGGCTTATTTGTGTTAAAATGCAATCAGTAGCACCTTTGTTTTTTTGTACAAATCCAGAGCATATTTTTCCTTTTTGATGTCTCATTTCGTTATCTTGAATCAGTGCAGAAAAAGCAAGTTCCATTTCGTTGAAATTTTTTATTGCAATACACCCTGTGCTTTCTACAAGTTTGATAGCTTCATCAAAATGCGAAAAATTTGGTCCAATGACTATTGGAATTCCAAACGTAGCTGGTTCTAAAAGATTATGTACACCAGGATTTCCAAAACCACCCCCGACATAGGCGATATCGCCGTAACTATAGATTTTAGTCAAAATGCCTATAGTGTCTATTATAAAAACTTCGTATTGGGATAGCGCTTTGTTTTCTTTTTCTGAAAATAAAACTGTTTTCTTTGTAATGCTGTCTTGCAATAGCTGAATCTGCTCTGGTTTTATATTATGTGGTGCAATAATGAATTTTACATCATGCTGGCAGGAATTAATGTACTCGACTAAAAGGGTTTCATCTTTTGGCCAGGAACTTCCTATCACGATTGTTGTTTTATTGTTCTTGAATTCGGCAATAAAATCTAGAGTATTGTCTTTTTCTAAAATAGTTACAACTCTGTCAAATCGTGTATCTCCAGAAACTGTTGTATTGGTTTTTCCTAGTTGCAGCAATAATTTTTTTGACTTTTCATTTTGAACAAAGAAATAAGTAAAGGTATTTAATGCTTTTCTATAAAATCCTCCATACCATTTGAAAAACAGCTGCTTTTCTCTAAAAATGCCTGAAATTAAATAAGTAGGTATGTTTTGTTTTTGGAGCTGATCAAGATAATTAATCCAGAATTCATACTTGATAAAGAATACCAGCTCTGGATGCGCTAGCTTTATGAATTGTTTTGTGTTTTTTGGTGTATCTAAGGGCAGATAAATTGTGACATCTGCAATTGTATTGTTTTTGCGGACTTCGTAGCCAGAAGGTGAAAAAAAACTAATAATAATTTTGTGGTTCGGGTATTTCTCTTTTACTTTTTCAATCACCGGTAAACCTTGTTCATATTCACCCAGCGAAGCAGCATGAAACCAGATGGTAGAATCCTGCGGTTTTATTTTTTGCTGCAGAATCAAAAAAACATCTTTTCTTCCATCTGCAAAAAGTCTCATTTTAGGACTGAAATGTGCAATGATCTGTATTGCAAGCTGGGCGAATAGAGTGATTAGATTATAGAGAAAATGCATGTGGATTTTTTTTGTAAAAATACATTTCTTTATACTATTTTGATTGGTTTAAACTCATTAAAATAACTATTTTTGTTGTGCTTGTTCGAGAGATGCTAAATCATTGATGGATTTAGTGTTTTGGCAGGTTCTTCTAATAATTGTTCCTACTTATGAAATAGGATGTTAAAAATCAATACATGAAAAAAATACAGATGGTTGACTTAAAAAGTCAATATGATAAAATTGCCTCCACGGTTAATGCTTCCATTCAAGAAGTTTTAGATACAAACACTTATATCAATGGGCCTCAGGTTCATCAATTTCAAAAAAATCTTGAAGATTATTTGGATGTTAAGCACGTAATTCCTTGTGCTAACGGTACTGATGCTTTGCAGATTGCAATGATGGGATTGGATTTGAAGCCTGGTGATGAGGTAATTACTGCCGATTTTACTTTTGCAGCAACGGTAGAAGTTATTGCACTCCTGCAGCTAACTCCAGTTTTAGTTGATGTTGATGTAGTAAATATGAATATTTCTATCGAGGCGATCAAAAAAGCAATTACTCCAAAAACCAAAGCAATTGTTCCAGTTCATTTATTTGGACGTGCTGCCAATATGGATGAAATTATGGCAATTGCCAAAGAGCATAATTTATTTGTAATCGAAGATAATGCTCAAGCTATTGGAGCCAATTATACATTTGCTGATGGAAGCAAAAAGAAAGCTGGTGTTATTGGGCATGTAAGCTCAACTTCTTTTTTTCCTTCTAAAAACTTAGGATGCTACGGAGATGGGGGCGCTATTTTTACTAATGATGATGTGTTAGCACACAAAATAAGAGGAATCGTAAATCACGGAATGTACGAGCGCTACCATCACGATGTAGTGGGAGTCAATTCTAGATTAGACAGTATTCAGGCTGGGGTTTTGAATGCTAAATTGCCTTTTTTAAATGAATACAATACGGCACGCCGTTTGGCTGCGTCAAAATACAATTCGGCTCTAGCCGGAAATAAAAATATTGTTACTCCTGAGTTTGATTCAAATGGAGATGATCACGTTTTTCATCAATATGTTTTAAGAATTATAGATGCCGACAGGGATGCTTTAATGCTGCATTTGCTGGATAAAGGGATTCCATGTGCAATTTATTATCCAATCCCTTTGCACTCACAGAAAGCATATTTGGATGCTCGTTATAAAGAAGAGGATTTTCCTGTAACCAATCAATTGGTAAAAGAAGTGATTGCATTGCCAATGCACACTGAATTAGATGACGAGCAGATCAAATTCATAACAGATAGTGTTCTGGAATTTTTAAAATAAATTTTCAGATATAGTTTTTTGGCGATACTTGCAAAAGCGTATTTCAGTTTTAAGTTGTGGCTTAGCGAAAGTTCCCAATTCCAAAAAGAATGGCTGCTCAAAAAGCAGCTTCATAAAAATGAAACAAATATGAAAATACTAGTAACAGGAGGTTTAGGTTTTATAGGTTCGCATACCGTTGTTGAATTGCAGAATCAAGGTTTTGAAGTAATTGTTATTGATAATCTTTCGAATTCTTCATTGAAAGTTTTAGATGGCATCAAAGCTATTACTGGAATTGATACTGCTTTTGAAAATATAGATCTGCGGGAAAAAGGAAAAGTGCAGGATTTTTTCAAAAGACATACTGATATTTCAGGAGTAATCCATTTTGCGGCCTCAAAAGCAGTTGGGGAAAGCGTTGAAAATCCATTGCTGTATTATGAAAATAATCTTAATACCTTGATTTATCTGCTTCAGGAATTGCAACAGCAAGCCAGGGCTAATTTTATTTTTAGTTCATCATGTACCGTGTATGGCCAAGCCGAAAAAATGCCAATTGACGAAAATGCCAGTACACAGCCTGCAATGTCTCCTTATGGAAATACCAAGCAGATTGGTGAAGAAATCATAACGGATACTGCCAAAGTAACTAATATCAATGCTGTATTATTGCGTTATTTTAATCCTATTGGTTCTCATCCATCGGCAGAAATTGGTGAATTGCCATTAGGAGTTCCTCAAAATCTAGTACCATTTATCACGCAAACTGGTTTTGGCCTTCGAACCGAATTATCGGTTTATGGAAATGATTATCCAACACCAGATGGAACTGCAGTGCGAGATTATATACATGTAGTCGATTTGGCAAAAGCTCACGTGATTGCCTTGCAGCGTTTATTGGACAATAATAATCAGCAGAAAGTAGAAGTTTTCAATCTAGGAACAGGGACTGGGAGTTCAGTATTGGAAGTGATTAAGTCATTCGAGAAAGTAAGTGCAAAAAAACTGCCTTACAAAATTGTAGCCCGCAGAGAAGGGGATGTTACCTCGGCCTATGCCAATACAGATAAGGCTAACAATGTTCTGGGTTGGAAAGCCCAGTCTACACTGGATGAAGCTATGGCAAGTGCTTGGAAATGGGAACAGAAGATTCGTTCGTAATATTGAGACAATAAAACCAAAATCCCAAATTATACAAGATAATTTGGGATTTTTTTACAAACTGATATCTGAATTCTGCAGTCTGCAGTCATAATTTATGCGTTTGCAGTCACAGCTTCTTTGTTAATTTTTCCAATTAATCCGGCTAGTACTTTTCCAGGACCCACTTCGGTAAACAAAGTTGCGCCGTCAGCTATCATCTGCTGTACCGATTGTGTCCATTTTACAGGAGCAGTCAATTGAATGATTAAATTTTTCTTGATTTCGTCTGCATCCGAAACGGCAGATGCTGTCACGTTTTGGTATACTGGACAGATAGGGGCAGAGAATACGGTTGCTTCAATAGCAGCAGCTAATTCTTCTCTTGCAGGTTCCATCATTGGAGAGTGAAACGCGCCTCCAACAGGTAATAATAATGCACGTTTTGCACCAGCAGCTTTCATTGCTTCACACGCTTTTTCTACTGCAGAAAATTCTCCCGAAATTACCAATTGCCCTGGGCAGTTGTAATTAGCAGCAACTACGACTCCGTCTATCGAAGCACATACTTCTTCAACAATATTGTCTGCCAGTCCAAGAACTGCTGCCATAGTAGAAGGTGTTATTTCACAGGCTTTCTGCATTGCCAAAGCTCTCTGCGAAACTAATTTCAATCCATCTTCAAAAGATAATGCACCATTGGCAACCAATGCCGAAAATTCACCCAAAGAATGTCCAGCAACCATTTCCGGTTTGAAATTTTCAAGAGTTTTGGCTAATATAACCGAGTGTAAAAAAACAGCAGGCTGCGTAACTTTAGTCTCTTTTAATTCTTCGGCAGTTCCTTCAAACATAATGTCTGTGATGCGGAAGCCTAAAATATCATTGGCTTTTTCGAATAATTCTTTGGCCAATGGAGAGTTTTCATATAAGTCTTTGCCCATTCCTGTGAACTGTGCGCCCTGACCTGGAAATACATATGCTTTCATAAAATCTAGTTTAATGTTTAAGGTTTCAAGTTGTGAAATTTGAAATCGGATGCAAAAATAGTATTTTTTTTAGGAGCAGCAATTTTTTGATATCAAGAACAGTTTTCTGGCAGTCATTCCAATTTACGTTAAAAAAAACTGCTGCCAAAGCTCTGTTTTCCTAAATCGGGATATTTTTGCTTCACATCAGAATTAAAAAATATTGAGTTTTCATAAAATATTGAGTACAAAAACGGGTTATAATCTATTTGAATGCAATCTTTTAAGTTATTTATTTTTGTATATTTGAGAGTCAACCATGTATTAAAATAGTTTTTCCAGAGCTTAAGAACGCATTTGCTTATTGTTTTTTAATTAAAAATAAATTTATGAAAGTATCTGTTACTAGAAAAAGTATAAAATTTTTACCTGATTCCAGCAGGGTTGTTGCTAGATATTTTATGAACGGTGAAGAGCGTACCAAGGAATTGATTGGCCGTATATTGATGATGAGCAATGTAGAAGTCTATAATACCTTGGAACAAATAAATAGAGAGTTCGCTAGGCGTCACCGTAATCTTTCGGCTTTATTTCACAGGCATTACGATAAGACCAAACATATACTTAAGCATATGCAGATAGATGATTCCGACCTTTCCGAAGAGAGGAAAATGCTTATTGGTTCCTATCTCACCATGGAATATTCCATCGAATCGGCAGCTTTTTTTAACCCATCTATAGTAGAGGATTTTGATCAGTCTGGTTTGGAAAAAGGCGAGAAGCGAGTAGTAATTTCGTTTCGTGCCACTGGCGAAGGACATGTTTCATCGATTGTATTCCGAAGAGGTATTATTGATAAAGACAATAATCTCAAGCTGATGCGAATTGGTGACAGTATCGAAAAAGCTGAGGTTTTGCATAAAATGATGTTCAATAAAAAACGTATTCTTTCTAAGTTGGCAGAAATGCATACACTTGATATTTATTCATCTATATTGCTTGATCTGCCGGATATTTTTGAATATTCAGTATTTAAAAAATTATTAAAGAAAGAATTAGAAAACCCAGATATTATTAAAGAAAAAAAAGAAGCTTTCGAAGAAGTACTATGGGTCATGAATTCTTTTTATGATATACAGTTCAAACATGATTCGGATATTTCCGAGAGGGTTATATTTCCAATTTCAGAGGCCGAGAGCCGTGGAATTGAAGATGCCCGTTTTGTGCGTTTTACAGATGATGATGGATCCGAGAGTGTAATAGGGACTTACACTGCTTATAATGGTCATGCGATACTTCCAAAATTAATCACAACCGAAGATTTTTATACTTTTAGAGTAATGCCTTTGTATGGCGAAGGATCTACAGGCAAGGGAATGGCTTTGTTTCCTAAAAAAATAAAGGGTAAATATGCCATGCTGGGTCGAATGGACGGCGTTAATAATTATTTGATGTATTCATTAAAACCAAATGAATGGAAAAACCCGCAGCTGATCCAGAAACCTGAATATGCCTGGGAATTTACACAAGTGGGAAATTGCGGTTCACCTTTATGGACTGAGAAAGGCTGGCTTGTTATAACACATGGCGTAGGAGCCATGAGGCGTTATTGTATAGGTGCGTCATTATTTGATTTAGAGGATCCTTCCAAAGAAATTGGCAGGCTTTCAGAACCTTTATTAGCTCCTTTGGAAGAAGAGCGCGAAGGTTATGTGCCAAATGTGGTGTATTCCTGCGGTTCCATAATTCATAACAACAGCCTTATATTGCCTTATGCAGTTTCCGATTATTCTTCTACGTATGCCGTGGTGGACATGAATGAACTGCTTGAAGCCTTGCTGGACAGCAAAAAAATAAGTGTATAAAATTTGAAAAAAAAATAAACCCTTACTTTTTATGGTAAGGGTTTGTGTTATTAGTGAAATATTGGATTATAATTTTATCAATTGTAATTCGATATTCAATTTTACTTCTTCTCCAACTAAAACACCACCAGTTTCCAAAGCCGAATTCCAGTTTAATCCCCAGTCCTTGCGGTTTATTTTACCTGAAATGTTCAAACCCGCTTTCGTGTTTCCCCAAGGATCTTTCATCAAGCCGCTGAATTCTGCAGGAAGTTTTACCGATTTTGTTACGCCTCTCAAGCTCAAATCTCCAGCTAATTCATAATCATCACCATCTTTGGTGAAAGATGTGGCTTTGAAAGTTAATTTTGGATGATTTTCTGCGTCAAAAAAGTCTCCGCTTTTCAAGTGATTGTCTCTGTCTGCGTTATTTGTATTAATAGAACTGATTTCTGCCGAAAATTCAATACTGGCATTTTCGAAGTTATCCTCTTCAGTAGTAATTGTTGCATCATAAGTTTCAAATTTACCTGAAACGTTAGTGAACATCATGTGTTTTACTTTAAATCCAATTTCTGAGTGTGTTGGGTCAATTGCCCATTTTGTTGTAGACATAGTTTTATTTTTTATTGTTTAATAATTTATTTTGTTTCATTTTGATAAGACAAATTTACAGCGACAATACCGACGAAGCACTTAACCTAGATTAAGAAATAAAACCGACAGTATTAATTTAAGTGAGTGTTTTTTAGCAAAGTCCTGATTAGTGTTTTTTGGAGCAGAAAGATTTGATATTTAAGGGGAAGTTCAGTCCAGCTCCTCCGTTACAATCTTATGGTTCGAACCCCGAACCATAAGGATTTTCACTGCGATCGGGGCTAAAAGACAACTTTTGTTTTTCATAGGAAGTCAGGAAATGCGTATAATTTTTTATGGAATTTGCAGTTATTTTAAATTCATTTTTCTTTTTCAAAATAAGATTGAAACCATTTTTTTTCTACTTTGCAGTTGTTAATTTGAATTGCATAAAAAATGACCGAAAAGGAAAAAATGCTCTTGGGCGAAATCTATTTTGCCAATGACAAACAACTAACCGAAGAACGCGCAAGAGCCAAAAAACTTTTGCACAAATTGAACGTCACTGAGTATTTGATGAACGGAAAGTCAAGGGCAATTCTTAGGGAATTAATGCCCAATTCGCATAAACGATTGTATATAGAACCGCCATTTCATTGTGATTATGGATACAATATTTATTCGGGGGAGAATGTATATTTTAATGTAAATTGTGTGGTTTTGGATACGATGAAAGTGACTATTGGAAACAATGTTTTTTTCGCACCAGGAGTGCATATTTACACGGCAACCCATCCGCTGAATGCGATTGAAAGAAGAACAGTCGAAAGTTCAAAACCTGTTTCTATTGGTGATGACTGCTGGATAGGAGGGAATTCGGTGATTTGTCCGGGAGTGACTATCGGTAATGGTTGTGTGATTGGTGCGGGATCTGTTGTGACAAAGGATATTCCCGAGAATTCTTTGGCAGTTGGAAATCCCGCCAAAGTGATTCGGAAATTGAATGAGGGAGATTAAGGGTTTTTATCGTTTAAATTTGTTTGTTTAAATTGTTTAATTGTCAAAAACTCTTCTTCGCTAAGGACTAGGAACTAATTACTAAGAACTAATCTTTTTGTTCATATAAAAACTCAACGCTCCCGATGGGCATTTATTGATAGTTTCAATGATTTTTTCAGTAGTTGAGTTATCGGGTAAAATCCACGGTTTCTCTTTTGGATGAAAAACATCTGGATTGTTTTTAACGCACATGGCAGAATGGATGCATTTTCCAGATTGCCATACAATGGTCACTTCGCCATTGGTGTATTCTTTTTTGATGTCTTTTGGATCCATGATTAAAGAGTTGTGTTTATGATTGTTTTTCCCTTAAGTAATTTTGAAATTGGACATTTGTCTGCAATGATTAGCAAGCGGTCTTTCTGTTCGGTGCTAATTTCTTCTGTAAAAGTAATGTTTCTTCGAATGGTGGTTGTCAATTCACCATCAATTGTTTCCTGATATAAATTTAGGGAAATATTTATTTCTGGGATTATCCATTCTTTTCGATCGATGTACATTCGTAAGGTAGATAAAGTACAGCCCGCAAGTGAAGCCAATAAAGTTGAAAATGGATCCATTCCTAAATCCTTGCCTCCAACGCTTTCTGGTTCATCCATTAGGAATTGCCCATTTCTCCAAGTAATGTTGCACAAGTATTTCTGACTGCCTATACGGCCAAGTATGTCATTCTCAAAAAAATCTTCCATTATAGTACGTCTCTAAATTCGGGAGTTTTGTCAAACACTTTTTTTGCAAAAGGACAAAGCGGAATAATTTTGATGTTTTTTTCTCTTGCAAATTCTACTGCTTTGGCTACCATTTTTTTACCATAGCCTTTTCCGTTATTGCCTTCGTTTACTTCGGTATGGTCAATGATGATTTTATCTGGACCCGCAAAAACAAAAGTCATTTTGGCTTCTGTCTTGCCATTAATATCGATGTGGAAAAAACCGTTTTTGTCGGTTATCTCTAATTGTACTTCTTCGTTCATTTTTTCTTTAAGTTTCTAAGTTACAAAGTTGCCGAGTTTCTAAGTTTTTTTCTAAAGTTACTAAGATTCTAAGTCTTTTCTTAGTGACTTAGAATCTTAGCGGCTTAATTAATATCTCATTGGGATTTCCATTAACAGAAATTTTGCATCAGTGCTGGCTTTAATATCCAAAGTTTTGAAATCGCTTATGCCAAGACCATCGCGGGTTTCCAATTCCTGACCGTCAATAGTTATGTTTCCCGAGATTACAAAAGCATAAAGGCCATTTCCTTCTTTTTTCAATTCATATTGTTTTTCAAATCCAGCTTCAAAATCAGCCAAATAAAACCAAGCGTCTTGGTGAATCCAGACTCCGGCATCATCAGGATTTGGGGATAATATCTGGGCAAAATTATTTTTCTGTTCGGCAGTATCCAAAGTGATCTGCTGATAACGTGGTTCCACGTTTCTCACTTTTGGGAATAACCAGATTTGAAAAAGTTTTGTTTGTTTATCAGCATTTGGATTGAATTCACTATGCTGAATTCCAGTTCCGGCACTCATTACCTGTACATCGCCGGTTTTGATGGTTTCAGCATTTCCCATACTGTCTTTGTGAGCCAAATCTCCTTCAAGCGGAATAGTAATAATTTCCATATTGTCGTGAGGATGTGTTCCAAAACCCATTCCCGCTGCTACTGTGTCGTCGTTCAAAACGCGAAGTGCTCCAAACTGTACTCTATCCGGATTGTACCAGCTTGCAAAGCTAAAGCTATGGTAAGCGTTTAACCATCCGTGATCTGCGTGTCCTCTTGTATCTGCTTTGTGTAAAACTGTAGTTGCCATGATATAAATGTTTAGTGATTTTTGTTATACAAATTTACATCAGATGTAAGCAAAAGGCACTTAATGTAGATTAAGAAGTTCTTGAAATATTATTTGTCCTTTCGGCAGGTATAATAAAAATAGTATTTTTGATTTATAATGTAAAATTATTTTTATGAACATAAGGGCTGATGCAACGATGTTCCTTAAACTAAAAGTTTAAAAAAGATGAATGATTTAGACAAAAATATTCCGCAGCTATATGGTGATGTCTGTCAAATTATTGAAGATACTCGTACTCGCATTGCTACTACTGTTAATACCGAGGTATGTTGGATGAATTGGCATATTGGCAAGCGTATCAAAGAAGATGTATTGTACAATCAACGGGCTGAATATGGCAAAGAAGTTGTTAAAAATTTGTCTGTATTGCTTACCGAAAAATATGGCAAGGGCTGGAGTTATTATAAACTTCAACATTGTGTACGCAGTGCGTACACTTTTACGGAAGATCAAATTGTATACGCAATGCGTACATAATTGACTTGGACGCATTTGCGTTCTCTAATGAGTATAGATGATGACTTGAAACGTTCGTTTTATTTAGAAATGATACGCCTTGAACATTGGGATACCAGAACCCTTGACCAAAAAATAGACGGTATGTTTTATGAGCGGACTGCCTTGAGCCGTAAGCCTGAAGAGCTTATAAAACAAGAACTCAAACAAATAAAATCTACAAATACATTAACTCCGGATGCTGTCTTTCGAAGTAGTTATTTTCTTGATGTGCTTGGTTTAACCGATACCTATTCTGAAAAAGATTTGGAAGATGCTATTTTATTGAATTTACAATCATTTATTAAAGAGATGGGAAGTGATTTTGCGTTTTTGGACCGTCAAAAACGCATCACGGTTGATGCTGTTGATTATCGTATTGATTTGTTGTTTTTTCATCGAGGTTTAAGAAGATTAGTAGCAATAGACCTGAAATTAGGTAAATTTAAACCCGAACATGAAGGACAAATGCTGCTCTATCTTCGCTATCTAAATAAAAATGAAAGAAAGGCAGGAGAAGAATCACCTATAGGCTTAATTCTTTGCAGTGAAGGCAATACCGAGCACATTGAATATTTAATGCTGGAAGAAAGTGATATAAAAGTAGCCCAGTATTTTACACAGCTTCCAGATAAAAAGCTGTTAAGCGAAAAGTTACACAAAGCAATTGCTGTCGCCAGAGAAAATTATACTAAGGAATTATAATTAATTAGGATATCTTTAATTTAAAACAAATATTTACCTCCGCAGCATTTTACTTTTCATCTTGCTAAAAAACTCTGGAGTTACCCCCAAATAGGAAGCAATTTGTTTTTGAGGGACGCTATAAATTAAATTCGTATGTTTTTTGCAGAATTTTTCAAAACGTTCTTCGGCGGTTAAACTTAAATTATCCATTAACCGCTGCTGATTTGCTACCAATGAATTCTCGGTTAAAATCCTGAAAAAACGCTCAAGCTGCGGTATTTCCTTATACAGGATTTCCTGGTTTTCTTTGGATAATATTACCACTTCGGCATCTTCTATAACCTGAATAAAAAGGTTGCCGGGCTTTTGCGAAAGCAGACTGTACATATCGCTTATCCACCAGCCGCTGGTTGCAAAACTCAAAACGTGTTCTACAATATTGTCATTGATATTGAAACTTCGGATTACACCCGAATTAACATAATAGGATTGTCTGCAGATTTCGCCCGCATTGAGCAGAATAGTTTTGGCCTTGTATTGCTGCGTTTCAGTTTTGGACAGAAAAAGTTCCTGCTCTTCAAGAGTTAAAGTAACGTGCTTGCTGATGTTTTCTAGGATAGCGTTCATTCTCTCAAAAGTACAATTATTTCTGTAAAATAGTAAACAAAAAAACGCTAGGGAAGCATTGCTCTTGTGGTTCTTGGACTATGTATTAAGTTATAAAACTGTCTCGCAGAGACGCAAAGCCACAAAGTTTAGAACTTATTTCTTTGCGTCTTTGCGTCTCTGCGAGATATTTTAATTCTAAAAGCAATATAGAATGATAAATTTGCGGGTTTGTCTGGTTTTTAAAAAAACGTATTGGTAGAGTTATACAAAAAAAACCTGCAGGAAACTTTGTTCTTACAGGTTTTGGGCGAAGACACAATTATTTAACCTATAAAATATAATAGTCTTCTTTGCTTTTTTTTGTTTGTATGCGATGTGTATTCGACTCGAAATGCTCTGATGTATTAGAAAATTCATCATTGTATTCATTGACCATCTGCATTAAATTTTTCTCAATATTCTTGGCAATTGCAGAAACAGGAGTATCAGTCGGTTTGTTTTCGAATGGATCCTGCAGATTGATTGCCATTTTTTCGACTAAGAAAAATGCTGCCGCTATGATAGTTACCAGTGGTATTTCCAGCCATCGCAGCATGGTAGGTAAACTAAACGGCAGCAGTATGATGAATAAATAAATAGTCATGTGAATGTACAATCCGTATGTTGTTGGGAATATAGTAGTTTTTATACGTTCGCATTTTCCCATGTGGTCGCAGAAATTAGTCAGTGTTCTGTCTAACTCGATCTGCTGAAAAGCATTTATTTTTTCCTCACGCAGGGCATCTTTCAGATCTTTTCCGTGGAGTATCAACAATGCATTGGGTACGTGCTTGTGTTTTTGGACATAGTCAAATTCTTCAGGAGTCAGTAATCCCTTGATAGGTTTGTATACATTTTCTCCTCTGAGGGTATTTCCTAAGGCATAACACCAGGCAGCCTGTCTTTTTGCCATTTTTTCTATAAAATTACTGGCTTCAATCGAAAAAATGGGATCTTTATAATAGGTGATAAGCTGTCTTATAAATGATCTGGAATCGTTGGTTACTGCTCCCCATATTATTCGTGCTTCCCACCAGCGGTCATAGGCCTGATTGGATTTGAAGGCGAGCAGCAATGAAATTACCGTTCCAATTACTGATGGTATTGCTATTGGAATTTCGGTGTTCAGCTCTGGATTTAACCGGTGAAAAAGATCAAAAAGGCAGGTGTATACCAATACTATTGCAAGTTCAAATTTAATTTTTCCTAATATATAGCTTAGCGGTATTTTCTTTTTTAGCAGCATAATGTAGTTGTATTAAACGGTTTCTTCATGCAGTGATAAAACGGGTATGTCAAAATGATGATTGAGTTCATTTTGTTTTTTCTGCTTAATTCTTGATCGTTCGGAGGTGCGGGTTTCAATTACAAAATCAATATCATTTTTTGATAAAACTTCTGTCAATAAAGAGTTGATGTGTTCTGAGGTTTCAAGCTCTTTTTTTAGAACCTGACTGATTTGCTGCAGCGGAAATTGATTCTGCATGTATTGCTGTACATCGTCAATGTTGAGACGGGAAAAAGCATTTTCCAGATAAATTGCTTTGTTCAATTGCGTAATTGTCTCATTGATAAGGCGCAGTATTGGCGTTTTTTGATTTTCAATAATCTGAACCAGATTACTGTGAACCGTTTTTTTGCTGGTAATAATTGATTTTGTCAGCAGTATTAAATCAATAGAATGAAACTGCAGGAAGTTTTTTAAAAGAGGCGCACTGATTCCAGACTGACGCTGAAATTCTAATTTGCAATTCGGAAAGTGTTCAATTAAATCCCGGCAATGGTCTAAAATCGCCAGCTCTTTGTGAGTGATCTGGCTGTCCTGCTCTCTTAAATATTGAGCTGCCGAAAAAGAATTAATTTCATCAGTTACTAAAAAAAGAATGATTTTTGCATTTCTATTTTCAGAATGATTAATGGCTGTTTGAACTGCTGTTACAGTATCTGCAGTTAGTCGGGTAGGGATTAAATAATTTTTCATAAGTACGATTGTTTTTTGTACTTACAAAGTAATTCCAGCTACATTAGAGTCAGTTTAAAAAAAGATTAGAAAATCCTAAGAATTCACATTAGAATTTTTAATGTTGGTTTTTTTGAACAGAATAGTCACAATAGTTCCTTTGTCTTTCTCGGATTGAATCTGGAGTTCGCCGTTGTGCATCCGGATGATTTTCATGGCCAATGGCAATCCCAGACCGTAACCAATATATTTGCTGGCTTCTTTTCCTCTGAAAAAAGGTTCGTATAGATGCGGAATATCTTCGGAAGGAATCCCGATCCCGATATCGCTGATTACAATTTTGATAATATCTTTGGTGGCACTAAGATTAACAAAAACTTCCTTGTTGTCCGAGTATTTTACACCATTGGCAACGATGTTGTTGATAGCGAGTTCCAGTAAGTTTTTATTGCATGGAATTGACAGATAGTTGCTGTCTCGTGAAGAAACATCCAGTTTGATACTGACTTTATTATCTGGGAAAAAATTGTCCAAATCTGTTTTTACTTCAAATAATAAATCGTCCATGCGAACCACATTTTGGACTTGTTTGGTCCCGTCGTAACCGGTTTGGGTGAGCTTCAGAAGACTCTCGGTCAGGCTTCCCAGTTTGGACGACTGTCTGTAAATGTTTTCCAGTGAAGTGATGTATTCCTCTTTTTCTCTTTCCTTCAGAAGCATAATTTCCGCTTCGGCGATAATGGTTGTGATAGGGGTTTTAAGCTCGTGGGAAGCATTGTTGATGAAATTGGTCTGAATTTCAAAAGAGGTTTCCAGCCTATCGAGCATGTCGTTGAAAGTCGAAGTCAGATCGGCTATTTCGCCTGTGTTTCCTTTATTCTGTAGTCTTCGGGATAAATTGGAAGCACTGATTCTTTTTACTTCCTTAGCAATATTCGAAACAGGAATGATTACTTTTTTGGCCAATAATCTTCCCAGAAAAAAAGATATAATGAAGAAAACAGCAATTCCAATAATCATAATTCTTGAAATATAAACCGTAGTAAGATGTCCTTTTCGGTCAACTGCTGCAATGATAACGATGTATTTTTGGCCGTTTTCGGTAAAAATCTGGCCTAAGTAATATTTGTTTCCTATTTCAAAGGATTCTTTTCCGTTTTTCAGGACATTCGTATAAAATTCGTTGGGTAAGTTTAATTTGGTATTGTATTCAAAAGTGTTCTGGCTGTTTACCTTAAGCACAAAATCTTCTTCTTCAATTAATTCTTCCAGCCCATTTTTTTTTAGCTGTTTGTAATACTTGATTTTTTCGGGATCTTTCTGAAAATGAATTGAAGCAACAATTTTTGCACGGTCTTCCAAACGTTTCAAAAAGTAATATTGATTGTTGCTTCTAAACAAGAAAAACACCAGAATACACAACAAAATGGTGCTAATGGTAGAAAGAATAACGTACGAATAAGTAATTTTCTTTTTTATATTATTCATTTTCGGTCTGTAATAAATAACCAAAACCTTTGATGGTCTGGATCATTTTGGTGTTATATGGTTTGTCTATTTTTTTCCTCAGATAATTAATGTACACATCGACCACATTGGTGTTCATGTCAAAACTGATATCCCAGACATTGTCAAGAATCTGGTTTCGGGAAACGATTGTTCCCTTGTTTTTTGCCAGATAATAAAGCAGCCTGAATTCCTTATGCGTCAAAAGTATTGGATTTCCATTTCGGTGTACCGACTTGGTTTTGCCGTTAATTTCCAAATTCTCTATTTTTATGATGTCGGGTTTTTGAGTGTCGAGGCTGGCTCTTCTTGCCAAAGCCATAACCCTTGCATTGAGTTCGGTGAATTTAAACGGTTTTACTAGATAATCATCGGCACCGTTTTCCAATCCGTTCACGATATTTTCCGAAGTTCCCAATGCTGTTAGTAAAAGGATGGGAACATAGTTTTTGATTGCCCGCAGTCTTCGGCAGATTTCGATTCCGTTAACTTTTGGAAGCATGACATCCAGGATCACAACGTCAAAATCGTTGTTCTGGATCATTTCCAAGGCGGTTTCTCCATCAAGACAGACACTTACCTCAAAATTATTTTCGGTAAATCCTTTTCTTAAAACGGATAATAGATTGGGTTCGTCCTCAATAATCAATAGTTTCATTTACAAATATTTGTTTATACAAACATAAAAAAATGTAAATGTAATTTTCAGTAAGTTGGGATTTCTTAAGTTTTTTTTTAGAAAGTTTTTCGAAAAGATGCCTTGTTGCTCAGGAATTTTTTGCCACGACTTGAGGAGGCAGCCTCATTAAGTTAAGTTTTAATATGCTCTCGCAGAAGCGCAAAGTTGCAAAGTTATAACAGCTCTTCTTTGCGTCTTTACACCTCTGCGAGAATTAAATTTTGAAAAGCTCTAGTAAGGAACCCTTAATCTAAAGGCGCTGACAGCTTGGGTAGTGGTTAGCTTTTTTTAAGTCTTCGCTTAAATAGAATAATTCTTAAACATATAAATCCATAACAATCGTGAAAGGCGAATGTTAAACGAAGCCATCACTAAAATCACTGCAGTTATAATACCAATGATTCGTAGATCGAATGTTTCGGCAAAAAACTGATGTGCAATCAAGTAAGTTGCAATTCCCTGTGCCACAGTCAGCCCGTAGTTTACATACATCGCGCCAAAAAAATAGCCAGGTTCTTTCTCGAATTTATAATGACAATGCGGACAATATTGATTCATTTTTGGGAATCCAATATTAAAAAAGATATTTTTTTCGTTAAATACTTTTCCTTTATGGCAATGAGGACAGTCGTTATTCAGGATATGAAGCAGTGCGTGTGACATCTTTTAATTTTTTTTCAAAGGTATTTCATATTCGTGTCACAGCTATTTTCTATATTCGCTAATTATAGCACAAAAAAGACATTGATAATTATGCAAAAGTATCCCGTATATTCTATAGAACGGTTTAATTGGAATGCAGTCAGCAGTGATTTTTACATTAATACCTTCAAAAATCATTTGGCTCATCACAGTTTTGTAGAAGAACCGCATAGACATAATTCGTATGTGCTGGTGCTTTTTACCCATGGATCAGGTACACATGATATCGATTTTGATGCTTTCAGTATCAGGCCTGGGAGTATGTTTTTCCTGCAGCCCGGGCAGATGCACCATTGGAGTTTATCTGATGATATTGATGGTTTTGTGGTTTTTTATTCGCAGGAAATGTACAATCTGTATTTTGGACAAAAAACAATAGAGGCATTCCCATTTTATTCTGCACTGGGAAATTCGCCCGAAATGATTTTCGATTCCAATGAATTGAATGGAATTGTGCCTTATTTTTATGCGATGCTGGAAGAATCTCAGGGAAATAGAATTATGAAACATGACAAAATTCTGAATCTATTGGATAGTATTCACATTGAAATTACAAGAAAATACAATGAGCAGTATGTTTTGGAAACACATTCTTATAATGCGAGAATCAAGGATTTTTATCTGCTTCTGGAAAAATATTTCTGGACCGAAAAAACACCTTCTTTTTATGCTTCCCAGCTTCATATAACCTTGAAGCATTTGAACAGAATCTGCAATGAAATCTTGAAAAAGACAACCACACAGGTTATTACCGATAGAATTATTCTGGAAGCCAAACGAATGCTGATGGATAAAAAAAGAACAGTCAGCGAAATTGCTTCTGAGTTAGGTTTTGATGACTATTCTTATTTTGTCCGATTGTTTAAAAAGCATGCCAGTATGACGCCGACTGCTTTTCGGTTTCTAAATAGTAATTAATGAATATGCTTGGAGTTTTTTTGAACCACATAGAAACATAGAATTGAATAATGTAAATAGATTGTTTTAGAAATATATTTTTACACATAGCGCTATGTGAAAGCTATCTTGAGCAAAGCACCTTTTTTTTTATTTTTAATCTATGTTTCTATGTGGTTAAAAGTTTTTTTGAAATATAAATAGATAAATTAAGAATGTACTGTAATTAATCGAGCGGCTTCTTTTGCTTTTTCTACTACATCCTCAATATTTGTGTCAAGAGTGTCATTGACTAAAGCTACGCCCATTCGGCGGTAGGGTCTCGAGGTTGGTTTTCCAAAAATCCGGAAATCGGTTTTGGGTAAAGCTGCGATTTTTTCTATTCCTGTAAACGTTGGATTTTCCGAATTTTCCAAAGCTAGAATTACTGCACTGGCACCGGCTTTTTCTAAAGTAATTTCAAAAATTGGCAGGCTTAATATAGCACGCAGATGCAATTCGAATTCATTAAAGTTTTGAGTTCCTGCCAAAGTTACCATGCCGGTGTCGTGAGGTCTTGGTGATAATTCAGAGAAATAAACACCGTCATCGGCAAGGAAAAATTCTACGCCAAAAAGTCCTGCACCGCCCAGAGCTTCGGTTACTTTTTCGGCCATGTCTTGTGCTTCGTAAAGGTCTTTGTCGGATACTTTTGCAGGCTGCCAGCTTTCCTGATAATCGCCACGTTCCTGCCTGTGACCGATTGGCGCACAAAATAGGGTAGGGTTGCCATTTTGAACAACGGTTAATAATGTGATCTCCGAATTGAATTTGACAAAAGCTTCGACAATCACTTCTACCACATCACCGCGGGAACCTTCGACAGCATATTGCCAGGCTTTGTCGATATCGGCTGCGGTTTTTATCGTCGATTGTCCTTTTCCAGAGGATGACATTAATGGTTTTACTACGCAGGGCATGCCCACGGCTTCCACACCTTTGTGCAATTCCTCTGCAGTTGTGGCATAGCGGTAATTGGCGGTTCGCAAACCCAGTTCTTTAGCTGCTAAATCACGGATTGCTTTTCGGTTCATTGTAAAGTTGGCCGCTTTCGCAGAAGGAACTACGGTAATTCCCTGTTTTTCGTAGTCGTAGAATCGCTCCGTTCTGATCGCTTCTATTTCGGGAACAACGAAATCAGGCTGGTGCTTGGCAACAATCCGATCCAAAGCTTCTCCGTCAAGCATATTTATGACTTCGTAATCATGCGCAACCTGCATAGCTGGTGCGTTTTCGTAGCTGTCAACAGCAATTACGGTTTGCCCGATGCGCTGTGCTGCGATTGTGAATTCTTTTCCTAATTCGCCTGAGCCGAGGAGGAGTATTTTCATTGAAAGTAGTTTAGTAGGGTTATGAGGATTATTACTTTACCCAGTTGTAAATTATTGTAACAAAAATACGGTTTTGTGTGCAAATCTTTTGGAATATTTTCTGGTATTTGTTCGTTATTCTGAAAAATTTGAGGAGTTATGGTTTGTCAGTTTTCCTGTCTGAGGGATAGAAGCCAATGTCATTAAGTTAAGCTTATTTCACTCTCGCAAAGACGCTGAGACGCAAAGTTAAGATCGGATTCCTTTGCGTCTTAGCGCCTTTGTGAGAGCTGTATTTAAATAAAAACTTAGCAAGAAAACCTTAATTTAGTGGTGTATCTAAATAAAAAAAAGTTCCAGATTTCAAGTGGTAAAACTTGAAATCTGAAACTTTTAAAACTTTAAACTGTTTCTATTTATGCTGTTACTTCAGAGAAAGACAATGCTTCTTTAATTCTGCGTAATGCTTCTTTTAATAATTCGTCGCTTGTTGCGTAAGAGAAACGGATACAGTTTGGATTTCCAAAAGCGTCACCTGTTACAGTTGCAACACAAGCCTCGGCCAAAAGATACATAGAAACATCGTTTGCATCTTTGATCAAAGTTCCTTTTAATGTTTTTCCGAAGAAATAAGAAACGTCTGGGAATACATAGAAAGCTCCTTCGGGAACGTTGATTTTGATTCCTGGGATTTCTTTCAATAATCCAACCACTAAATCTCTGCGGCTGTGAAATGCCTGAACCATGTGGTTCAATACGCTTGGATCAGCATCTACAGCAGTAATTGTAGCACGCTGTGCCACAGAATTTGCTCCTGAAGTTACCTGTCCTTGAATTTTTGTACATGCTTTAGCGATAAATTCTGGTGCTCCGATGTAACCAATTCTGTATCCTGTCATTGCGAAAGCTTTTGCAACTCCGTTTACAGTAATTGTTTTTTCTAGCATTCCTGGAATAGATCCGATACTGCAGAAAGTCCCTGAGAAATTGATGTGTTCGTAGATTTCGTCAGCAACTACATAGATATTTGGGTGTTTCTCTAGAACTTTAGCCAAAGCTGTTAATTCTTCTCTGCTGTATACAGATCCAGATGGATTACAAGGAGAAGAGAACCACATCATTTTTGTTTTTGGCGTGATAGCCGCTTCCAATTGTTCTGGCGTGATTTTAAAATCGGTATCTACAGAAGTTGGAACTTCTACAGGAACGCCGCCTGATAATTTTACGATTTCAAAATAAGAAACCCAGTAAGGTGCTGGCAAGATAACTTCGTCACCGTCATTTAGCATTACCTGAGCAATGTTGTATAGAGATTGTTTAGCTCCTGTCGAAACTACGATTTGTGATGGTGAATACTCTAATCCGTTGTCTCTTTTGAATTTTCTGCAGATAGCTTCTTTTAAATCCTGGTATCCATCAACTGGAGAGTAGGTGCTGTAGTTTTCATCAATTGCTTTTTTTGCAGCTTCTTTGATGAAATCTGGAGTGTTAAAATCAGGTTCTCCTAAGCTTAAACTGATGATGTCTTTTCCTTGTGCTTTTAATTCTCTTGCCAATGCAGCCATCGCTAATGTTTGTGATGTAGCTAAATTGTTAATTCTGTCTGAAAGTGGATTGCTCATTAAAATGTGAATTTTTAGTTTTTTAGTTAATTATTATAGAGCTGGTTCTAGACCCAGCGTTCTTAAATGTTTGAAATGTGCCACAACTGCAGCTCTCATAGTCTTGTATTCGTAATAGGGCAACTGGCATTCTTTTGCTGTTTCTTTTACGATTTTTGCAATTTTCCCATAATGCACATGACTGATGTGTGGAAAAATGTGATGTTCAATCTGGTGGTTTAATCCTCCGGTGTACCAGTTTACGATTTTGTTTTTTGGAGCAAAATTTACTGTAGTGTACAATTGGTGAATGGCCCAGGTGTTTTCCATTTCCCCTTCTTCGTTTGGCTGCGGATTGGCAGCTTCATCTACAACGTGTGCCAATTGAAATACAATGCTCAGGATTAATCCAGCAGTGTAGTGCATTACAAAAAAGCCAACAAGGACTTTCCACCATGTAATACCAATGATCATTGGCAGCACAATCCAGATTCCCATATAAATGATTTTGGTGATAATTAATGTTGTCCAGAGTATTTTAGGGCTTTTTGGTTCACCATATGATAATTTTCTTTTCAAGTAATTTCTCATTTGTTTGAAATCGGTAGTAATTGCCCAGTTAAAGGTCAATAAGCCGTATAGAAATACAGCATAATACTGCTGGAATCTATGAAACGAATGCCATTGGGCTTCTTTGGAAAAACGCATGATTCTCCCTGCTTCCAAGTCTTCGTCGTGACCAATTATATTTGTGTAAGTATGGTGTAATACATTATGCTGCACCTGCCAGTTGTGCACATTTCCTGCCAGAACATAAATGGTTCCTCCCATAAACTTGTTTACCCAGCTTTTTGTAGAATAAGAACCATGGTTGGCATCGTGCATTACGTTCATCCCAATTCCTGCCATCCCGAATCCCATCACGATTGTTAGTAACAGGTGAACCCAAAATGGCATGTCTGAAGTTAGTATCAAAAAATAAGGCACAAGAAAAACAGTAAAAAGAATTACTGTCTTCAAATGTATTTTCCAGTTCCCGGTTTTCTGGATGTTATTCTCTTTGAAATAGTTATTCACACGGGAATTAAGTGTTCTGAAAAATTTTAAACTATCTTGCTTTGCAAATGTTGGAGCGGTGTTATTCATATAATTTTTTCAATGTCTGCAAAGGTAACTATTATAAATTTTCAACATACAATATTGAGTTAAATATTTATAAGCTAAAAGCAGTACTTTTGTTAAAAATTAATAAGATGGATGAGATTCTAAAGTATTTTCCTAAACTGTCTGATGTTCAGATAGAACAGTTTCAAAAATTGGATTTTTTATACCATGACTGGAACGAAAAAATCAACGTTATTTCACGAAAAGATATCGATTCTTTATACACCAAACACATATTGCATTCTTTGGCTATTGCCAAAGTAAATAAGTTTGAGCCTGGTACTTATGTGCTGGATGTGGGAACAGGAGGAGGATTCCCAGGCATTCCATTGGCTATTCTTTTCCCAGAAACGCGTTTTTATCTGATTGATGTTATTGCCAAAAAAATAAAAGTGGTAAAAGCCGTTGCTGAAGCATTAGAATTAAAAAATGTAAAAGCTGAACAGATCCGTGCCGAAAATGTAAAAGGTGATTTCGATTTTATTGTAAGCCGTGCCGTGACCAATATGCCTGATTTTGTTTCGTGGATAAAAACCAAAATCAAAAAACAGCACAAACACGAATTGAAGAATGGAATTTTATATCTGAAAGGCGGTGATTTAACAGAAGAGCTGAAAGATTTCCCAAAAGTATCCGAATATAATATCTCCGATTTTTTTGAAGATGAATTCTTTGAAACAAAAAAAGTAGTGCATCTGCCATTGAAATTTGTTGCACCGTAGCCGAAAGTTATAAAGTCTAAAGAAAAAAATAAAATTAAATGATCAATACGTTTAAGTCATTCTGCCTTTTATTGGTGTTTTTAATGTGTGCCAAAGGAAATGCTCAAGATTCAGAAGCTGGGAATTGGTTCCTGTATTTTGGAAATCAAAAAATAAATAATCGATGGAATTTTCACAATGAAGTGCAGTATCGCAACTATAATTTTGCAGGAGATTTAGAACAATTGCTTTTAAGAACTGGGGTTGGTTATAATTTATCCGAAAACAATAATAATGTATTGCTGGGTTATGCTTTCGTTCATTCAGAACCATATATTGCTGGAACTGATGATAAAGTAAAAACAGATGAACACAGAATATTTCAGCAGTTTATAACCAAACAGCAATTTGGCAGAGTCAATATGCAGCACAGATATCGTTTTGAACAACGGTTTATCGAAGATGATTTCAAGATGCGCTTGCGTTATTTTCTTTCCTTAAATATTCCGATCAACAAGAAAGAGATGGATAAAAACGCTATTTATGCTTCTGCCTATAATGAAATTTTTATCAATACCGAGGGACCAGCTTATTTTGATAGAGACCGTATTTATGGAGGACTTGGGTATTGTTTTAGTAGAAGCTTAAAAATGGAAGTGGGAGTGATGTCACAAGTTCTGCAGAATTCCAGCAGAACACAATTCCAGATTATGTTTTTTAATAGTCTGCCTTTTTAGGTTTCTGGGTATTTAAAAAAAATAAACCCCGCAGGATTTCAAAATAACTTGAATCATGTGGGGCTTAAATCTTAAATCACAAATCGTTAATCTGCAATCATAAATCTTTTATTCTCCCAAAAACGGATATCTATAATCTGTAGGAGTTACAAATGTTTCTTTGATTGTTCTTGGAGATACCCAGCGCAATAAGTTCAATGCAGAACCTGCTTTGTCATTGGTTCCAGAAGCTCTTGCTCCGCCAAAAGGCTGCATTCCTACAATGGCTCCTGTTGGTTTGTCATTAATGTAGAAGTTTCCAGCAGCGTTTTGTAATGCAACAGTCGCTTCTTCAATGGCGTAACGATCCTGGCTGAAAACAGCTCCGGTTAATGCATATTCAGATGTAGTGTCAACCAATTTTAATGTTTCAGTCCATTGAGCATCCTCGTAAACATAAATCGTGATTACCGGTCCGAATAATTCGGTTTCCATTGTAGTGTATTTTGGATTTGTTGTTACGATTATTGTCGGTTCAATGAAGTAACCAACAGATTTATCATAATTACCTCCAGCAATAATTTCGGCATCCGCATCATTTTTGGCTTGATCGATATATTTTGCCAATTTATCAAAAGATCCTTCATGAATTACAGCGGTAATAAAGTTTCCAAAATCTTCTGGAGAACCCATTTTCATTGATTTTGTATCTGCGATTAATTGTTCTTTAACTGCAGGCCATAAACTTTGTGGAATATAAGCTCTTGAAGCTGCAGAACATTTTTGCCCTTGAAATTCAAATGCTCCTCGGACAATTCCTGTTGCCACTTGTTTTGGATTAGCACTTGGGTGAGCAATGATAAAATCTTTCCCGCCTGTTTCTCCAACTATTCTTGGGTAAGTTTTGTAATGGTGAATGTTAGTTCCAATTTTTGCCCAGATATCTTTGAATACATGGGTAGAACCTGTAAAATGGATTCCAGCAAAATCACGGCTTGCCAAAACAGTATCAGTAATCATCAATGCATCTCCAAAAACAACATTGATAACTCCATCAGGAACTCCTGCTTCTTTGAAAACATCAATTATAACTTTTGCAGAAAATACCTGGCTGTCACTTGGTTTCCAGATAACAACGTTCCCCATCATAGCAGCACTTGCAGGCAAGTTGGCAGCAATAGCAGTAAAGTTAAACGGCGTAATTGCATATATAAAACCCTCTAGAGGCCTGTACTCTAATCGATTCCACATATCAGATGCTGATTTTGGCTGATCTGCATAAATCTGGGTCATAAATTCTACGTTGAAACGTAAAAAATCGATCAATTCGCAGGCTGCGTCAATTTCGGCTTGATGAATATTTTTGGATTGCGCAATCATAGTTGCCGCATTTATTTTTGCTCTGTAAGGACCAGCAATTAATTCGGCTGCTTTAAGGAAAATAGCTGCTCTTTGTTCCCAAGCCATATTTGCCCAAGCCTCTCTCGATTCTAATGCGTTGGCGATGGCGTTTTCAATATGTGATTTTTCAGCTAAATGATACGTTCCAACAACGTGTTGATGATCGTGTGGAGCTGTCATTTTTCTGGTGTTTCCAGTTCTGATTTCTTCGCTTCCGATGTATAATGGAACATCGATTGTAGAATTCCACATCGTTTTATAAGCTGATAAAACTGAAGCTTTTTCTGGAGAATTTGGAGCGTAACTTTTTACAGGCTCGTTTACCGCTTTGGGCACATTAAAAAATCCTTTTAGCATGTCTTTTATAATTAATTAGTAAGCAATTATATAATTTGATGCAAAAGTACAAAGGAAAGATTGAAATTATGCTAAAAATGTCACAATTAAAGTCAATTTAATTTAATGCAAAAGGAGCACACATCCTAAATGTAGGAACAATTACTCGGAAAGATTTAGTAGAAGTAAAATTGATCATATTGAAATAACCTTTCATCGCTCCATAAGGTGACGATAATAAACAGCCCGAACTGTAAGTGTGCTGTTCGCCAGGTTTCAAAACTGGTTTTTTCCCTATAACGCCTTCGCCATCTACATATTCTAAATCATTCAGTGAATCATAGATTTCCCAGTGGCGTGAAGTCAATTGAACAGAGTCTTTACTGTGGTTTTCGATGGTAATTTCGTAACTGAAAGCAAAATGAATCTTGTAGTTTTTGAAGTACGTTCCTTCAAAACTAGTTAATACCGAAATTTTAATGCCTCTTGTTATTTGTGAAACCATGTTAATGAGCTAATTAAGTGCTGTTTGCTGACAAATCTACAAAAAAAATGAATAATTTATTTAAAAATTTTTAAAGTTTTAAAAGTTTTCTAATTTGTAATGTTTTGTGAATTTGCACTCCCTTTTCCAATCACTTTTACATAACGGTCGGTGTTGCTTTTGTAGTAAACTAATACTGTATAATCATTTTCGGTTTGATAGAAATTTCCATCAATTGCATTCTCCGAATCAATGAATCCTTTGTTATTTACTGTTACATATTGATAGTTGGTAAACCCTTGCTTGATTAAAATTGCCTTTTCATAGAGACCGTTTTTAGTGTTAAAATCCATTTTGTTTTCGGGAGTCATTGCATAATTATTGAACATTCCGACTACATAAACAGATGAATTGGGGTTTGCAAGAGGTGCTGAAAGACTGAAATATACCCAGGAATAATCGGATTCAATTTTGTTGTTTTCGGCATCAAATTTCCTTTCGCTAAAATTCCCGTTAAGGTCAGCATAATTGCTGTAAGGGAAACTGGATTTTGCATTGTTAACATATAAATGTGTATTGTAAATTTCATTTTCTGAATTTACAAAACTCACGTAGTTGTTAGCATTCTTGATGTCTTTGGTGTCGAAATTCAAAAATTCGTTACCCGCCCAAAACTGCGTTTCCATGTCGTATTTGTAAATAAAAACATTGCCTAAATTATATTGCGGAACAATGTTTCTAATTGCAGTATTGAAATTCCCGTTTTGAAGCAAAATCACTTTTAGATTCTGTGTTGGATTTTGAAATGGGATTTGGTCTCCATTGATTTCAAAATCCAGATTGTGTTTCGAATAAATGTATTTCACAGTCCGTGGCCTTCTGATTTTTAGAGGCACTGAAACCATGTTTTCGTATAATACAAAATATCTTTTCAGAACAACTTCCTTGTCCGAATTTAATATAGTCAGCACATAATTGCCACTTAATTTTATTGTGGTATAATTGTTAGGAATTGATAATTGGTAATGCGTAAAAATTTGCAAAGTGTTGAAAGAATTCACATATAGCTGAATTTTTTGGCTGTCAAACCCCGACAGATATTCGCTTTTTGGGATGTCTGTTGGCACCCAATTATAATCGCAATGTGTAATGTCATAATAGTAATCTGCTTCGTTGCCATATAAGTCATCAAACTGAAATTCGAAAGATTCACCAAGTCTAAAAATCGGAACCACATTCTGATTGTTCTGGACAAACGAAGCGGTCTTGATGTTATAAGGTGGTGCAACCTCGGTTTCGACTTGGGCAGTTACGCTCAGGCAAAAGAAAGAAAGAAGTAAAACAGCTATTGATTTCATTGGTGGCTTTAGTTCGTATGTCGTAAATATACAAATTATTGTGAAAGCTTAAGGCAGTAAGCACTAAGCTATAGGCAAAAGGCGTATTGCCTATAGCTTAAAGCTACTCTAATATAAAATCCAGGTTCTCCTCAATTTCGTCACCAATGAAATTTTCGTCCAAAAGCGAGTCGGATAGCAGTTTTTTGCTTTCCTGCAGGCGGATGATTTTTTCTTCGACGGTGTTTTTCGCGATAAACCGAACCACGTTGACTTTGTTCATCTGCCCAATGCGGTGCGCACGACCAATACCTTGTTTCTCTGAAAACGGATTCCACCACGGGTCGAGGAAAATTACATACGAAGCTTTGGTAATATTAAGCCCAACGCCACCAGCTTTTAGAGAGATAAAAAACAGCAAAGGTTTTTCCTGATTTTGAAAACGGGAAACCTGATATTCTCTGTCAGCGAGTGCCGTTTCGCCTGTAAGTTCGCAAAAATCGATTTTGTTTTCCTTGCACCAGTTTTTGTAAAAATTCAAATTGGATACGAACGAACTGAAAACAATCGTTTTTTGGTTGGATTGTACCAAAGTTTCCAGATAACGGGTCACGGCAATGTATTTTCCCGAATCCATTTCGGATTTAGAATCGATCATTTTTGGGTGATTACTCAACTGTCTCAAGCGCATCAAGGTGTTGATAATGCTGATTTTGTCTTTGCTTGGGCCTTCGGTCTTCAAAAGGAAGTTTCTCGCCTTGGATTTTTCCTCTTCATACAGTTTTTCCTGATCGGGTTCCATTTCACAATAAAAAATCTGTTCGGACAATTCGGGTAAATCTTTTAAAACCTGTTCTTTTGTTCGTCTTAAAATAAATGGAGTAATGAGGTTTTTTAGTTCCAATAAACAGTTTTCGTCCTGTTTTTTCTCGATTGGAAGTTTGTAATTTTCGGCAAAGAAAGCATAACTTCCCAATATATTCGGGTTGATGAATTGCATTTGCGACCATAAATCATCGAGCGAATTCTCTATCGGGGTTCCGCTCAGCGAAATTTTTGAACTCGCTTTTATTTGATTGATAGCCTTGAAAATTTTAGAGTTTTTGTTTTTGATATATTGACTTTCGTCCAAAATCAAATACCTGAAATTGTATTTTTCCAAAATCGAAATATCTCGGGAAACGATGGCGTAACTTGTGAAAATTAGGTCGTATTTTTCGAGTTTTTTCGAAAGTATTTTTCGGTCGTTGCCAATGTATTGCACTCTGCGGAAATGCGGAGTGAATTTTCGGGCTTCGGTGTACCAATTGAAAACCAAGGAAGATGGTAAAACAATCAATGCTTTTAGGTATTCTTTTGGCATCGGAATTTCGTTTCCAAACAAGTCTAGTTGAACATTTTCGGCTCTTTCAAAATCCAATTGTTCCTGTACGGCAACTAGTGTGGTTAAGGTTTGCAATGTTTTTCCCAATCCCATATCGTCGGCAAGGCAGGCTCCCAATCCATTGTTGTAATGTTCCAAAAGCCATTTGACACCGTCGATTTGATACGGCCGCAGCGTTGCTTTTACCAAAGGCGAAGCTTGGTATTCGATGTCAACCTGTAAACCTGCTGATTCTTTCAGTTCAGGAATGTTTTCCAAAACCGAGAAATTGCTTTTTGGCAGGGTAAGGGTTCCGTTTTGGATTTTTGCCAATTTTACCATCGGGCCGTAAAGCGTCATCCATTCTAGCGGAATCAGGAAATAATTGCCGTTTGGTAAAAGGAAAAGTCGGTTTCGGTTTTTTATATTGGGAATTATTTCGCTGAAATTAAATTCGAATGAGTCACAAACAACAGTCATTTTGATGTCAAACCAATCGCTTTTCACTTCATTAGAAAATTGAATTGATACTTTTTTAGTATTGATTTTTTTGCTGTCAATTTTTAAATCTTTAATTGAAAAACCACAAGATTCAAGTGTTTCCTGATTTTCAATCATCCATTGAATATTGGTGTAAGGATCTTGGTTTTCCGCTTTTGGCGAAAGTCTAAAAAAACCATTTTCGGTTTTGGACAAACCTAATTTCAATAATTTTTCTGTAAATAAAGTTTCAGCTTCGGAGCGTTTGTACTGAATGAGTTTTATGTTGTCCAAATCACTTAAATCAATTGAAGAATTGGTTTTTTTGCTTGAATTTAGTTCAAATGAATATCCATTGTAATCAAAAATTAAATTGAGGAAATAACTGTTTTTGAAAAAGTCCAATACCGGCTGAATGGCACAGGAAATGATTTCGTTTCGGGTTTCAATCTCAAAACCCGTTCCGGTAATGTTTGCTTTTTTTGCAATGTCTTTGATGAATTTTTCAAAATAGTCAGGAACCAATTTGGACGGAATTTCGATTGATTTTTTCGTCAAAAAAGGAGTGATTTTTTTTGAATTGATATGTTGCAAATGAAAAAGCTTTCGGTCAATAACAAGCCAGCCCGGTTCGTCCAAAAGAATTTCGATAGCGACATCTGATGGATAAAAAACAGTTTCATTGTCTTTTAAAGCCAATGTATAGGTGATTCCATTTTCGTGTTTGTCAAAATGGAGTTGGGTTTCCAATGCCGAATGATTGGTTGTAATCCTACTTTTTCTGAAATCTTTTTCCCTGTCTAAATTCATTGACAGCGGAAAATTCTCCTGCTTGACCAGAGAGTAGAATTGCTCCAAGTTGGTTTTGATGATTTGGCGAATGCCAAAAGCCAATTTGGAATCTTTCAGCAAATCGTCAATAGTTTTCGCCGATTTGCTGTTTTTGCTGAATTTTTTAAAGACTTTTTCGGGTTTTAAATCTTCGCAAATGGTCAGTGCTTTTTTGGTGTTGTTGTCCAAATTATCAAAAATAACCCCGAAACTTTCTAAGACTTCGGGGCTTGCTTTTTTATCTAAATAATTTATCTCGTTGGTTTGTTCAATGATATATGCCGTTGGAATAGGGCAGTTTAGTTTTTTTTCAAAACTAACATCAAAACAAAACAGGAAAGGATTTTTAGATTCCAAAAGTTAAAGGTTTTTAAACACGAATTTCACTAATTAACACTAATTCGTTCGTGCTAATTAGTGAAATTCGTGTCTGTTTTTAAGTTGTTTATTTAAAGCAAATAGGAATAATTTCGCCTTTTGCCAAGCAATATTTCTCTACCAATTCCGGCGCAATTTTATTGGTGTAATCTTCTTCGACAACAGTGAAACCGATGCTTCTTAGTTTGTCAAAATAATCACGTCCATAAATACGAACGTGGTCGTACTGCCCGAATATTTTGGCGCGTTCTTTTTGGTCTGTGATGCTGTCGTCTGCAAAGGTAACGGCTCTTGATAAATCCTGTGGAATTTGCAAAATAGCCATTCCGCCCGGTTTCAAAACACGGTACAATTCCTGCATCGCTTTGGTGTCGTCTGGAATGTGTTCCAATACGTGGTTGCAAAGAATTACATCGTATAGGTTGTCCTTAAAAGGCAAATTGCAAATGTCAGCCTTTACATCCGCCAATGGCGACAATAAATCGGTTGTGGTATAATCGAGGTTTTTTTGCTTGCGGAATAATTTATAAAAAGCCTGTTCCGGAGCAAAATGCAATACTTTCTTTGGAGCCGTGAAAAAATCGGTTTGCTCGTTCAGATACAGCCAAAGCAAACGATGTCTCTCCAGCGAAAGCGTACTTGGTGAAAGCACATTATTGCGTTGTGTTTCGTAGCCATAAGGCAGGAACGATTTAAAACTTCTTCCATCGATAGGGTCGGTGTATTTATCTCCCTTTAATGAAAAAGCAATAAATGGACGAACTACATAACTCAGTCTTATTAATAATGGACGAGGAATGATATTAAGAATTTTTTTAAAAGCAGATTTCATTTGATAAAAATTTAAACACGAATTTCACGAATTTACACGAATGAAAAGTGTGTAAAAAAAGAATTTCACGAATATTATATTAAGGTTAAAGAATTATTCTTTTGTATTTTAGACTGTCCTCTCCAAAATTAACTAGTAATCCTAGTCGGTTTTGTGATGCGGCAAGATAATTTAATGTTTGTTTTATTTCACTGCTTGAAAGTTCTTGAATTGCTTTTATCTCTAAAATAATTTCATCAAAAATCACAAAATCAGCAAAATAATAAGTTGGTAAAATAATCTCTTTATATTCGATGTTGAATTTTGATTCTCTGGAATATGGAATATTATTTTTTTTGAATTCATATTCTAAAGCATCTCCATAAACTTTTTCACTATGTCCTTTTCCAAGAATTTTATGAACCTCCATACAAAGACCAACAATTGTATAAGCTTCTTCCTTTAAATATAAATCGTGCATCTTTTGACGTTAGTGAAATTTAATAGATTTAGAATTCGTGCTAATTCGTGCAATTCGTGTTTTTCAAATTTAGTTAGTGAAATTTTAGTAGATTTAGAATTCGTGTCAATTCGTGAAATTCGTGTTTGTTTAAACCACCAAAGGCACTTTTCTAAATTCATCTTCTTCATTGCTTACAATCCCTAATTCTTTGTAGATATAATAGAAAGTCGATAGAATCTCAGGTTTTCCGTCTATGATGGCTACGTCGTGCTCAAAGTGTGCAGAAGGTTTTCCATCAGCGGTGGTGATTGTCCAGCCGTCTTTGTGCTGTTTGATGTTTTTGGTTCCCATGTTGATCATCGGTTCAATGGCGACAACCATACCTTCGATTAAAAGCTTACCTCTTCCTCTTTTTCCGTAGTTTGGCATTTCTGGATCTTCGTGCATTTTTTGCCCAACACCATGGCCAACCAATTCTCTAACCACACCATAACCGTGTGCTTCGGTATATTTTTGGATAGCATTCCCCACGTCTTCCACGCGGTTACCGGCACGCAATTCGCGGATTCCTACGTAAAGCGATTCTTTGGTTACCTGAAGCAGTTTTTTGGTTTCGGGAGCGACTTCGCCAATTTCGAAAGAGTAGGCGTGGTCTCCGTGAAAACCATTTTTGAAAGCACCGCAATCTACCGAAATCACGTCACCACTTTCCAATGGTTTATTGTTTGGGATTCCGTGTACTACCTGAGAATTTGGACTCATGCACAATGAATTCGGGAAGTCATAAAGTCCAAGAAAACTTGGAACAGCTCCATGGTCACGAATGAATTCTTCGGCTCTTTTGTCCAGATATAATGTGGTGACTCCTTCTTTTATTTCAGAAGCAATCATTCCTAATGTTTTTGATACGATTAACGCACTTTCGCGCATTAATTCTATTTCTTCACGGGTTTTTTGAATAATCATATTTGAGAATTTTCAGTTTGCAAAAGTACAATTTTAAAATTATTTTTTTTGGGTTGGGTTTGTTTTAATTTTTAAGGTTAGTCATAAAGAAATTAGTCAAATTATATTTTTTTCGCAGAGGCGTAAAGACGCAAAGTTTCAAGTCGTTTTCTTTGTGCTTTTGTGTCTGCGCGAGAGACAAAGTTGGATTGTTTTTTTGAAGCTATGAGAACAATCGTTTAGGACAGTCGATTAAATTCGTAAATTAGCTAGAAAATTATTTTTGTCAACTATGGAAATAAATGCAGAACAGGAAAACAGCAGAAAGGTGCAGGATTTGAAGAAAATGAAGCGGGTTGCACTTGCTCTTTTGGGATTTGCGGTAATTCTTTTTGTGTGTTCGAATATTTTTGAAATTGCTTGGCTCAAAGCGTTTAGCGAAGCCGCGATGGTTGGCGGAATAGCCGATTGGTTCGCCGTGGTGGCATTGTTCAGGCATCCGCTGGGGATTCCGATTCCGCACACGGCTTTGATTCCGGGCAATAAAGATAAAATTGGCGAGAATCTGGGAAGTTTTGTTTCGGATGAATTTTTGACAAGGGAAAAACTGGAAGTAAAAATTGAGCAATTCAATGTAGCTGTAAAAGCTTCGGATTGGCTGATTGATAAAAAAAATGCTAATCTAGTAGCTGATTTAGTTGTAGAAAATGTTATTCCGAGAGTTTTAAAAACAATTGATGATGAGGAAGTGAAAGATTTTATTCAAAAACAATTTAGTTCCAAACTGAGCAAATTGAATTTTGGCGAATGGCTTGCGCTAGGTCTGGAGGCTTTGGCAAAAAGTGAAAAACAGGAAGAACTGGTAACCAATGTTCTGAAAACACTTATCACTGAATTGGAAAGCAACAAGCATCTGATTGACGAAAAGGTGAAAAGCTCTACGCCATTTTTGTCTTTTGGCTTGGCCGACAAAAAAATTGCAAAAGGAGTTTTTAACGGACTATATGATTTTCTGGAACAAGCAAGCCAACAAGACAGTGCGATTCGGAAAAAAGTAAATGAATATGCGGCAGGTTTTATAACCCAGTTAAGGGATTCAGCTGAAATGCAGCAAAAAATCAATGATTTGGTTCTTGCTTTTGCCAATAAAAAAGAAGTGCAGGATTACATCAGCGGAATCTGGCAGGAAATTAAAACGGCTATTGATAATGATTTGGCCAAAAAGGAAGCATCATCGATCAAAAACAGCATTGCCAATATGATTCAAAGTTTTGGAAAAGGAATACAGGCAGATCAGTTGATGATGGACAAAATTAATGGTTTTATCAAAAATGATGTTTTGTCGGTGCTTATCAATAATAAAAAAATGATTGGGGATTTGATTTCTTCCACCGTAAAAAGCTGGGACACGGATGAAGTTGCCAAAAAGTTAGAAATGGAAATAGGAAGCGATCTCCAGTTTATACGGATTAACGGAACGCTTGTTGGCGGATTTGTGGGGCTTTTAATTTATGTTTTTGATTGGTTTTTGCTGCATCTTATTTAGAAATTAAAAGGACTGGTTTGTTGATGAGCATTGTCATCTTTTGCTTTTATTTATTGTTTTACTTTTGTTACAAATATTAAGATTTATGGGAAAATATATTACGGCTGAAGAAGCTGTGAAATTAGTAAAATCTGGAGACAGGGTTTATTTACAAGCAGCAGGAGCGACTCCAACAGTATTGGCGAATGCCTTGACAGAAAGAGCTTCGGAATTGCGAAATGTTGAAATTTGTCATTTGCATACCGAAGGAGAAGCGCGTTATGCCAATCCCGAATTATCCGAAAGTTTTCATGTAAATTCTTTTTTCATAGGAAGTAACGTTCGGCATACCTTAAAGACAGGGAATGGTTCTTATACTCCTGTTTTTCTTAGCGAGCTGCCATATCTTTTTAGAAATAATGTTATTCCATTGGATGTGGTTTTTATTCATGTTTCACCTCCTGATAAGCATGGATATTGTTCGCTGGGGGTTTCTGTAGAAGCTTGTGTTGCTGCAATTGAAAATGCTAAAATTGTCATTGCTCAGGTAAATCCCCAAATGCCGAGAACTTTTGGTGACGGAATTATTCATATCTCGGAGCTGAATTATCTGGTTGAAGTGAATGTGCCAATTTATACTCACGAAGTAGAACCGTTTACTCCTGAGGAAGATAAAATAGGAAGTTATATTGCGTCTTTGATTGATGACAGGAGTACACTTCAAATGGGGATTGGTTCCATTCCTAATGCCGCTTTGAGCAAATTAGCGAACCATAAAGATTTAGGACTGCATACCGAAATGTTCTCGGATGGTGTGATTGATTTGATCGAAAGTGATGTTATAAACTGTAATTATAAAGGATCTTTGAGAGGGAAGGTGCTGTCAACTTTTTTATTAGGGTCGAAGCGTTTATATGATTTTGTAAACGATAATCCTTTTGTTGAATTAAGGGAATCTTCTTTTGTGAACGATACAGCCCGTATCAGAAAAAATCCAAAAATGATAGCAATAAATTCGGCTATTGAAGTCGATTTGACTGGACAGGTTTGTGCGGATTCCATTGGCCCGCAAATGTATTCCGGTGTGGGCGGACAAATGGATTTTATCCGAGGTGCTTCGCTGAGTGATGGGGGCAAAGCCATTATTGCTTTGCCATCTATGACTAAAAATGGACAAAGCAGGATAGTACCTTTCCTGAAGCAGGGCGCTGGCGTGGTTACAACCCGAGGTCATATTCAATATGTAATTACAGAGAATGGTATTGCTGATTTAAAAGGCAAAACATTAAAACAGCGTGCTAACGAATTAATACGGATTACCCACCCTGATCATCAGGAAAGAATTGAAAAAGAGTATTTTTATCTGCTGAGCTAAGTTTATTGCTACACGCACTCGTTGGGTTTAATTTTTTTGACCACATAGATACATAGATTTTTTTCTGCTTAAAAGAGTTTGATATGACGTTTTATTTTTCACATAGCCAATCTATGCGGAAAATAGTATTATTTTCTATCAATTCTTTTGCGATTATCTATAGATCTATGTTTCTATGTGGTTAATTTTATTTAATATGGATTTCTCCCAACAGTTATTAATCAGGATTTGCAATGATTTTAAAAAGATCCGAATTGGAAATATAATAACGGTTTTCCAGTGCAATCTGAGCTAGATGTGAACTCACCAGATTGTTTTCCCTGGAATTGATCAGAAACAAGGAACTTTCGCCAATATTGAACAAACGTTCCTCGGCTTTTAGCATGGTGTTGTTGTCTTTGACCAAGTTTTTGGCCAAATCCTTTTGCTTGGAAAGCGACTGTATTTCTATTTTTTGAGCTTCAATTTTATTTTTTAATTGCTGTTTTTCAAGGCTCATAGCAAATTCGGTTTCCTGTACTTTGTATTCGGCGAGTTTTACGCCTCCTCTTTCTTTTCTTAGAAAAAGCGGAAAGGAAAAATCCAAGCCAATTTTATAATCTTCAAATTGGTAATTGTCAATATAACTGGGTTCTGAAAGATAGTAGTAACTCACATCAACTTTTGGGAGCAGCATGTTCGATTTTAATTTTTTGTCTACAGTGAGCATGTCGATTTTGCTCTGTAAAGCATTTATTTTTGGATGCTTTAAAATGTCAAAATCCAGATTGAGCAATTCGTTGGTTTTCAAGGTTTCCTGAATGGTGTTTTCCAGATTAGTATCGGGAATTAATATATCAGAAAGTTCCAGTGGAATATTATTGTCCAGCCAAAGAAAATTAGATAATTCCAATTTGGCTTTGTTCAGTTTCAGTTTAGAATCTTCGAGGCTCAATTGTCTGTTTTTGATATTGATGCCTGCTTCAACGCTGTCTATCGCTGGTTTATCTCCGTGCTGAATTGAAGCGATAATTCCTTTGTACCGAATTTCGGCATTGGTTTTATAGCTTTCATACATCTTAACTTCATTATAGTTTTTTTTCCAATTGAAATAAGCGATCGATGCGTCATACAAAACGCTGATAGCCTGTAGTTTTCTTTCAGCCTGGCTTAATTCAATCTGCATTTTTGCTTTTCGGATATCGGCCATTCGCTGATTGATAAATAAACCTTGTCCGAGCGGAACACTGATTCCAAAGGAAGTCAATCCGGTACTTGGAGTCGTGTTTTGCGGGTTCAGATAATATCCCTGATTATCATCAAAACTGGCTTTAAGTTCGATTCCGTACCACGTTGGAATTTTGAAACTGCTGTTCAAAATAGAATAGTATTCCTTGTCTTTGAATTGTTTTTTATCATAATCAACTTCTATTTTTGGGTCAAATGCACCACGGGCCGTCATCAGGTTTGCCTGTGATTTGCTCACTTCTAAATTGGCGTTTTTTACCATTGGATGAAACTTCTTTACATAACCCAAAAATTCATTGTAGGTAAATTGCTCGTTTGGTTTTTCTTGTGCGTTGGCTAAAAATCCAAAACAAACTAAAATGAGAAATAGTTTTTTCATTATTTTTTATCTTTTGAAGCTTTAGGATTCTGTTTGTAATAATTAGGAGGAAAACCGTTCAAGGTTCTCCATATTTCAAACCAGATTGGCACATTGTCTAGCAATGCAAGAGTTTGGGCTCCTGTGCCAATGCTCAATTCTTTCGGCCATTTGGCATCAGTTTTATCTGGTGCAATCAGAACTCGGTATTTTCCATTGTCACTGATGAAATTTTCGATGGCTACGATTTCGCCTCCAAAAGTTCCATACGAAATGTCAGGCCAGCCCGAAAATACTATTGTTGGCCAGCCATCAAACCAGACCCTGATTTTTTCGCCTTTGTGAATTAACGGTAAATCGATGGGGTTTACGTAGGTTTCTACAGCAATTTCATAGTTTGAAGGCATAAGCGTTGCAATTGCGGTCCCTTCCTTTATAGTTTCGCCAATACCTGATTGTAACGCTCTGTTGATGTAGCCGTTTTGCGCTGCCCTGATATAATACATTCCATTTCGGATGCTGTAGTTGGCGTATTGGTTTTCCAGTTTATTTACTTGAGCCTCGGTGTCGTATTGACTGCTCAGGGCGGTGTATTGGTCGCTTTTTGCTTTCGAAACTTTCTCGGAATATTCTGCGTTGATTCGGTTAATCTCAACCTGAGCATTGATATAATCGTTTTTGCTGGTCAAAAGTTTGTTTTCCTGAGTAATGATTTTTGCTTCTGCTTCCTGCAGTTTCATTCTTTTTTCTTCCAGATCACTCAAAGGTTTTAAGCCTTCCTTGTTAAGCTGAACTGAACGGCTGAATTGCGTATTGGCTATTTTTAGTTGTGTTTTTACAGCAACAAGATCCATGCTGTCACTTTGAATCTTGAATAGAGACTGCTTGATTTTATTTTGTGCCTGTTGTAGTTTTAGTTTCTTTTCATTTTCTATGTAGGTAATCTGGCTCGAAAGTGCCGTTACTTTTGATCCATAAGAAGCTAAGGATTGCTTTTTGGCCTCGACCTGATTTTTGGTGTTTGTAACCAGATTTGGATCCATATAATCCTCTTTTATTTCAGAAATAAATAAAATTGTATCTCCTTTTTTTACATAATCACCTTCCTGTACATACCATTTTTCAATTCGTCCCGAAATGACACTCTGAATAGATTGTGGCCTTTGATTGGGCTTAAGTGTCGTAATTGCACCCGATCCCGAAATGCTCTGTGTCCACGGCAGAAAAAGAGTAATCAGGGCAATTATAGAAGTTATTGCTATAATTTTATTCAGGACTTTATAATTAGAGCGTTTGCTTAAATTTTTTACAGTCTCATATTTGTTGAGGCTGCTGCCGTTTAATTTATTCTCAGATAAGTTTAACATAGTCAGTTACTTTTTAGTATCGATAATTATGGTTCCGTTTTCCAGAGTGATCAGGCGATTGCATTTTGTTTTCCAATATGGATTTTTAGAAGAAACAATTACTGTCCAATTATTTTTTTCGGATAAAATAAAATCAATGATTTCGTTTGCTGTATTTTCATCCATTGCATCTGTTGGATCCTCGTAGAAAAGGATTTTTGGCTTGTGAATAATGCTTCTTGCCAAAAGAATTTTTTGAGCATTAGATGATGATAATTGCTTGCCTTCGGGAAAAATCTGTGTTTCTAATGCGTTGGGCAAAGTCTTTAAAAAGGAAGTTAGCTGTACGCCTTCAATCGCCCATTTTAATTGCTCTTGACTGATACTCGTGTCATTAAAAGTGAGATTATCCAATATGGTTCCTTCGAATGGAGTTTCGCCACTAATAATTGTTCCAATCTGAGAACGGTATTGTTTTAAATCTATTTTTCTAAAAGTGTCATCATTAATATAAAACGAACCCGATGTAGGCTGCAGCAGTCCTGATAATAATCGGATTAACGTTGTTTTTCCAGAACCGTTCCTGCCATCAATAAATACTTTTTCGCCTTGATCAATTTTTATTGAAATTGAATTGAGAACAATGGCTTTTGTGCCAGGAAATTTAAATGAAGCATTATCGGTTTCCAATGAAATAGCGGTATAACAAGTGTTGTTTGCAGCAGCTGATTCTTCTTCGAAGCTGAGGTCTGTTACCTGCCCGATTTTTTCAACCGCAGTTAGTACATCATAAAAAGTTTCCAGTCCAACAATAATTTTTTCGACTGAAGTAATAACCAGCAAAATGATAATTTCTGCAGCCACAAACTGGCCAATATTCATTTCCTGACTCAAAACCAGGTAACCGCCTATGGCTAATAAACTAGTTGTGATTAGTACCTTGAAAAGGATAAGCTGTGTAAATTGATTTTTTATAACATTAAAATGTTTTTCACGGTAATTCAGATAATTGTTGACAATATTATTGGTTTTCTGCAAAGCAAAATCATAGTTTATCTCGTTGCGAAAGCTATTATTGTTGCGTGCCATTTCCTGAAGCCAGCCAGCCACTTTGTATTTGAATTTAGATTCTTTTAAACTTGTATCTAAACCTGAATTATAGGAAAATTTGAATATAAAATACAGCAGCAGCATTAATAGAAGCCCAAAAATGATAAAGGAGGAATGATAGAGCGACAGAAGAATAATTCCAAAAATGATCTGTAATAAAGCTGCCGAAAAGTCAATCAGTAACTTAGAGGTTCCTTTCTGGATATTGATCGTGTCAAAAAAACGATTGGCTAATTCTGGCGGATAGGTGTCGTGTAATTCTGAGAATTTTATTTTTGGGATCCTGGAAGCAAATTCAAATGAAGAGCGTACAAATATTTTTTGCTGCAGGTTTTCGGTAATTCGTAATTGCATTAACGATAAAATACCGCCCAAAGCAACTCCAATTACTACCAGAATAATAAGCACAATCCAAGAGGCACTTACTCTTCCGGATTGAATAAAATTTACAATGGCCTGAATTCCCAACGGCAGCGATAAGCTGATTAACCCCGAAAAGATTGCGTAGAAAAAAAGCTGAGAAATGTCCTTTTTGTCAAGTTTTAATAAATTATAAAAACGTTTTAATGGAGTCATATTTTTATTTTTTAAGTACATTTTCAATAAGGTTAAAATAGAAATCTGTGGGGCTCACAACTGCATTGCAATCGGTAATGGTTTTCATGTGTTCTTTCAGAAAATGCTGATGCAAAGCTCCTTCTACTATATTAGATGCCAGGCTTTTGGCGAAAATATAATCTGGATTTACTTCATTTATTATTGCAGTTATTCTGTTGATTACTCTTTTGTAAATAAAATAATAACCTTCTTTGTTTTCTTGGTCTACTTCCTTGGTGTGAAAGGTTTTGGTGAATTCGGCAATAATGATTTTGTTCAAAATCCCTTCATTTATATGAACCGTTTGCTGGTCATCTTCTATTTTTTCAGTAACAACTGAAATTGCTTTTTTTAATTTTTCCCAAGAATTGGAGTAGTTTGAGGTTGCAAAAACCAATCGATATTCCATCCAGCTCCAATACCATGAAGACAAGTAAACCAGTAATTTGTGTTTATTCTCGAAATACCGATAAATGGAGCTTTCGTTTGATCCTATTTTTTCTCCTAATTTTTTAAATGTAAAATCATCAAAGCCTATTTCATCTATTAAAATAATGCTCTGTTCAATGATTTTTTTTCCTAAAGCCGAAGTCTCTGGATCTTTTACATAAATCCTGGAGTTGACTTGGATTTTAATATTAGATAAGATTTGTTCCATTTTGAAATATTTATTCGCAAATATAATAGTAATACTTTTAATTTCGAGATTTTAACTTTTATTTATGCGTAAAAAAAAGCTGCTCGATTGGAGCAGCTTTTTAAAAATATAATTTAAAAAATTTTTATAGTAACGAATGACAAGTCATTGCGGCTGGCTGTTCAACTCCCATCAGAGCCAGGATTGTAGGGGCAATATCACCTAAAACTCCGTTGTTGATGTTTTTTAGATCTTTGTCTACAAGAATAATCGGCACTGGATTTGTTGTGTGAGCAGTGTTTGGAGAGCCGTCAGGATTTATCATTGTTTCGCAGTTACCGTGATCAGCAATTATAATGGTAGTATAATCATTGGCAAGAGCAGCTTCAACAACTTCTTTTACGCAGGCATCAACAGCTTCGCAGGCTAGTATAGCTGCACCCATAATTCCTGTATGGCCAACCATGTCACCATTGGCAAAGTTTAAGCATACAAAATCAACTTCACCTTTTTTCAATTCAGGAACCAAAGCATCTTTCAATTCATAAGCACTCATTTCTGGTTTTAAATCGTAGGTGGCAACCTTTGGAGAGTTTCTTAAGATTCTGCTTTCGCCTTCAAATGGAGTTTCCTGTCCTCCGGAAAAGAAAAATGTAACGTGCGGGTATTTTTCAGTTTCGGCAATACGAATCTGTTTTTTGTTAGCTTTTGATAGAACTTCTCCCAATGTTTCTGTGATGTTGTCTTTGTTGTAAACCACTTTTACATTTTCGTAAGTTTCGTCATAGTTCGTTAGCGTAACATAGTATAATTTCAATTTATGCATGTTTTGCTCGTGAAAGTCCTGCTGTGATAACGCTTCGGTCAATTCACGTCCTCTATCGGTTCTAAAATTGAAGAAAATAACCACATCATCTTCTTCAATAGTTGCAATTGGGTCGTGGTTGTTATCTACAATTGCCACTGGGGCAATAAATTCATCGGTTACATCTGCCTGGTAACTTGCGCTGACAGCAGCCACTGGATCAATAGCTTTGGCACCAGTACCATTTACAACCAAATCATAGGCTAGTTTTACACGTTCCCAGCGTTTATCGCGATCCATTGCATAATAACGGCCAATAATGGAAGCTATTTTTACAGGTGTATCTTGTATATAATTTTGTAAATCCTGAATATAGTCTATTCCTGATTTTGGATCTACGTCGCGGCCATCAGTAAATGCGTGAATGTAAACTTTTTTCAAGCCATATTGCTGAGAAGCGTCAATCAGGCCACGCAAGTGTGAAGTATGAGAGTGAACTCCACCATCTGAAACTAGTCCTAAAAAGTGTACTTTTTTGTCATTTTCTTTAGCGTAAGTAAAAGCATCAATTAAAACCTGTTCTTTGGCTAATGTTTTGTGTTCTACAGCAAGATTGATTTTGGCCAGATCCTGGTAAACAATTCTTCCAGCTCCAAGATTCATGTGTCCTACTTCGCTATTTCCCATTTGCCCTTCAGGAAGGCCAACATTTAACCCATCTGTTCGGAGCTGTGCATTTGGGTATTTTGTATAAAGACTGTTTATAAATGGAACATTTGCATTATCAATTGCAGAAACTTTCGGGTCAGGAGATTTCCCCCAACCGTCTAAAATCATTAAAATTACTTTTTTGTTCATGTTGTGAAATTTTTTGCAAAGATAATCCTTTCACAAACAATAAAAGTCAGTCAAAACCACTATTATACATAAAAAAGATAAGTGCAACAAATACTTAAAAATGTGTTGCAAAAAGTGATTTTTTATAAAAAAACTGCAAAAAAAAACCTCAAAATCAGCTGCTGAAATTGTGCTGTTTTGAGGAGGATTTTGTCTTGTAAAAACTAGAATGGGATTTAGTATTCTTATAAGCAGTTTAGCTGGAATATTATAACGTTTTTTTTACTTGATTATAGTCTATAAAATATTTCACGCTTACCGGTAAAACATGGTTTAAAACTTCATTATTGAGCAGGCTGGTGTAGTTGTTTCCAAAATCTTTATTGATCAGATTATCATATTTTGCAGCATTGCTTCGATACAAAACCGTCAGCTGGCTTCCGGGTGCAAACCATGACCATTAATAAAGATTTAAAAACTGGCTGCATTTATAGATTTAACTTATTGAAGTTATCTTGCAGTTTTGATGAAAAAAATGATTAAAATTTGTTTTTTGTAACATTATAATCAATGTAATAGCGCAGGCTTAAGGAAATAATATTGGTTAAATTACTGTTGAAAATGTCGCTTAGGTTATTAGAAATGTTTTTTTCGACCACATTGGTTTGTTCCAATGCATAATTTCGATACAGTATGATTATTTCGCTGCCAGGAGCAAACCACCAAGAGTAAGAGAGGTCTAAATTCCAGGAGTTAAAATTTCTGTTTTTGTTGAAGCTGTAATCTGGGTTTGGAGTCAGGCTTCCGTCATTTTGCAAAGTGAAAAATTCATGATTATCTGCATAAGACCAATAATAGCGAGCATCTAGATTTAAAGCCATTTTGTTGGTTAAGGCAAATTTTCCAGTAAGAACATTCGAAAGGATTTCCCGGTTTCTTTCTGCAAAAACAATTCCGCTGCTGTCATATCCCACGAAGCCTCTGTCATTTTTTCTATTCGAATACTCTAAGGCATATTCTAATGAAAACTGGTTGTTAAACCGATATTTTGGGTTAATATATATGCCGTAAGTGAGCCTGTTGTCTTCATCATATTTTGTCAAGCTGACTGTTGCATCTATCGTAAAGGCGTGATTTCTGTTCCATTCAAATCCAAAATAAGAATATGCCCTTTTTGGAACATAAACATACCGGCCATAAACACGAGGCTCATAAAAATCGTAAGTTTCCTGTGGTGTATATTGCAGTGAAAATTCATAATAGTTATTTTTTAAGGTTGAGGCTCCAATGGTGGTTTTTAAATAACCTTCTTGCATTTTACCAGTAGTATTCTGTATTTCTAAGTTTGCCTCCTGTGTTATTTTGAATGTGTTGAAGATAGAAGTAGGATTCAGGATCCTGTAGCTTAAGCTTCCATAAGCAGCGTGGTAGTTTGTATAGTAAATTAGTCCTAGGTCATTGATGTCGTAATCTTCGGAAATGTATTTTCCTGAAATTTCATAACGGATTTTGCCACTTGTTTTTTCAAAATTCAATGCAGTTTTATATCCATTATAATCCTCATAAGTGTTTATGGTACTGTATTTAAAATCGCCGTTCAAGCTGTAGCTGTTCTTTTTTGTGTTTAAATCAAACAAAAGGCCAGAAACATTTGCATCTCTAAATTCTCCATTACGGATAGTGTTTGTGTTGATGAATGTGATAGATGAGTTTTGATTGAAACGCTGATCGAGCACGAGGATGTTATAATTAGAAAGAGGCTCAATTACTTCTTTTCTGGATGCCAATGTTATGGTGTCTTTTATCTTGGCGTATGTTTTCTCGGTAACCGCATTCAAAAAACCAATTCCCAATCCTTTTTTTGTACGGCCAGATATTTTAATTGCATTGAGTAAATCGACAGTGCTTGGGTAATCGGTTATTTCTTCATTTTTATTTAGAGTTGGGTCGCCTGTTGGGAAACCGCCAATTCTCCTTGAGTAGAATAAGTTTCCTTTGGAAAACAGCTCGGTTCCTTCAGTAAAAAAAGGCCTGTTTTCATCCAGCTTTTGCTCAAAAGGCTCTAAGTTTAATATTGCATTATCAAATTTGGTCTGACCAAAATCCGGAACCAAGATAGCATCTAATGTAAAAGCATCACTGATGCCGTATTTTATGTCTAAACCGCCTTTGAATGTGTCATCTGACTGATTGTCATCTTTTTGCCTATAAAAGGAAGCATACGGAATAAAAAACAGCCGGGTAGGAGTCTGGATGTTTTCAATGCCCTCCAGTATTCCATTTTGAGTGAGTTCGGCCTCAATTTTTGTATCAATCAGACTCCATGAGTATGTCTGTACGTCCCGCTCTATGTTTCTGAGAAAATTGATGCCCCAGGTCTGCTTGTCCGAATTGGGAAAACGAATGGCCGCATAAGGGATTTTTATTTCTACTGTCCAGCCTGTTTCGGTAATAACAGCTCTGCTGTCCCAGATAGCATCCCACGAAAAATCTTTGTAATCTTCAGTTGCAATACAGTCGAGCTGAACCCCTGATGCCGTAACATAAAATCTAAAATCCTGCTGGCCATCATTGAAGCCATTGATAAAAACCGAAAAGTAATCACTAACTCCGAAACTGTCTCTATTGGTGATTTCCTTTTTTATTTTATCAGGCTCGTCATCAAGCATAACCGCAGCAAATATAAACAGCGTCATTATCGTATAAGATTTTTACAATCGTATTCTTATTATCATTTATGGGCTTGCCGTTGTCTGGCTGATACATAACGAAATCAGCAGCTATTTCTGCAGATTTCCATGCTTCTTCATTTAATTTGCCATCGATTGAAATCTTCGAAGTAATAGAATTCGTATGAATAGTTTTTTTTTTGGCATGAAGATGTACACTACATACAATTATTGAAAGAATAAGAATATTGCGATGTACAATCATAAAAAGTGGTGGTTTCTAAACAAAAATAGGAAAATTTATTAGAAAATAATTATTTGATTGTAAAGATTTTACGCTTAAAAACCGTTAAAGTGTTAAATATTATCGATAAAATGCGTTCTAAATTTTGATAAGTGATTATTATTTGTACTTTTGACACCCCAAATTAATTATAATGAATAGATATACAGTTGTTTATAGGCTGATGTTTTTATCGGCGGTTGTTTTCATTTTATTTGCATTTACAGGAACCTTAAAAGATAGTTCTAAAAGTATTACAAAAAAAGAAATCGTTTCGGTTGTAAAATCCAGTATTGATTCCAAAATTGATTTAGTTTATAATGCTTTGCAGGCCAATCAATTTCAATTGCCTAATCAACAATGTTTTGGTGAAGCTCTAAAAGGGTTTTATTCATTGAAAGAAAAAGGAATAATAAAAAGCAATATATTAACCCTTGTTGATTTTAGTCTTTCATCCAATGTGAAACGTCTTTGGATTATTGATTTGAACAGTAATATAGTATTGTTACAGACATTGGTTGCTCATGGCAGAAACACTGGTGAAGAGTTTGCTAATAATTTTTCAAATACGCCAGAATCTTTCAAAAGCAGCTTAGGGTTTTATGTAACTGGCGAAGTTTATAATGGCAAACATGGTATTTCTCTTAAATTAGACGGTTTAGAAAAAGGTTTAAACAGCAACGCACGCAATAGAGCTGTTGTTATTCATGGTGCCGACTATGTTTCGGAGTCTTTTATCAGAGACCACAAAAGATTAGGAAGAAGCCAAGGATGCCCAGCTGTTCCAGTTCAATTTGCTTCGGACATCATAACCATGATCAAAGGACAGTCTTGTTTATACATCTATCATCCTTCGCTTAATAATTCAAAACATAACAGGCTAATTTCGTAATTGAGTATATAAATCGGCATCTAGGTTGTAAATGTCGTTTCTAAAAATCAATTCGTTGTCCTCACTCCACGCTGTCCAGTACCATTGGTATATTGCATAGCGTTTTTTTATGCCTATAAAAAGTGTTTTTTTGGTTGCTACAATGGAATCCATTTTTTCTTTAGAAAATTGCTTTGGATTGTCTAATAGCAATTCAACCAGCTCTAATGGCTTTTCTACTCTTACACATCCGGAACTTAATGATCGATTGTGCCGTTCAAAAAAATTACGGTGATTTGTATCATGCAAATAAACGCTTCGCTTGTTTGGAAAATTAATTTTTACTACGCCTAGAGAATTATAATATCCAGGTTTTTGGACATAACGGTATCCTCTTGGTTTTTTTTCATTCCAATTTTGAGGATCAACTTCATTGTTTTTTGAATCATAGATTGCGATACCCTTGTTTTTTAAAAAGTTTCTGTCTTTTGTCAATTCAGGGATAATATCTTCTTTTAAAATAGTAGGAGGCACGGTCCATGTTGGATTGAATACTACAGTTTGAAGCAGCGATGTCAGGATGGGCGTTTTTCTTTTAATCGTACCTACCACAATTCGTTTGGTCATTGCAATATTTTGATCTTCTACAACATTTAAGCTGTAGTCTGGAATATTTATCAGCACATAGTTTTGAGCAAATGATTTTGCAAACCATCTCCAGCGTTCCAGATTGGCAATGATTTGATGTTTCCTGTCTTCTTTGCTGAAATTTAAAGCCGTTAGGGTTGATTTTCCAATAATTCCATCAGCAATTAGTCCGTGACGTTTTTGGAATTTTTTGACAGCTTCCACCGTTTTTTCATCATAACTGGAAGTAATGCTGTCAGTACTTTCTAAATCTTTCCAGTACAGCAGTTTTTTCTTTATAGCAATAATTGCCGGACTGTCTGCATTGGGCTCTATTTTTTCATCGGCAAGTATAGATTCTGTTTTATCTTCCGGAAATGTATTGATCAGCTCCAAAGCTTTTATTAATTTATGATAGGTCAGGGCCTTAGGCTGGCATTTTTGTATTTCACCTGCTAATGAATCTTTCTCTAAGGCATTATTTAAAATGGATTTAGTATCCAATTCGTTAATGTTTAAATCCCAATTGGAATACAGCAGTTTTGGGTTGAGTTTTCCGTTATGAAGGTGAATGAGGTATTTTTGGAAATTGTAGGTCAGCAGCAGATCATAATTTATTAGTTCGGATTCTTCGAGGTCTGTGAATTTTTTTTCTAATTCTAATAATTTTGAAATGTTATAATCTGCTGGATTTAGACCTTCTTCTTCGCATTTTTTAATTGTTTCAAGGATTATTTTTCTGTTCTTTTCAGATTGCCAGACAGTGTTGTTGTTTCTGGAATTATAAAAGTCGCGAAGAGATGTGTTATTAAAAGCATTAATTGACAGTGTGTCTATTTCAATAATGTCGCCTTCCCTGTCATTAGAATTGGAAATTTTGAAAGTTTCCAAATCGATGATAGGCTCTTTTTTACAACTTATAAATAGTAATAAAGCGACAAATAAGTAATATTTATTCATTTTGATTATTTTCCGTTCATTACACAATGCTTGTAATTCTTATACAGATGTTTTATGTATGCAAATGAAATTTATGCAAGCACTACTTGTATTATAATAGCTGTTGATAATTAGGGGATTTATCAAAAGGCTATAGTAAAGCTTCTTTAGAATTTTTATTTGCAATGTAAAACGATGTCTATGCATTAGCAAATTTTCAATTGCAAAGATGCTGTAATTATTTTAAAATACAGAAGCAATTCCTGTTAAAATTTCGCAGGTTTTTATAAATATCAGCATTTGGTTAATTATATATACCCTTTTTTTGAGGTGCTGTTTATTTTTTTCGAAAAAAACCCAAGCAGATAACTGGTAATTACTGGTATTTGTGTTGTGGATTATCCGAGTTTCAAAAAAAGTAAAATCATAACTTTTTAATTTTAAAATGGTTGTAAATATTATTGAAAAATGTATATTTATTTTTGAAAAAAAATTTGCAATTAACTGTTTTTATTATTTATCTTTGCACCTCAAT
>NZ_JBDLZZ010000002.1:230833-359287 GCF_040049115.1 Flavobacterium aestuarii
AATGCGAAAGTAGCTCAGTTGGTAGAGCTCCAGCCTTCCAAGCTGGTTGTCGCGAGTTCGAGCCTCGTCTTTCGCTCAAGAATCAAATTTTTTTGATTAAGGGTAAATTTAATGATTAATGCGAAAGTAGCTCAGTTGGTAGAGCTCCAGCCTTCCAAGCTGGTTGTCGCGAGTTCGAGCCTCGTCTTTCGCTCCAAAACCTCAAATTTTTATTTGAGGTTTTTTTTTGTCAAAATTTAAGCAGATCATGTGCAAAAAAACCTGAAGAAAAGCAAAAACTTCAGCCCGATAAAAGGGGGTTCATTTGCAAAGCGTGCCTGCTTTTTTCGGACTGGAGTCTCACCTCAATATTTTACTTTATACCACTTAAATCACTGCCGCTTTCTAATTCTTCGGGTAAGTAGTTTTGTCTAAAAAGACGTGCCTGCAGGTTTCCTTTCAAAATGATTTTTTCTCCTTTTACATCTAGCCAGCTTCCTTCCCGCAGGCCCAGAACGGGTAACGAGTTAAACGCATGAAATTCTTTTATCCGCATTTCCCTTGTTTCCCCCATGTGTTTGGACTCATTGTCTGGATCCAAATAATGAGGGTTTAAATTAAATGGAATTATCCCTAATGTTTGAAAACTTGGCGGGTAGACAATAGGCATGTCATTTGTATTCTGGATAGTTAATCCGCAAATATTGCTTCCGGCACTTGTGCCTAAATAGGGAGTCCCTTTTTTAATAGTATCGGCAAGAATATTCATTACGTCATTTTTATACAATTGAGTAACGAGCAGGAACGTATTTCCGCCTCCTGTAAAAATGCCTTCGGCATTTTGTATAGCTTCTTTCTGATTTTCAAAAGTATGAATGCCTTTTAGCTTGATATTAATTTTATCAAAAGCAATAGCAGCTTTATCTGTGTATTCATCATGTGTAATGCCGCCTGGCCGTGCAAATGGAATGAAAAGCACTGTTTTGCAATTTTTGAAATGCAATTTCAGTTCGGGCAATAAATAATTTAAGTATTCTTCCTCATATAGTGTAGAAGTGCTGGCAATGATACAGTTTTTCATCTTGTTTTTAGATCTAAAATTCAGTGTAAAGGTATAAAATGATTGTTTTTTTAATGTGATAACATAACGCTTTAATTAACAAATTTTTACAAGTGTATTAGTAATTATTTTGGAGAGCTTTAAGATACTTTTACATTCCGAAGATGGATTTTGAAGATATCTAAAAACTAAACAATTGTGCTTGTGAAAAATAATTTTACGTTTTTATTTGTTTCTTTTTTTATTGTAGAGCTTATCGCAGCACAAACGAATGTTGAAAAATTGGTTACTGGACGGGTGACAGTGAATAATATAACTCCGTTAGAGGGTATAAATGTTACCAATGCTTCCAATAAAATTATGGCAGTTACAGATTCCTATGGTCATTTTTCTATTCTTGCCAAGGAGGGTGATATTCTGAATTTTTCGGCTATTAATTATGAACCTTTGCGCAAAATGATAAAAAAACAAGAGTTTAGTATTGGCAGTATTACGGCTGATCTGACTCCAAAAAGCATCGAACTAAATGAAGTGCTTATCAATAAAAATCCTGAAATAACCGCCGAAAATTTGGGCATAATCCCAAAAGATCAAGTCAAGCTTACAACAGCCGAAAGAAGATTGCAGACTGCTGGCGATTTTAAACCCATACATTTATTGGGGCTTTTGGGAGGATATTTGGCGGTAGATCCTATCTTGAATGCTATAAATGGGAGAACCAAAATGTTGAAAAAAGAACTCTCTGTAGAAAAAAAAGAATTCCTGATGGTAAAGTTAGAAAACCTATTTGACGAACGTTACTATATAGAAACCTTAAAAATACCTCAGGAGTTTATTAGAGGATTTCAATATTATTGTATCGAAAGTCCAGATTTTGTGAAGTCGCTGAATGATAAAAATAAGACTATGAGCATGTTTTTGATCGTTGCACTGGCTTCCGAATTCAATAAAAATCTGGCAGCAGAATATAAAAATTAACCAATCTGTTTTAGTTTAGTGAAATACAATTTAATAATATTATTTGCTTTCTTTGGTCAATACCAGTGGGTAACTGCTCAAGTTAATCCTGAGAAAACTATAATCGGGACTGTTATCTCCGATGAAAGAAAGCTGGCAGGAATCAGTGTGATAAACTGCATGAATAAAATGATGGCTGCTACTGATGAGCAGGGCTGTTTTTCAATCCAGGCCAAAGAAGGTGATATTCTGAATTTTTCCGGTATTGATTATAAATATCTGAAAAGGTACGTTTACAGGCATGAATATAAGTCTGGAACTATGGAGGTGTATATGATTTTCAATAGTGTCGAACTGGATGAGGTAGTTATTAATAAAAATGCCAATATTACTGCCGAAAATTTAGGTATAATTCCTAAGGGGCAAATTAAATTTACGCCACAGCAAAGAAAATTGTATTCTAGTTCGGGTGGTATTCTGGGGCTTTATTCTCTTATTTCTGGAGAGAAAGAAATGCTCAAAAAGAATGTCGAAGCTGAAAAGAAAGAACTGCTTCTGAAAAAATTAGAGTATATGTTTGGTGATAAATATTATGTAAAAACATTGAAAATTCCCGAGGAACTTATTAGAGGATTTCAATATTATTGTGTAGAAAACTCGGAATTTGTAAAATCATTGAACGAAAAAAATAAACCTATGAGCATGTTTTTAATGACCAATCTTGCTTCGGTTTACAATGAAAACAGGCTGAATAAATAAAATATCCTGATCCCAAAAATAAGTTCACAGTCATTTTTAAGTATTTTTATTCCTCAAATGACTTAGATTCAACACATAATAGTTCTTGAAAAATAATTGATTTGCTTAAACTTAATTTTTAAATAAAGTTGTAATTTTAATAAAGTTAAAAAAGATAATTTTTATTGTAAAAATTCTTCAAATCTGTTAATCTCATAAGTAATTATTTCATGAAAAATGTATTGAAAATAGCAGTCTTATTTTTGACATGTCAATTTTGTTTCGGTCAAATGCTGACGCGAAAAGCATTGCATGGAAAAGTAGTTAATGATTCTACAGCAATAGAAAGCGGTTTGGTTTTTAATATAAATTCACACACTGGCGGTTTAATTGATAATAAGGGATTGTTTAGTATTTTGGCTAAAACCAATGATACTTTAGTGATAACAAGTTTAGGATTTAAAACTGAAAAAGTTATAGTCCGAACCTCAGATTTTACTTCTTATTATAAAATAAAACTGCATACAGTTGCTAATGAATTGCTCTCAGTGGTGGTTTATGCTAAACATGTTCCTCATCCTGAATTAGGCAGCACTCAAAAAATTGTAGACACACAATACTATGATGATGCACAATCTTCACCTAATAATGTTTTAATGATGCCATCAGGAACAGGAGACCCAAATGCTATGGATGTTATCAGGGTTTATAATAAAGTTTTTAAGCATTTGTTTAAAAGCAATCCCGAAAAAACTGATTTTGTTTCGGAAACAAGCTTTACCAACGTAGCCATGCATAGTGTCAGTTATTCTTTTTTTACCGATAAATTAAAGATAAAAGATGACCAGATTGGGCTTTTTCTAATGTATTGCGAAAATGATCCTAAATCGAAAGCCTATCTTGATCCGAAGCAGCAATTTGAGATCATGAATTTTTTAATCAATAAATATGATACCTTCAAAAATATTGCTTCAGTAGAAAAATGAAAAAAAGCTTAGCCTGTTTATTTTTATGTGTTTTAGTAATCTTGCTGAGCAGTTTTACAGCGCATAAATTTTATATGGCGATTTATCAGCTGCATTATGCTCCCGAAAAGAAAATGCTTCAGGTTACAGCACGGATTTTTGTTGATGACCTCGATAAAGCTTTGGAGAAAAAATACAGCAGAAAGTTTTTTTTGAATACTGATAAAGAAACCCCGGAATCTGTAGATTTTTTAAAAAAATATCTGGCAGATAATTTTTCTGTAAAGGTGAATGGACAGACAAAGACCATGAATTTCCTGAGTAAAGAGATGGATGGCGATGTTTTGGTCTGTTATTTAAGCATTAAAGACATTTCTAAAATAAACTCGCTCGAAATTCATAATTCGGTATTAATTGATTGGATTTCAGAACAGCAGAATATTGTACATATAACTGCATTTGGAGATAAAAAAAGTTTCCTGTTTACCAATTCCTCAACAAGGCAAGTGTTAAAGTATTGAATGAATTATAACGTTTATGTTTAAAATTGTTATTTTCACCGCTTAAAAACAACTTCAGCCTTAGTTTATGAGAAAATTTTCATTATTATTTATTCTTCCAACAATTTTACTGGCACAAGAAAAAGTAGTTGCACCTGCCAGGCCAGCAGGAAAAAATGATACTAATAAATTTAGCCAAATGTATGATTTGCTGGCAACTCCCAACATGTTTCGTACTGCAGCAGGAGCGCCTGGCCCAGCATATTATCAGCAGCAGGCCGATTATAAAATTGATATTGAGCTTGATGATAAAAATGCCCGATTAAACGGATCTGAAACCATTACATATTATAATAATTCTCCAGATAATTTAGAATATTTGTGGGTGCAGCTGGATCAAAACCAAGGAGCAAAAAATTCTCAGTCTCCCTTGGCCGAAAGTGAAAAAATAGAATCTGTTCTGACTCCCGCAAAATTTACAAGCGAATATTTAAAACAGGACTTAGAGCGCGGTTTTAATATCGAATATGTAAAAGATGCCAAAGGAAATCCAATGTCCTATACGATTAATCAAACCATGATGAGAATCAATTTAGCAGTTCCAATGAAACCTGGTGAAAAGCTTACGTTTTCTACAAAATGGTGGTATAACATCAATAACTATCAAAAAGAGACAGCCAACGGCCGTTCTGGATATGAGTTGTTTGAAAAAGATGGTAATAGATTGTATGTAATTGCACAGTTTTATCCTCGAATGGCTGTGTATAATGATGTTGAAGGCTGGCAGAATATGCAGTTTTGGGGTGGTGGCGAGTTTGCGCTGCCTTTTGGTAATTTTGATGTTAACATTACAGTTCCAGCTGATCATGTAGTGGATGCAACAGGTGAGTTAATAAATAGGAGTGAAGTGTTTACTGCAGAGCAGGTAAAAAGATATGAATTGGCTCAAAAATCTTTTGATAAGCCAGTGGTTATAGTTACCCAGACTGAAGCCGAAGCAGCTGAAAAAGGATTTTCAGACAAGAAAAAAACATGGAAATTCAGTGCCAGGAACGTAAGGGATTTTGGAATTGCTTCTTCCAGAAAATTTATTTATGATGCAATGGCAGTGCAGCTGGCTAATAAAGTGGTAATGGCTGAATCGGTTTATCCAAAAGAGGCAAATCCGCTTTGGGGCGAAACATCTACAAAAACAGTGGCGCATACTCTAAAAAGTTATTCATCTCATACATTTGATTATCCTTATCCAAAAGCAGTCTCGGTTTCGGCAGAAGACCAAGGGATGGAATATCCTATGATCTGCTGGAATTATGGACGTCCAGACGAAAATGGAGTTACCAGTGAACAGATTAAAAACGGAATGATGGGTGTTATTATCCACGAAGTGGGACACAATTTTTTTCCTATGATCGTCAATTCTGATGAACGTCAATGGACCTGGATGGACGAAGGCTTGAACTCATTTATGGAATATATGGCAGAACAGGAGTTAGGAACTAATTTTCCTTCCCGTCGTGGCCCAGCCAAAAATATTGTTCCCTATATGAGCGGTGATCAAAAATTCCTGGAGCCTATCATGTCTAATTCTGAAAGCATTATTCAGTTTGGAAACAATGCTTACGGAAAACCGGCAACTGGATTGAACATATTAAGAGAAACCATTATGGGACGTGAGCTGTTTGATTATGCTTTCAAAGTGTATGCCAACAGATGGAAGTTCAAGCACCCAACTCCCGAAGATTTTTTCAGGACAATGGAAGATGCTTCTGCAGTCGATTTAGATTGGTTTTTCAGAGGCTGGTTTTATACAACTGACTTTGTAGATATTGGGATCAATAATGTAAAGCAGTATTTTGTTACTGAGACACCAACGGCTGCCCTCAAGGAAGCTAAAGTGAAAAAAGGACGATTTGGTGCCGAAAAAGGACCATTCGTATATTTAGTTGAAGGCGAAAACCCAGAATTAAATCCAGAGTCAAAGAAGAAACTACAATTGGAGGAAGTAAAATTACTGTCTGATTATGTTAGCCAAAATGTAGCTCCCGAAGAAAAAGCAAATCTAAAAAATCCAAAATATTTTTATGAAGTAGAATTCAATAAGCCTGGCGGAATGCCAATGCCTATAATTGTTCAGATTACTTATGAAGATGGCAGTGTAGATAATTACAAGTATCCAGCACAGATATGGAGAAAAAATAACGAAACAGCTAAGAAAGTATTTGCTGTTTCCAAAGCCATAAAACAAATTCAGATAGATCCAAAATTAGAAACTGCAGATATTGACGTGAGCAATAATTCATGGCCAAAAGCAGAGGTAAAATCTAAGTTTGATTGATATAGTTATCAAGGATTAAGTTACTCAGACGCTAAGTTTCCAAGAATCTCTAAGCCAAAAACAGCTTATAGTCTTTGAAATTTAGCGTCTCGTTTTTTTAAGACAATTTTAAAAGCCTAAGTTTTAAATTTTAATATCTTTGCTTTTTAAAATAAAAAATTATGTTTGGAATAGGAGGAGGCGAATTAGTTTTTATTATGTTTATTGTGCTGATGCTTTTTGGTTCTGACAAAGTGCCTGAAATGGCTAGAACGATGGGCAAAGCAATGGCACAGCTTAAAAACGCAACCAATGATATCAAAAGTGAAATCCAGAAAGGAGCCGAAGCCAATGGTTTTGACCAAAAAACCTTAAATGATTTAACGGGTGGTATTAATTCCGAAATTAACAAAGCCAAAAACAGCCTATTGGGGGATACTTCAAATACCTTCAAAGGAATTGAAGAGACATTTGCTGGCGAAGTTAATAAAACCAAAGAAAGTATAGCAAGCGGTACAGCAAACCCAGACGGGACATCTCTTTTAGAGGATATAACTGGACCAATAAAACGCCAAATGTAATGCTCGAAAAGATACTTGACTTAGATACTCAATTATTTATTTTTCTCAATGGATTAGGTTCCGAAACCTATGATGGTCTTTGGCTGATAATTACTAAGCAAGTCAATTGGATTCCCTTTTTTTTATTTTTATTTTATATTATTTACAAAGAAATTGGAATCAAGAAAACCGGTTATTTATTGCTGTTTATAGCAGTCCTGGTTCTGGCTACCGACCAAATCACAAATTTATTCAAATACACTTTTCAGCGTCCGAGACCATGCAATAATCCTGAGATAAACAGTTTTATAAGGATAGTACAATCCCGCAGTTCTTTCAGTTTTTTTTCAGGACATGCTGCTAATACAATGGCGGTAGCCACTTTTTTATATTTTATCTTCAGGAAACAAATTAAGTATTTTTGGCTTCTTTTTCTATGGCCGTTAATCTTTGCTTATAGCCGTATTTATTTAGGCTTGCATTATCCTTTGGATATTTTTTCTGGATACTTATGCGGATTGCTATTGGGATATATAGCATTCAAGGGTTATCAATTCACTCAGATAAAGTATTTTCCGTTATAATAATTTATGGGAGCTTTTTCCAGCTGTCCATTTCAATCTTATGTACATACATGGTTTTTTCTATTATAAAAAAGGAGCTTCCGCTGGTCGCTCTTTTTTATAAAGAAAAAAATCCATTTCTGTCCATAAGGATTTTCATTTCCATCTGGGCTAGAATATCCAACATCAAAAATAATTGATGTCCCGGAAGCTGAACCTACAAAACTCTGCTTACAGTCAATCCATCTCGGATAGGCAATAAAACAGTTTCTACTCTTGGATCATTTTTAAGGAGTAAATTGTATTCCACCAGGACTTTGGTGCTGATATCATTGGGATGAATAGGTTCTAATACTTTGCCGCTCCATAACACATTGTCCGATAAAAGTATGCCGCCTTTATTCATTTTTGGAAGAATCATTTCAAAATAATTAAGATAATTTTCCTTGTCGGCATCAATAAAAACCAAGTCAAATTTCAAATCAAGAGAAGGAATAATTTCTATTGCTTCTCCCAAATGCTGTGTAATCTGGTTTCCCCAAGGAGACTTGTCAAAATATTTTCGCTGAAAATCAACCAATTCTTCTTTAATGTCAATAGTGTGCAGCTGACCGTTTTCTTGCATTCCTTCGCACAAACACAAAGCCGAATAGCCAGTGTAAGTCCCAATTTCCAAAATGTTTACGGGTCGAATTAATTTAGAAAGCATACTAAGGACTCTTCCTTGAAAATGGCCACTGAGCATTCTGGGCAATAATATTTTCTGGTAGGTTTCCTTATTTAGAGCAGCTAATAATGCTGGTTCTTTTTCGGAATGTTGTTCGATATAATCTTCTAGATCTTGAGAAATAAAATGCATTTTCTGGTGTATTGAAATTTACCACAAAGTTATTCATTTTAACTTTCATAAAAAGGTGTTTTGCCTCCATTTTATGAGGACGGAATTGTTTGTTAAGCAGTGAATAAATGAATAAAGAAGGTGTAAAACGAGATACGATTATAATTTATATAGTAAAAAGTGAATTACAAATTCATTTTTTACTTTTATAACGCCTCCCATCTTAGTTGGCGGTTCAAGCGCCAGATCCGAAAATTTTACATTGACAGTTCCTTCTAGAAAATCTTTGGAATTGCGTAATGCCAAATTAGAATAGGAAAGGGTTTTGTCTGTAATTTTAAGATTCAGGCTGCATTTAAAATCAGCTCCCGAAGGTTTTATATTGGTTATAGTAACAGTACTTTTAGGAAATTTAGTTACTTTAATTGTGGTTTTCAGATCTTTATTCATTATCCTGTTGCCACAGTCAAAGTTATCTGTAGCAATTTCCGATTTCAGGCTGTTTTTGGTGGAAGAGTTTAAATAAATTGTATCCCGAAAAGTGTGCGGACAGTTGCATTTGTATTTGCCTACAGTAGAGTTTCCTAAAATTTCAATTTTTATCTGGTTGATTATTATGGTATTTGTGTCAGCAGATGCAGAAATAGGCTTAGCGCTTCCTGTTAAAAGGAAGAGCGCTAAACCCATTGTTATAATAAATAGTTTATTCATATTAGAAAGTAATGGCCGCTTCAAACATAACTCCATTAAAGTTACCGCCATATAAGTCATTTAAGCTGTTGCCGCTGTATTGAGTGTAGTCAGAATAATTTTGATTTGTGTAGGCTAATTTAGCAATTATATTTTTAGTCATAAACCAGCCTGTAGAAGCTTCAAATCTATTGACTTCAACTTTTTCAGAAGCATTCGATAATTTTCCAGAAACAATATTATATCTTCCTCCAATATAGAATTGTTCTGTTTTTCCAAAACGATAGACTAAATCTCCAGCATATTGGTTTACTTTGCGCGTCTCGTCTGTTCCTTTGTGGTCACCACCACTTGTGAATTCTAATGTTCCAAATAATTCCAATCCTTGATACTTAACAAAAGGGTTAATCATGAAAGCTGTATACCAGTTTCCGTAATTTGGGCTAAATCGGCCTGTAGATGCATTTTCTTTTGGATCAAAATTGTTTGATATTGCTTCGCCATTATAGGAATAAGCCTGGTGGGACATTACACCAAAATAACGGCTCCCTGCTCTATCTGAACTCCAAGGATTTGAACTCATATTGGCGTTATGATTATATGACCCCGTAATTCTTACTCTTAGATCTTTGTTTAATTGCTTATCAAAACCAATTTTAGCAAGAATCGTTGGGCTAATGGTATTATTCTGGTCTGGATTTGCTGCATTTGCAGGATTAGGAACAATTTCTGCAACCCCTTGGTTTAATTTGCCATTTGTTATCCCAAGCATGCTTACCAGTCCGCTTCGGTTGTAATATACTTCCATCCCCATATCGGTCTGAAAAGAATCCATGATATTGCCTTCAATAAAGGGATTTAAAAGTGCATTTCCATTGTCAGTTCTTCTAAAATGAGCATCACCGTAGTTATTCTCCATCTGGCCGATTTTGATAGTAGCATATTGCATGATATCTTCCATAAATCCTTTTTGAATGAAATCCAGCTTATCTATTTGTAAATATCCGCCTTTTACCCACGTTTCGTTATGGTGTCTAGAGGCAAGGTAAACATCCAGATTTACACGTACTCCATCTGCCAGCTGAGCCCCAAAAGTCATGTTGGCTGCTGGTAAATTAAAGTTGTTTTCTAGAGCATTCAATCGATAGCCATTAGTTGTACCATTTCCTGCAATTGATGCTCCGTTCGATGCAGTATAAGTCCCTTCTTTCTGGTCATTAAATGATTTCAATGCTTGAAATTGCATGGCAAATGCTCCTCCTAAATCAATACTCATTCCGTCATACTCAACATCATCTTTTTTAACATCAAATACATTTAATCCATCTTTGCTTCGTGGTATTTGATTTTGAATTTTCCTGAATGATACCTGTGCGTCAACTGTAGTGATTGACAATATTCCAGCTGCAAATAAAATTATTCTTTTCATGTTTAAGTTTATTTAAAGTTAATATTGAATTTTACAGTCAGGTCTTCGCCTGTTTTTATTGTTCCAAGCATTGCTGTTGGAGATTTCATTCCAAACTGTTTGAAAGTTATCTTGTTGGATCCCTGCAGTGAAACAACTCCGTTTGTTACTGTTGATTTTACTTGTGTCTTTACCTCTTTAGCTACTCCAGCAATAGTATAGGTTCCTGTAAGATTCCAAGTGTTCTCGTTTACTTTTTCGGCAGATTTTAAAACATATTTTATGTCCTTGTTTTCTTTTGTTTTTAAGGCTTCATAAGCAACTTTGTCCATGCTTTTTTTCTCGCTTTTTATTGTCTCGGCTGGAAGTGTTATCGTTAAACTTGTGATTTTGTCTAATTTTGAGCCAGTTACCGTTAAATTTGCCGTTCCAGTTGCCGATGACGATTTCATTGTCCAGTCGTGCATAGTTGAGGTTCCAGATACAGAAAAATTTGGTTTCGTGTCCAGGGTATAGTTTTTCTGGGCATTTGCCATTATAATTGAAAAAAAGGCTAATGCTGTAAATGTTCTTGTCATAAAAGTTTTCATAGTAGTTTCATATTTAAGTTTAGTAATTGATTCAAACAATGAATAGCTAATGAGCGTTTAAATGAATATTAATCTTGTTAATTACAAAAAAAGGTCATTATTAATTTTAATTTAAAAGTATTGATCTGGTTTTGACTGTTTATTGTTTTAGTATTATTAAAATGTAATTATATCCTGCTGTAAATTATTCAGCGTATATTGTTGTATAACAGTAATCAAGATTCAGATTAGCTCTTTTTTTCTTTGATTTGAAGCACTTTAATAAATTGGTTTTGTAGGTTTTTATTAGTTTGAGTTAAAACAAATTTAATAAAAGTAATGATAAATATCATAGGTAAAGTTAAATTAATTTTATAGTAGTCCGGGTTTAATAGTTGAAAAGGACTATTAACTGAGTCAAAATCATTTGTTAAAAAAGATAGATTTATAAATCTCTTAAAATAAATCGACACAGATTGTTTAAGCAAGAGCATAAGTTATCATCAAAAAAACAAATCCTAAAGGGAAATATTACGTTTTCCTTTAGGATTTGTTTTTAAGGTATAAAATTGAGGAGGGAAGTTATAATTTATGCAGACTGAAATGAATTACGAATTCATCTTTAACTTTGATGATACCGCCCATTTTGGTTGGGGGTTCGAGGCCAATATCAGAAAAATTGACAGCCACGTTTCCATCAAGGAATTCTTTGTTGTTTTTTAAAACTAAATTCTGATAAGAAAGGATTTTATCAGTTATTCGAAAATTTAAACTGCATTTGTAATTGCTGCCAAATGGTTTTATATTGGTAATAGTAACAGTACTTTTGGGGAATGTAGCGGCCTTTACTGTTGTTTTAAGGTCTTTGTTCATTATTCTGTTGCCACACTCAAAATTATTCATTGAGATTTCGGATTTTAAACTGTTCCTGCTGTTTGAATTCAAGTAAATAGTGTCTTTAAATGTGAACGAATTTGAACAGTTAAATTTACCTACAGTAGAATTGCCAAGAATTTCTATTTCCAGCTTATCAATTATTATGGTATTGGAGTCAGTAAAAAGGCAAATGGGTCTAGCACTTCCCAGTATGAAGAAAAATGCTAAACCCATTATTGTATTAACTAATTGTTTCATTTTTTTTAAGAATGAAATGCCGTATTAGAATGAAATTGCTGCTTCAAATACTAAACCGTTGAATTTACCTCCGTAAAAATTGTTAGCATTTCCAGTAGGTACATTGCCGACAAATTGTGTATAATCTTTATAGTTTTGACTAACATAATCTAATTTTGCTACAATGTTTTTAGTCATGAACCAGCCAATGCTTGACTCAAATCTGTCTACAGTAACTTTTTTTGCATCAGCATTAGACAATTTTCCAGATACGGTATTGTATTTTCCGCCTATATAAAACTGTTCTTTTTTTCCAAATCTGTATACAAGATCTGCAGCATATTGGGTAGCTGTACGTTTGTCATCAACACCAGCTTTGTCTCCTCCTGAAGCGAATTCAGCAGTTCCAAAGAACTCAAGGCCTTGGTATTTTACAAATGGGTTAATCATGTAGGAAGTAGCCCAGTTTTTGAAGCCAGGATTGAATGTTGCTTCTGGTGTAGAAGTTGAATTATAACTAGCTGCAACATCTGCACCGTTGTTTTTGTAAGCATTATTGTTTAATACACCCCAAAAACCAAATCCTGATCTAGAAGAAGAATATAAGTTTGAGTTACCCAAGTTAGCATTATGGTATAAAGAACCTGTAAGTCTTACTCTTAAGTCTTTGTTAAGCTGCTTGTCATAACCTAATTTAGCCAAAATGGTTGGGCTAACTACAGTATTGGCACCTGGATTAGCTGGATACATTACTTCTTGAGTTCCTTGATTTAAATTTCCGTTTGTTGCTCCTAACATACTTACCAGTCCATCTCTGTTATAGTATACTTCAATACCCATTTCGGTAGTGAATGCGTTCATGATGTTATTTCCAACAAATGCATTTCTAAGCGTGCTTCCGTTATCAGAGCTTTTAAAGTGTGCATCACCAAAGTTGTTCTCCATCTGTCCGATTTTAATCGTAGCATATTTCATGATATCAGCAAGGAAATCTTTTTTGATGAAGTCAAGCTTGTCAATTTGCAGATAACCTCCTCTTGCATAAGTGTCATTGTGATGTCTTGAAGCTAAATAGATGTCCAGATTTACTCTAACACCATCAAATAATTGGGCTCCAATAGTCATATCAGCTGCTGGAAGGACAAAATTATTTTCAGTATTCATCAATCGGTAACCAGTAATTTTTGAAGGATTAACAAAGGTGTCTGGCTGGTCATTGAACGAATTTATTGCTTGGAAATCCATATTGAAAGCACCTCCCAGATCAACGCTTAGTCCTTTGAACTCTTTGTCGTCTTTTTGTACATCAAAAACGTTTATTCCATCTTTGCTTCTTGAAATCTGATTTTGCATATCGCCAAATGTAACTTGGGCATTTACAGCGGTCATAGATAATAAACCTGCTGCTAAGAGATAAATTTTTCTCATGGTCATGGTATTTAGTTAAAATTTAAGTTGAATTTTATTGTTAAGTCTTCTCCAGTTTTTATGGCTCCAAACATGGCAGTTGGAGATTTCATGCCAAATTCGGTAAATGTTATTTTATTAGATCCTTGCAGAGTTACTGCTCCAGTTGCGGTTACTGATGTCTTTACTTGTGTTTTCAGTACTTTAGAAACTCCAGCAATAGTGTAGGTTCCTGTCAGATTCCAAGTTGTCTCATTCACTTTTTCTGCAGATTTCAAGACATATTTGATGTTTTTGAATTTGTCAGTTTTTAAAGCTTCGTATGCAACTTTATCCATACTCTTTTTTTCGCTTTTAATGGTTTCGGCTGGAAGAGTAATATCGATACTGTTAATGTCTGCTAGTTTTGAATCTGTCACGGTAAAATTTGCAGTTCCAGTTCTGGATGATGATTTCATTTCCCAATCATGCATGGTTGATGTTCCAAGTACAGAAAAATTTGTTTTAACGTCTAAAGTGTAATTTTTTTGGGCATTTGCTGATATGACCATTGCAAATAATGCTGTTGATGCAATAATCGTTTTAAGTGTTAATTTCATGATCTTCTTTTTTAAAATAATTGTAATAAATATTTCTGCCTATAAAAGAGATTCGTATTAAAATCTCTTTTTGTCCTTTGTTGGTACAAATGTATAATGGAAATGAAATTGGGAATATGACAAAAATCATGTTAATCAAACTATAAAAATTGTATTTTTCTTAACGAAAGGGCTGAAGAATTAATTATATCGTTTTCTCTGGTTTTTTATTTTTTTTATTTCACGCATTAATTGTCTAATGTGCTGTATATGTGGGAGTTTAAGGTATTTAAGTATTTTTGTAATAAAAGACAACTTTCTCTTTTATATGGCTTTATATTTTTTAAAAATTTTAAAAATTTTTTATTTTTTATTTCAAAATGTATTTCATTTCTGTCAAATATTTCTAAGTCAAAAAGCGATTGTGTTTTTTTAACATTTTTAATGGATTGAGTTGTTTTTTTGAGATTTTCTTAAAAAAGATTGATCAGCTAGTACAGAGGAAAGAAATGTTTCAAATGAGCAGTATTTTAAATTTTTGTTATCAAAACTGCAATTCCACAAATTGTCATTAAATTTGCACCATGCAAATTGAGAAAAAAGACATAAGGGCATTATCCAAAAACCAGCTGAGAGATTTTTTTATAGCTAATGGCGATAAAGCATTTCGAGGCAATCAAGTGTATGAATGGCTGTGGAGCAAAGGAGCACATAGTTTTGAAGACATGAGCAATGTTTCTAAGCAGACGCGTTCTATGCTGGAAAATAACTTCGTAATTAATCATATTAAAGTAGATACGATGCAGCGCAGTGAGGACGGAACCGTAAAAAATGCCGTTCGCCTGCATGACGGATTAGTAGTTGAAAGTGTGCTGATTCCAACCCAGACCAGAACTACCGCTTGTGTATCGAGTCAGGTGGGCTGTAGTCTGGACTGTAATTTTTGTGCTACTGCACGATTAAAACGCATGCGCAATTTAGAACCAGCCGAAATTTATGACCAGGTTATTGCGATAGATAAAGAAAGCAGGCTGTACTACAGCCATCCTTTATCCAATATCGTTTTTATGGGCATGGGCGAACCGCTTATGAATTACAACAATGTCTTGAAAGCGATTGAAATGATTACTTCGCCCGAAGGATTAGGAATGTCGCCAAAGAGGATTATGGTATCTACATCTGGTATTCCTAAGATGATAAAAAAAATGGCTGATGATGAGGTAAAATTCAAACTGGCCGTTTCCCTGCATTCAGCAATTGATGAGATCCGTTCCAGAATTATGCCTTTCAGCCAAAATTTTCCCCTGGCTGATCTGCGCGAAGCATTAGAATATTGGTACCGGAAAACAAAAAGCAAAATATCTTATGAATATGTAGTCTGGAAAGGAATCAATGACAATAAAGCTTCAATCGATGCCTTGGTGAAGTTCTGCAAATATGTCCCCTGCAAAGTAAACCTGATTGAATACAATCCAATTGATGACGGTGAATTCCAGCAGGCTTCCGAAGAATCAATAAATGCCTATATAAAAGCATTAGAAACTATAGGTGTTGTTGTCAAAGTACGAAGAAGCCGAGGAAAAGACATTGATGCCGCCTGCGGTCAGCTTGCCAATAAAGAAGCTTAACATATAAATTATTTTTTTAAAAGGATTAAAAAAGAATAGTGGCTCTTTTAATCCTTTTTTTGATTTTAATTTTTCAATGTTTTTTTATTAAAAATAGTATATTTGACCTCTAAATGAATATTACTACACAAATAAAGCAGCCTATAGTTAATGAAATGGAACTTTTTGAGAAAAAGTTCTACGAATCAATGACTTCCAAAGTGGCGCTTCTCAATCGCATCACTTACTACATTGTTAATAGAAAAGGGAAGCAGATGAGGCCTATGTTTGTTTTCCTGATGGCAAAAATGGTTTCCAGAGGTTCGGTAAACGAAAGAACTTACAGAGGCGCATGTGTTATAGAACTTATTCATACGGCAACCTTGGTTCATGATGATGTGGTCGACGACAGTAACCGTCGCCGAGGTTTTTTCTCAATCAATGCACTGTGGAAAAATAAAATTGCTGTATTGGTTGGTGATTATCTGTTATCCAAAGGATTACTGCTTTCGATAGATCATGGTGATTTTGATTTGTTAAAAATAATTTCTGTAGCTGTCCGCGAAATGAGCGAAGGAGAATTGCTTCAAATTGAAAAAGCCAGAAGACTTGATATTACCGAAGCCGTTTATTATGAAATAATCCGAAAAAAGACAGCCACTCTTATTGCTGCCTGCTGTGCTCTTGGGGCAAGATCCGTTGTTGAAGACGAAGTTCAGGTAGAGAATATGAGGAAATTTGGAGAACTAATCGGAATGGCTTTTCAAATCAAAGATGATTTATTTGATTATTCTGAGGACGCTATAGGAAAACCAACAGGAATTGACATCAAGGAGCAAAAAATGACACTGCCTCTTATACATGTCCTTAATAATTGTACTCCAAAAGAAAAAAGCTGGCTTATTAATTCTATCAAAAACCATAACAAGGATAAAAAAAGAGTTAAAGAAGTGATTGCTTTTGTGAAAGATAATAATGGTTTGGCTTACGCCGAAAATAAAATGATAGAGTTTCAGCAGGAAGCACTACAGCTGCTCAACGATTACCCCGAATCTGACTATAAAGCAGCACTTATTTTGATGGTAAACTACGTTATCGAAAGAAAAAAATAGTTTTCAATACCAATTCAATTTCAAAAATCAATGGCAATTTCAAAAGTAATTGCTGTTGAGTTTTATATTGTTATTGCCATTGTTTTTTGAAAATGTAATTTTTTTTTTTAAACCCATGCAACCATTTTTGGTTGATTCTCGTCTATACTTATAGAAACACTTTTTAAAAGGCTTTGAAAGTAATTAGCTTACATCAGGAAGAAAACGAAATGATTGCATTGGCTGTCCAGAACAACCGGCAGGCACAGCAATGGATTTATTCTAAATATTCTCCCAGGATGTTAAGTGTCTGCCGGCAGTATATAAAAGACCTGCACTTAGCCGAAGATGTAATGATTACCGCTTTCATGAAAGTATTTGTCAGCTTAGGGAAATTTGAAAACAAAGGAAGTTTCGAAGGCTGGATAAGACGCATAATGGTTAACGAATGTATTTCATTTATCCGGGTCGAGAAAAAAGTAAGTTTTGCTGAGGATGAATTTTTTCCAGAAGAAAGTTTCAATAATATCGAAAGTCATTTTTCCGTAGAAGATATTCAGTTTTTAATAGACAGTTTGCCTGATGGTTATAAAATGGTTTTCAATTTATATGTTATTGAGGGATACAAGCATCAGGAAATTGCAAGTTTATTAGGAATTAACGAAGGGACGTCAAAGTCACAGTTGTCACATGCTAAAAAAATGCTGCAGGGGCAGATTAATAAGTTAAAAAATTATAGTTATGGAACCGAATAAAATTGAAAATCATTTCAAAGAGCAATTAAATGCTCGGGAAATAAAACCTTCGGAAATGGCGTGGGACAAATTAGAAGCAATGCTTGATGCTGCAGATGAGAAACCAAAACGCAGTTTTAAATGGATATATGCTGTAGCAAGTATTGCCGGGTTTTTATTGATTAGTACGATTTATTTTAATCGTATCGAAACTGTAAAAATAAATAAGGATCTGCCAATAGTCCTTGAACAAAAAACAGATACAAATCATTTAGAGGAACAGAAAGTAATCAGCAAAAGTGTTTTGCATGAGCAAATTCAAAAAAGAACAGCGAAGATACAAAGAGTTGCGGCTTCTAATATCGCTCCTAAAAAACAGCTGAATCAACTCAAAAATAAAGAAGCGCTTCCAGCTATCAATAATTTAAAAGAAGATAGCGCTATAGTTAATTCTTCTGAAGACAAGAATTACCAGACGGCTTACAAAAACAAATACATTTCAGCTGAACAATTATTAGCGGAAGTCAGCAATACCAAATTTGAAGCAAAAGTTACTAACAAAACTATTGAAACCAGAAAAGCTATTTCTGTAAATCCAAATGATCTATTGCTGAATGCTGAAACTGAATTAAATCAATCTTACAGAGAATCAGCTTTGGACAGATTTAATAAAAAATTAAATGCAGTAAAAACTGTTTTAGTTAACAGGAATTACGAAAAATAAATGAAGAATCATCAATAATCAATCATCAATCAAAAAACGAAAATCATGCAGAAAATTATTTTATTTACCACAATATTATTGGTTGCTATAGTTACCCAATTGACAGCTCAGGAAAAAGATTCAGTACAATCTTTAAAGTGGAGTACTGGTCAATCTGAACCTAAAAGGTTTGAAATTGGGCCTGATAAAAGTCCTGAATTTACTAATCAAAATGTTTTTACCATCAAATCGATTAAAAGTAAAATCGAAGGTTTTGGAAGCAGTATGAGAACTATTAATCCAGATTTGTTTTTAGGAAAAACAGTTAAAATGTCTGGTTATGTAAAAAGCGAAAAGGTAAAATCCTGGGCTGGACTTTGGATGCGGGTTGACTATTACAGTACAGAAGTTCTGGCTTTTGACAACATGCATAATAGAGCCATAAAGGGAACAACTGATTGGGAAAAATATGAAATTGTTTTATTTGTGCCAAAGGATGCAACCTCAATTTCTTACGGTGTTTTATTAGATGGAACAGGCCAGATTTGGTTTAAAGATGTAACTCTTGAAGTGGTTGAAGATACCGTTCCAGAAACGGGGACGAATAAAGGACGAGAACACAAATCAATTTCATTTGAAAAAAAAGCAAAAGCAATTGCTAATCAAATAAAAACAATAACAGATGATGAGAAAAATGCCCTAAAAACTGAGATAGATTCATTAGACAAGCAAGTTGTAGATGGTTCTATTTCTAAAGAAAAGGCAGATGCGTTAAAATTAAAAAAAGCTCAAGTACATGCCGCTAATATTGATACAAAAATAGCTGTTGAAGAAGAAAAGTTAAATCAATTAATTCAAGATAAAGTTAACGAAAAAGTTGAAGATGAGAATGTAAAGAAAAGATCAGGGACAAGTATTATAATTGGTGGCAGTAATGATTCTGCTATTATAGATGGGACAGAAATTAATGTTACATCAATGAAGGTGTATCATGGACAAAAGGATAAGGAAAATCGTCAATCTAAAAGAACTACGTCTCAGTTTGTTTTTGCGCTTGGGGCTAATAATCTGGTAACCGATAAACAAGTTGCCAACTCCGATTTTAAATATTTGAAATCGCATTTTTATGAATGGGGACTGACTTATAATACAAGAATTTTGAAAGAAGATAATCTCTTGCATTTTAAATACGGAGTTTCATTGATGTACAATAATCTTCGTGCTACAGATGACCGCTATTTTCAAAAAAACGGACCGCAGACTGATTTAGTGACAAGTCCAGTCCATTTAGACGAATCCAGATTTAGAAATGTTTATGTCATGGTGCCATTGCATCTGGAATTTGATTTTACAAAGAAAGAAGTTCGAGATGATGCCAGTTATTTTAGAACCCATAAGAGTGCAAGAATTGGTATTGGCGGATATGCCGGATTTAGAGTCAAATCCAAGCAGATTCTTTGTTTTGATGATGCTGTCGGAAATGATGTAGAGCAAAAAACAAAAGGGAATTATAATGTAAACGATTTCAATTATGGTTTGAGTACTTATGTAGGGTATAAAGCAACAAGTTTGTATTTAAAATATGATTTACAGCCTTTATTCGAGAATAATCCTGTAGACCAAAATAATATTTCGTTGGGACTTCGTTTCGATTTTAATTAAAAAAGTTTTAGTTAGTTTTTTAAACCCTTTCAGAGTTTCAAACTTTGAAAGGGTTGATATTTTCAAAAACTTAGTAACTTAGCGACTTAGTAACACAGCAACCTAAAAATAAATTGATTTCACAAGCAACCATAGATTCTGTTTTTGAAACCGCTCGAGTAGAGGAAGTTATTGGCGATTTTGTACAGTTAAAAAGAGCAGGAAGTAATTTTAAAGGACTCAGCCCATTCTCGGATGAGCGTTCTCCATCGTTTATGGTATCGCCTGCAAAAGGAATCTGGAAAGATTTCAGTTCTGGAAAAGGAGGGAATTCTGTTGCTTTTCTGATGGAGCATTCACATTTTACTTATCCGGAAGCCATCCGTTATCTGGCCAAAAAATACAATATCGAAATTGAAGAAACAGAACAGACTGAAGCTGAAAAAGCAAATACAGATGTTCGTGAAAGTATGTATCTGGTTTCTGAATTTGCAAAAGATTATTTTCATAACACACTGTTGCATTCCGAAGAAGGAAAGGCAATTGGTCTTTCGTATTTTAAAGAAAGAGGTTTTACGGCAGAAACTATAAAGAAATTTGCACTTGGATATTCTCCAGAAGCATGGGATGCATTTACCAAAGAAGCTTTAGGAAAAGGCTATAAACTGGAATTTCTTGAAAGCACTGGATTAACTATTGCCAGAGAAGATCGCCCTTTTGACAGGTTTAAGGGAAGAGTAATGTTTCCTATACAAAGTATGTCGGGAAGGGTGCTGGGTTTTGGTGGCCGAATTTTAACTAATGATAAAAAAGCTGCCAAATATTTAAACTCACCAGAGAGTGAAATTTACCATAAAAGCAAGGTGCTTTATGGTATTTTTCAGGCCAAACAATCAATTGCTAAACTGAATAATTGTTTTTTAGTCGAAGGATATACAGATGTTATCCAGTTTAATCAAGCGGGTATCGAGAATGTTGTAGCTTCATCTGGAACGGCTCTTACTCCAGATCAGATACGTTTAATTAACAGGCTGACAAAAAATATAACGGTTCTGTTTGATGGTGATGCAGCGGGACTTCGTGCTTCTATACGAGGAATCGATTTGATTCTTGAAGAGGGTATGAATGTAAAAGTCTGTACATTTCCTGATGGTGAAGATCCGGATAGTTTTGCCAAAAAAACGCCCCATGATGATCTGGTTGCTTATTTAGATGCTAATGCAAAGGATTTCATCCAGTTCAAGGCTTCAATTTTAATGGGCGAAGCTAAAAATGATCCAATTAAAAAAGCCGATCTCATCCGGGATATGGTACAGAGCATTTCGAAGATCCCAGATAGAATCCAGCGTGAAATTTATATTCAGGAATGTTCTAGAATAATGGATATTTCGGAACAGGTGCTGACAAGCACTTTGGCGCAGCTGGTTCAGAAAGATGTTGCCGAAGTTGGAAAAAAAGCAAAACAGGAACAAAAAGCTTTCGAAATTGTAAAAAATGAAAGTCCTGTTCAGGCTGCAAAAGTGGATGTCTTATATCGTTTGGAGCGCAAAATAATCGAGATTCTTTTGCTATATGGTAACAAAACAGAGGAGTTTGAGGATGATTTTTTGAGAACAAATGAATCAGGAGAGATCGAAATAGTAACTGAAAAGAAGGAGTATAAGGTATATCAAAGGATATATCTGAGTCTGCAGGAAGATGAGGTGGAACTTGCCAATCCTTTATTCCGTGATATTTTTAATGACTTAATTCAATATTTTCTTCAGAATGAAAATTTGGAATTTGAGAAATATCTAATGCAGTTAAATTCCGATTTTGCTCAGGAAGTGACCGATATTTTAATGGAAGATGAAAGGCTGGTGCTGCATAATTGGATAGGACAGAATATTTTTCCTAAAACAAAAAATGAAACTATAAGCCAATATGTGTCTGAAACTATATTGACGATGCGCTGGTATTTAGTGGATAAAATTATAGATGAATTAAAAAACTCTGTATCAAATGAACCAGGTTCAGATAATACAGAGTCTATGTCTTTAGCGATGGATTACTACAAATTAATTAATTCTTTTTCGAAAAAATTAGGTAGAGTAATGTCCCGCTACAGTTAAACGATTTCTAAAGTTTTAGCTTTATTTACTAAATCTACTAGATTCGTAACGTTTAATTTAGTTAACAATCGTAATTTGTAAGTACTGATTGTTTTCTCGTTAAGCGATAAAATTTCAGCGATTTCATGGTTTTTCTTGCCATCGCTCAAATAACGCAGTACTTCAACTTCGCGATTAGAAAGCTTTCTGTACAAGCGTTCGCTTTTGCTTTGTTTTGCAATCAAAGCAATGTTTTTCATTACGGCTTCATTCATGATGATTTTGCCTTGGTTAACTTTGATGATCGACTGACCCAAAGTTTCCAGTTTTTCAGTTTTGTGAACAAATCCGGATACTCCAGCTTTAATGGCATTTGGAGCATAAATCTGTTCTGAAAGACCGCTGTAAAAAACGATTTTTGTTTTTGGAAAATTTTTCAAAACCGATTTGATTTCGAAGATACTTGAAAGGCCTTCAAGTTCCAGATCCAACACAAGCACATCTATTTCTTTAGTAAGAAGGATGTCTTTTACCATTGCGAAATTGCCAACGTTAGCAACGATTGAAATTTCTGAATGGTCTTTGAAGTACGATTTTATTCCAAAATGTACTACAGGATAATTATCTGCTAAACAAACTTTAATCATGGTATTTAGTTTTAGGATTGTTTTTGAAGATATAAAATTATAAAATTATTTCCTTATAAGTATCATTTTTCGGACAAATTATTTTTTTTTAACAATTTATTAGGCAAACCGGTATCGGATTCATCTTATGCTGGTTGTTTTTGTTAAGTTTTTTATAAATTTCGTAAACCGTTTTTTCACGTTCTGAGAATGTGCTAGGGTCTGTTCCTGAATCAGTTGCTTCCATTGCCCACTCTAATTCGTCATAACTTGCACCCAGCTGATCTTCATCGGATCTATCATCACCAAATAATCCGTCTGTAGGAGCAGCAGTCAAAATAGAGTCTGGAATTTTTAAATATGTACCCAATTGATACACTTCAGATTTCATTAAATCGGCTATTGGACTCAAATCAACACCACCATCTCCATATTTAGTATAGAATCCTACACCAAAATCTTCTACTTTATTTCCTGTTCCTGCCACTAGCAAGCCATGGATACCTGCAAAATAGTATAACGTAGTCATACGCAAACGCGCACGGGTATTGGCAAGTGATAAATTTACTGCTGCTTCGTTACTCGTTGATGGAACTTCTTTTTTGAAAGTTTCAAAAACTGAAGTTAAATCGGCAATAGCATTAGTAACATTTGGGAATCTGTTTTTTAGTTGTTCAATATGTTCCCTGGCTCTAGAAACATGGCTGGGAGCCTGATGAATTGGCATTTCGACGCATAGTACTTTTAAGCCCGTCTGTGCGCAGAGCGTTGAGGTAACTGCTGAATCTACACCGCCGGAAATCCCTACAACAAATCCATTTACTTTAGAGTTCTCAGCATAGCTTTTTAGCCATTCAACAATATGAGTATTTACTTTTTCGATTTCTAAGGTTCTTTTTTTAGTCATAATAGTTTAAGTTTTAAAAAGCAGGAATGTATATTTGCAAAAAAAATAAGCAACATGTTTTTTAGATTTGCTTTGAAAACAAATTTAAATAAAATAATACAATTCAATAGAGGATGTTTGGTTGAGGTTGAAAATGCTCGTGAAGATTTGCGAATTATTCTCTAAAAACATCAATAAGCTGATAAATAAATAAAATAAGTATGAAATTATTTCTCTTATCAATGGTTAGCTGTTTGCTTTTTTGGTCTTGTGATCAAAAGAGCAAAGTCGAAAAAGCTATTGATGAAACTCCTTTAGAGGATATTAAGGTAGAACGTTTTGATAAACAGTTTTTTGAAACAGCGCCAAAGGATCTCGCTAAATTAAAAAAGCAGTATCCTTACTTTTTTTCGCCAAAGATTAATGATTCTGTCTGGCTGAACAAAATGAATGCTCCTATATGGAGAGAAGTATATGCCGAAGTTCAGAAAAAATACTCCAGTACCGAAAAAATTCAAAGTGAAGTGGAAGTTTTGATTCAGCACATGAAATATTATTTTCCCAAAACAAAAACTCCTAAAGTCATTACTTTGATTTCGGATATGGATTATTCAAATAAAGCCATTTATGCCGATTCTTTGGTGATTATTTCATTAGAATTGTATTTAGGGAAGGATCATAAATTTTATACTTTTCCTAAATATATTAAACAGAATTTTGAGGAAAGACAAATGATGCCCGATATCGTAACTAGTTTTTCTGCCGGAAAAATTGCTCCTCCAGCGGAAAATAATTTATTGTCTCAAATGATTTATTTTGGAAAAGAGTTGTATTTAAAAGATCTTTTAATCCCAGAATATACCGATGCTGAGAAAATGGGTTATACTCCTGAGCAGATTGTCTGGTGTCAGGAAAATGAAAGTTACATTTGGCGTTACTTTATAGAAAAAGAAATGCTGTACAGCAATGAACAAAAACTGGCTTCACGTTTTATAGATCCATCACCCTTTTCTAAATTTTATTTGGAAATAGATAACGATTCTCCCGGACGAGTAGGGGCATGGATTGGCTGGCAGATAGTCAGATCCTTTATGGAAAATAATAATGTTACGGTAGATAGGCTGCTGAAACTTGATGCTAAAGAAATTTTTGAACAATCAAAATACAAACCCAAGAAATAATGTCAGATAAAAATACTTCGGAAATTAAATTTTTAGTCGAACTAGACGAAAACCGCGTACCAGAAAAACTTTTTTGGACAGCAGAAGACGGCGGAGTAAATCTCTCTGAATCGAAAGCTATTATGCTTAATGTTTGGGACAGCAGAGCAAAAGAGAGCATGAGAATTGATTTATGGACAAAAGACATGCCTGTTGATGAAATGAAAATATTTTTTCACCAGACATTGGTATCCATGGCCGAAACTTTTAAAAGGGCGACAAATGATGAAAAAATGTCGGATACGATGTTAGACTTCTGTGATTATTTTGCAGAGAAATTGGAGTTAAAAAGATAGGTTTTTTTCATCTGATAAATAAAAATATCCCAAAACTGGAGATCGGTTTTGGGATATTTTATTTTAAGAAGGTATTAAAACTCCGAGTTATTTTTGAAAACCTCTTGGTTAACTTCGTCAATATAGTTTAGCAGTACGTCTTTTCCTGTTGCTTCTGTTGATGAAGTAACAAAATAGGGAGGCATTTCTGCCCAGTTGTTGGCAAACATCTGTTTTTTGTAGGCTGCAATATGCGAGTCAATTTTTGTTTTACTGATTTTGTCGGCTTTGGTGAAAATTATACAGAACGGAATTTCGCTTTCGCCCATATACGACATGAATTCAATATCAATTTTCTGTGCTTCGTGGCGGATATCAATTAATACAAAAGCGCAGACTAATTGCTGTCTTGTCTCAAAATAATCCGTGATGAATTCCTGAAAAATGGACTTGGTTTTCTTAGAAACCTTGGCATAACCATAACCGGGTAAATCAACCAAAAACCAGTTGTTGTTAATCAAAAAATGATTAATCAGTTGTGTCTTTCCTGGTTTTCCTGATGTTTTAGCCAAATTTTTGTTATTGGTCAGCATGTTGATTAATGAAGATTTCCCAACATTAGAACGGCCAATAAAAGCGTACTCCGGCAAAAAGTCCTTAGGGCATTTGCTTGCATCTGAGTTGCTTATTACGAATTCGGCAGTATTAATTTTCATGTTTTTGAGTATAAAGTTCTCTGTACAATTAATGTTCAGCCAAATGTGTATGGGTTAACCAGTCTTCCAGGTGTGCGTTGAATTCTTCCGGTTGTTCCATCATCGCGGCATGCCCACATTTGTCAATCCAATATAAGGTAGAATTGGGTAATAATTTGTGAAATTCTTCAGCAACATCGGGAGGCGTAACCTTATCATTTTTGCCCCAGATAATACAAGTCTGCACATGCATTTTTGGCAAATCTTTGGCCATATTATGACGGATGGCACTTTTGGCAATAGTTAGGGTTTTGATTAGTTTTATACGGTCATTTACAGTTGCGTATACTTCGTCAATAAGCTCTGGAGTGGCTATTTTTGGATCATAAAATACATCTTCAGCTTTTTTCTTAATGTATTCGTAGTCGCCTCTTTTTGGATAACTGTCTCCCATGGCACTTTCGTATAATCCTGAACTTCCTGTAATTACAAGCCCTGAAACTTTTTCTGGGAACATTTTAGTATGATACAAAGCGATATGTCCACCTAGTGAATTTCCCAAAAGGATAACCCTGTCTAATTTTTTGTACGTAATGAAGTTTTTTACATAAACTGCAAAACTTTTTACGTTGGTTTTTAATATGTTTTGAGTGTAAATAGGTAAATCGGGAATGATAATTCTATAGCCTTTGTTAGAAAAATAACTTGCTACCGCATCAAAATTACTAAGTCCTCCCATTAAACCATGTAAGATGACAATCGGAATTCCTTCGCCTGCTTCGTAATACCCGTATTTGCCTTCTTTTTTGTAATATTTTTCCATGTTTTAAACGACGATTTCAATTTTTTACAAATATAGGGTTTAAAAAATTAAAAAGAATTTCGGGGGCTGTTTTTTAACCTTTTATTCGTAAACACATAATTAATAGTTTTTGAGCCTTATTTTATTCTTTTTTTAACGATTGATGGATATTATTTATATGCTTTTAAGAATATGTTTAGGGAATGACTAAATAATGTGTTTTTCTCAAATCAGTTGCTTTCTTACAAATTATTGATACAATTGCTAATGTTCTGATAGTCTATAAACTAAGCGTTTTTGGCTAAAAGTGGTTAAACTTATTAACAAAGTGGTATAATGTGGTAAATTGTGGTAAAATTTTATATATTTTTGCTTAATACAAATCAACACAATTCACTTGGACACAATTATAGGGACATATGAGTGTAAAGTCGATGCAAAAGGACGGGTTTTATTGCCCGCTCCCTTAAAAAAGCAATTGGCTTCCTCGCTTCAAGACGGTTTCGTTTTGAAGCGTTCTGTCTTTCAGCCCTGTCTGGAATTGTATCCTATGGAAGAGTGGGATTTGATGATGAAAAAAATCAACAAACTTAATCGATTCGTAAAAAAAAACAATGACTTTATTCGTCGTTTTACTGCCGGTGTAAAGGTGGTAGAGATTGATGCCCTTGGCAGATTGCTGATTCCGAAAGATTTAGTCGTTTTTGCCAGTGTTGATAAAGATGTGGTTTTTTCTTCTGCAGTTAATATTGTAGAGATTTGGGACAAGGATCTGTATGAAAAATCAATTGATGGAGCAGATGTTGATTTTGCGGATTTAGCCGAAGAAGTAATGGGTAATTTAAATGACGATGACAATGGAATATCATAATCCTGTATTGCTTCACCCAACTGTGGATGGTTTGAACATAAAACCTGATGGAATTTATGTGGATGTTACTTTTGGCGGAGGTGGTCATTCAAAAGAGATATTGAAAAGACTTGGGCCAAATGGTAAACTGTTTGCTTTTGATCAAGACGAAGATGCTTTGGCGAATGCCTTGCCAGATGAAAGATTTACATTGATTAATGAAAATTTCAGATTTATAAAAAGATTTTTACGCTTTCATGGCGTGAAGGAAGTGGACGGTGTTTTGGGTGATTTAGGCGTTTCTTCTCATCAGTTTGATGTAGCCGAAAGAGGTTTTTCAACCCGTTTTGATGCTGGACTGGATATGAGAATGAGTCAAAAAAATGACTTGAATGCGTATCGAGTGGTGAATGAATATGATGATGCCAATTTAAGAAGGGTTTTTTATGATTATGGTGAATTGAAAAATGCACCAGCTTTGGCAAGAACAATTATTGAAGCCAGAGAACATCATCCAATCAAAACGACTGAAGAACTGAAAGAAGTCCTGGCAAAATACCTGCCTGAAAGACTTCGAAATAAAATATTGGCACAAATATATCAGGCAATCCGTATTGAAGTGAATCAGGAGATGGATGTCTTAAAGGAATTTTTGGAACAATCTTTAGAGATTTTGAAACCAGGCGGCAGATTGAGTGTGATATCTTATCATTCATTGGAAGACAGGCTGGTAAAAAGATTTATAAAAAACGGAATGTTTGAAGGGGAGCCCGAGCGTGATTTTTATGGTAATTTTTCTGTTCCTTTTAATACGATAGGAAAACTGATAGTTCCGGATAACGAAGAAATAAAATTGAATAATAGAGCACGAAGCGCAAAATTGAGAATTGCAGAGAAAAAGGTTGAGAAAGTTTAAAGGTTTAATTGCTTAAAAAGTTTAAAAGAGGATGTGAATGCTGGATTCTGTAATTCATAACTCATAACACATAATTTATTAATGAAAGGTGGAATTTATAACATATTAAAAGCACAGTTTCTAATAGATGATAATGCTGTCAAAAATTGGCGTTTTATCGTTTTTGTGATTTTACTTGCTATAATAATGATTGCGAATACCCAGCGTTACGAGCAAAAAGTATTTAAGATTGTTGAACTGAGTAATAAGGTAAAAGAGCTGCGTTCTGAATTTGTGGATAGACGTTCTGAATTGATGAAATTAAAAATGGAATCTACCGTTTCAGCAAAAATGGAAAAAAGACAAATTTATCCATCAACTGTTCCGCCTGTAAAAATAGAAGTTAAAGAGCCCGAAGAGAAAAATTTCTTAGAAAAATTATGGCAGTAGAAGATAAATATATATCCTATCGCACCTATCTGGTTGCCTTTTTCATCTTTTTGATGGCTATGGCTATTGCTGTCAAGTTAACTAATATTCAATGGGTTGATGGAGATCGTTACAGGGAGCTGGCTAAGGAAAGAACAGTGAAGAATTTTGTTATTCCTGCCAATAAAGGGAATATCTATTCTGCTGATGGAAGTCTGCTGGCCACTTCAATTCCGAGTTATACAATTCGTTTTGATGCAGTTGCGCCAAAAACAGAAGCTTTTGAAAAAAATGTAAAACTGCTTTCGGATTCATTGGGAATGATGCTAAGAAAATCAAGCAGTACAATCCAAAATGAATTAAGGAAAGCCCGAGTTCATAAAAATAGATATTATTTAGTAGCTAAAGGGCTGAGTTTTACTCAATATATGAAGATAAAAGGATTTCCTCTTTTTAATCTGGGAGCTTATAAGGGCGGTATCATAATTGAACAAAAAACAGTCCGCGAACATCCAATTGGGCAAATAGCAGAACGTACCATTGGGTATGAAAGAAAATTAACTGGCTACTCTGATGGGAAAGGAATTGAATGGGCTTATCGCGAATTTCTTAATGGAAAAGACGGTAAAATATTAAAGCAGAAAATTGCAAAAGGGCAATGGAAGCCAATTCGAGATGTAAATGAAGTAGAGCCTCTAGATGGCTATGATGTAATTTCGACTATAGATGTTTATATTCAGGATATTGCACATCATGCCTTGTTGAAACAATTGGAAGAATATGAGGCAGATCATGGCTGTGTTGTGGTTATGGAAACCAAGACAGGGCAGGTCAAGGCAATCTCGAATTTAGGAAGAGCAAATGATGGTACTTACTATGAGACAACAAATTATGCTTATGCAGAGTCTCACGAACCAGGATCGACTTTTAAACTAGTTGATTTGATATCAATATTAGAAGATAAAGTAGCAGACACAAGCACCGTTTATGACAGTCATGGCGGTATAATTACGTATTCTGGACGTAAAGTAAGAGATTCTCATGAAGGAGGTTATGGCAAGGTGTCTTTGGCAAGAGGATTTGAACTTTCTTCCAATACGGTTATGGTTCAGGCGGTATATAATAATTATAAAAATAACCCCACTAAATTTGTAAATCACATCAATTCATTTGGCTTAAATAAAAAACTGGGATTGGCTTTTCGAGGAGAAGGAGTTCCTTATATACCACAGCCAAGTGATAAGAGCTGGTCCAATATTTCTCTTCCGTGGATGGCATTTGGATATGGTGTTTCGGTTACGCCATTACAGACATTGACTTTTTATAATGCAGTAGCCAATAATGGTGTCATGGTAAAACCCATGCTGGTTACTGAAATAAAGGCCTGGGATAAAACCATAAAAAAATACAATACCGAGGTGATGAACCCGAAAATCTGTTCGGATGAAACACTACGTAAAGTTCAGGCGGTTCTGGCAAATGTGGTAAAAAAAGGCACAGGTTCTAAATTGTATTCCAAGGATTTTTCTATGGCTGGCAAAACGGGGACGGCACAAATGAATTATGCACTGAATGGTGGGGCAGATAAGCATTACGCATCATCGTTTGTGGGTTATTTTCCGGTAGATAATCCTAAGTATTCCTGTATTGTTGTTGTTCATAAACCCAATACATCGAACAATAATTATTATGGTGCCGATGTTGCTGGTCCGGTCTTTAAAAGAATAGCCCAAAAAATATTTACAGATACGCCTTCGACTAATGTGATTAAAAAATTAGACCGTCCTAATCCAATACAAGATGGCAGTTATAACAGCTATTATGCTAAAGCACAAAAAAAGCAGAATGTAATTCCAAATGTACGAGGTATGGCTGGAATGGATGCAGTGGCTCTATTAGGGAATCTTGGTTTGAAAGTTAAAGTTGTTGGGGTTGGAAAAGTTAAAAAACAGTCCCTTCAGGCGGGTCAGAATATTGTAAAAAATTCATCAATTCTATTGGAATTATCATGAGTATATTAAAAGACATATTATATAAAGTATCCATAGAATCTGTTACGGGTTCTACCGAAATTATTGTAAACCAGCTGCATTTTGATTCGAGAAAAATTGAGGCGGATGATGTTTTTGTGGCAATTCGCGGTACTATTTCGGATGGGCATGATTTTATAGAAAAGGCAATTGGGCTTGGTGTGGCAGCTGTTATCTGTGATACTCTTCCGCAGAATTTAATAAATGGCGTGACTTATGTTTGTGTAAAGGACACTAATGCTGCTTTGGCCTTTATGGCAGCAAATTTTTATGATAATCCTTCACAAAAATTGAAACTGGTTGGAATAACAGGAACTAATGGCAAAACGACTATTGCCTCCTTGTTATATCAATTGTTCAAAAAAGCAGGATTTAAAGTAGGACTGCTGTCTACCGTTAAGATTTTAGTAGACGAAGCAGAGCATAAAGCAACTCATACAACACCAGATTCTATTACAATCAATTATTTTCTTAATGAGATGATTGAGGCGGGCGTTGAGTATTGTTTTATGGAAGTAAGTTCTCATGGAATTCATCAAAAACGTACAGAAGCTCTGCATTTTAGAGGCGGAATATTTACGAATCTGTCTCACGATCATTTAGATTACCATCCAACGTTTGCCGAATATAGAGATGTAAAGAAATCTTTTTTTGATCACTTGCCTAGTTCTGCTTTTGCATTGACTAATAGTGATGACAAAAATGGTCCGGTAATGCTTCAAAACACTGCTGCCCGAAAATTGACTTACGCTTTAAAAACATATGCTGATTATAAAGCACAGATTTTGGAAAATCAGCTGTCTGGTCTGCTTTTGAAAATAAACGGCAATGAAGTCTGGGTAAAACTGATTGGAACTTTCAATGCATATAATCTTTTAGCAATTTACGGGACTGCTGTTGAGCTGGGCTTGGAAAGTTTTGAAGTACTTAGGCTGATGTCAGAACTGGAAAGTGTTTCCGGCCGATTTCAATATATTGTTTCGAATACCAACATAACGGCTATTGTGGATTATGCCCATACACCAGATGCTCTCGAAAATGTTTTGAATACGATTAATGATGTGCGAACCCATAACGAACAATTGGTAACGGTTGTTGGCTGTGGAGGCAATAGAGATACTGCTAAACGTCCTGTTATGGCTAATATAGCTGCTGAATTGAGTGACAAAGCAATCCTTACTTCAGATAATCCTAGAAATGAGGAGCCAGAAGCGATTATCCAGGAGATGGAAAAAGGAGTTCAGGCTCAGAATTTAAAAAAAGTTTTGTCAATTACTGATAGAATGCAGGCTATTAGAACCGCTTGTCAATTGGCACAGCCTAATGATATTATATTGATTGCTGGCAAAGGACATGAAACTTATCAGGAAATCAAAGGAGTACGTTATGATTTTGATGACATGAAAAATGTAAAAGAGATTTTAGATCAATTAGGAAAATAAAGTTTAATCGGTTATTTGTTTATTCGTTAACCGAATAGGACAAGGCCAAACGATTACGCAAATTAACGATTAACCAAATAAACACAAGAGAGATATGCTATACTATTTATTTCAATATTTAGACAAAGTAATGGATGTTCCAGGGACTGGGGTATTTCAATACATCACATTTAGATCTTCTTTAGCATTGTTGTTATCATTGTTATTGTCTACTATTTATGGTAAGCGGATAATTGGGTTTTTAAGCAGGCAGCAAGTGGGTGAAACAGTACGCGAACTTGGTTTGGCTGGGCAAAATGAAAAAGCTGGTACTCCTACCATGGGAGGTATCATTATCATATTTGCTACTCTGGTTCCAGTATTTCTTTTTGCAAAGCTGCATAATATTTATATTGTTTTGCTGATTGTTACTACATTATGGATGGGAACTATTGGTTTTATTGATGATTATATTAAAATATTCAAAAAAGACAAACAGGGATTAAAAGGAATTTTTAAGGTTTTTGGACAAGTAGGCTTAGGGTTAATTGTTGGATCGGTATTATATTTTAGCCCTGCTGTTACTGTTAGGACAGATACTGGAAAAAGCGATATATTTAAAATTCCTGCCGAAACAGTTATCAATCAAGCATCACTCGAAGAGAAATCTACAGCTACAACAATTCCTTTCTTTAAAAATAACGAATTTGATTATGCCGAAATTTTAGCATGGACAGGTGACGGGTATCAAAAATGGGCTTGGCTTATTTTTATACCAGTAGTGATTTTTATTATCACGGCAGTTTCAAATGGTGCTAATTTAACCGATGGAATTGACGGATTAGCAGCAGGAACTTCTGCTGTATCGGTCTTTGCACTGGCGATTTTTACATTCGTATCGGGAAACATAATTTTCTCTAATTATCTGAACATAATGTATATACCCAATTCGGGTGAAATGACTGTTTTTATTGCCGCGTTTCTTGGAGCATTAATTGGATTTCTTTGGTATAACTCTTATCCTGCTTCGGTTTTTATGGGAGATACTGGTAGTTTAACCATTGGCGGAATCATTGCTGTTCTTGCAATTGCTGTTCGCAAGGAAATGCTTATTCCTTTATTATGTGGAATCTTTTTGGTCGAAAATTTCTCTGTCGTTTTACAGGTTAGCTATTTTAAATATACAAAAAAACGGTTTGGAGAAGGGCGGAGGATTTTTCTAATGTCTCCCCTGCATCATCACTATCAAAAGAAAGGATATCATGAAAGCAAGATAGTCACGCGATTCTGGGTAGTGGCAATTATGCTGGCCATTTTGTCAATTGTAACATTAAAATTGAGATAGTAGATGAGGCTAGTAATTTTAGGAGGAGGAGAAAGCGGTGTAGGAACTGCTATCCTTGGCAAGAAACAGGGTTATGATGTTTTTGTTTCTGATTTTGGAAAGATAAAAGATAGTTACAAAGAGGTATTGATTATTAATGAGATTCCTTGGGAAGAAGAAAAGCATACGGAGGAATTAATTCTGAATGCCGATGTCGTAATGAAGAGTCCAGGTATTCCGGATAAATCACCCATCGTGAAGCAATTGAAAAGCAAAGGTGTTTCGGTAATTTCTGAAATTGAATTTGCATCATCTTTTACAAAAGCTGTCTGCATCGGGATTACTGGCAGTAATGGTAAAACTACCACAACAATGTTAACGTATCATGTGCTGAAATCAGCTGGTTTGAATGTTGGCTTGGCAGGTAATGTTGGAAAGAGTTTTGCTTGGCAGGTGGCAGATAATAATTATGATTTCTATGTTATTGAATTGAGCAGTTTTCAGCTGGATGGAATTATAAATTTTAAGCCGCATGTTGCAATAATAACCAATATAAGTCCAGATCATTTGGATCGTTACGATTATAAGTATCAGAATTATATAGATTCAAAGTTTAGGATTACAATGAATCAGGATGAGGAGGATTTCCTTATTTATGATGCAAGCGATGAAGCCATTTTGGAATGGTTAAAGAATAATACAGTAAAAGCTAAGTTAATTCCTTTTTCGTTGACAGACGAGTATAGTGAGGGAGCATATATAAAAAATAACACAATGGAAGTTAAGATTAATCAAGAGGAGTTTGTAATGGATACGGAGCATATTTCGTTAGAAGGTAAGCATAATTTGAAAAATGCAATGGCAGCGAGTTCAGTGGCTAATATTTTAAAAATTAGAAAAAGCACTATCCGTGAAAGCATGTCTACTTTTCAAGGTGTTGAACACCGATTGGAGAAAGTGCTCAAAATTCAAAATGTACAATACATCAACGATTCTAAAGCAACCAATGTGAATTCAGTTTTTTATGCCTTAGAGAGCATGAATACTCCAACCGTATGGATTGTGGGCGGTGTAGATAAAGGAAATGATTATCATGAGCTTATGTCTCTTGTTCGTGAAAAAGTAAAAGCTATTATTTGTTTGGGTATAGACAATAAAAAAATTATTGATGCCTTTGGCAATGTGGTAGATATTATGGTAGAAGTAAACAGTATGAATGATGCCGTTCGAATGGCACAGCGCTTATCTGAGAAAGGTGATACTGTATTGTTGTCACCAGCATGTGCGAGTTTTGATTTATTCGAAAACTATGAGGATAGAGGAAGACAATTTAAGCAGGCTGTGAAAAATTTGTAATTTAAAACTTTTAGAGATTATTAGGATTTTAATCTCTGTAATTAGTTCATAAAAAAAACTAAGAATCTAAGAAGCCAAAAAAAACTAAGAAGCCAAAAAAAATGAAAGAGCTAATTAATAAGTTAAAAGGAGATAAAGGTATTTGGTCATTTGTGGCCTTATTAGCCCTGTTTTCTTTTATGCCTGTTTTTAGTGCCAGTAGCAATTTGGCGTATTTAGGTCATGGTACGGGAAATACTTTGGGTTATCTGGTAAAACATTTTTTACATATCTGCTTTGGTTTTGCAATCATTTTTTGGGTACACAATGTACCATATCATTATTTTAGAGGAATCTCGAAAGTAGGGTTGCCAATAGTTTGGGTTTTATTAGCTTATACTTTAATTAAAGGGACAGTAATTGCAGGTGCAAATGCCAGCAGGTGGATTCAGATACCATTCGTAGGTCTTTCTTTTCAGACATCTACTTTGGCTGCTATTATCTTGTTTGTTTTCGTAGCCCGTTATTTGTCTAAAAATAGAGAAGAGCCAATTACATTCAAAACTTCATTTGTACAGCTGTGGATACCAGTTTTTATAACATTGATGTTTATTTTGCCTGGAAATTTTTCTACTACGGCTCTGATTTTTTCTATGGTTGTTATGCTCGTATTTATTGGGAAATACCCAATGAAATACATATTTTATATCATTGGTTTGGGAGTTGTGTTTTTGACACTCTTTGTTTTAATCGGTAAAAATTTTCCTGAAGCCAAATTTTTTAACAGAGTCAGCACTTGGGAAAGCAGATATGAAAATTTTACCACCAATAAACCAGATGAAGATGATTATCAGATTGAAAAGGCCAAAATCGCAATAGCTTCCGGTCAGATATATGGTTTGGGACCTGGCAAAAGTGTTCAGAAAAATTTCTTGCCACAGTCTTCTTCCGATTTTATTTATGCAATTATTGTAGAGGAATACGGGTTAGTAGGAGGGCTGGGAGTTTTGGTTTTATACCTGCTTTTGCTATTCAGATTTGTTGTTGCTTCTCATAAAGCGAATACCCTTTTTGGGAAATTAGTGGTAATTGGCTTAGGTTTTCCAATGATTTTTCAGGCAATGATTAACATGGCAGTTGCTGTAGAGCTGTTGCCGGTAACGGGACAGACACTCCCCTTGATAAGCAGTGGAGGAAGTTCCATATGGATGACATGTTTTGGACTCGGAATTATTTTAAGCGTGACCAAAAAAGAAGAAGAAATTGCTCAGGAAAAATTAGATAAAGAAAAAAGAGAAGAAATACTTCAAAAGCTTATAGATCGAGAAATGGAAGCAGATCTTGAGGAAGCAGATTTTAAAAATGTTAATGACAATTATGATGCAGGTAATTATTCGATTACGGATAATTCAAATAATCCAATGAATGCAGTGCTGAAATAATTGGATTTGCTGATCTTATTATGATAGTAGAGTTTATTGCAGACTAGTAAAAGCAATTAGAATTTTTTTAAAATGGCAAAATATAAATTTATATTAAGTGGCGGTGGTACTGGGGGTCATATTTATCCCGCTATAGCAATCGCAAACGAATTAAAGTCCCGTTTTCCGGATGCCGAAATTCTGTTTGTTGGTGCCAAAGATAAAATGGAGATGCAGAAAGTGCCACAGGCAGGCTTTGAAATCAAAGGACTTTGGATAGCAGGCTTGCAAAGAAAACTAACAATTCAAAATGCGATGTTTCCTTTTAAGGTAATTGATAGTTTGTGGAAATCCAGAAAAATAATTAGAGAATTCAAACCAGATGCAGTTATTGGAACTGGTGGTTTTGCAAGTGGGCCTTTGTTAAAAATGGCTAACAGCATGAATATTCCAACTGTTATTCAGGAGCAGAATTCATATCCAGGAATCACAAATAAGTTATTAAGCAAAAAAGCAAATAGTATTTGTGTGGCTTATGAGGATTTAGAAAGGTTTTTTCCTCAAGAAAAAATAAAGCTTACGGGGAATCCTGTCCGTCAGGATTTATTAGATATTCAATCTAAAAGAGATGAAGCAATTACACATTTTAAATTAGATAGAAATAAAAAAACATTATTAGTACTGGGTGGAAGCTTGGGAGCAAGAAGGATTAATCAATTGATCGAAACAGAACTGGATAAATTTCTTTCCTTAAACGTTCAGGTTATTTGGCAATGTGGCAAGTTTTATTTGGAAGAATATAAAAAGTACAATAAATATAATGTTCAGGTTGTTGCTTTTATTGAAAGAATGGATTTGGTATATGCAGCGGCCGATGTTGTGATTTCACGCGCTGGGGCATCTTCGGTTTCGGAGTTGTGCATAGTGGGTAAACCAGTAATTTTTATTCCCTCGCCAAATGTCGCCGAAGATCACCAAACCAAAAACGCCCAGGCAATAGTAAATAAGAAGGGAGCTATTTTGTTAAAAGAATCGCAGCTTGATGATGATTTCAGTCTGGTTTTTGAGTCTTTGATAAAAGATGAAGGCAAGCAGGAGCAGTTGAGCCAGAACATTAAACTGTTAGCTAAACCCAATGCCACTGTGCAAATCGTTGACGAGATCGTCAAGCTGATTAAGTAAAAACTGTAAAATGACAGTTCTGTTTAATATTTAGAAGAGGTAATAAAAAAATAAAACAAAAATGAATTTAAATCAAATACAAAACGTTTATTTCATAGGAATCGGAGGCATCGGGATGAGTGCTTTGGCTCGTTATTTTAAAGCCATTGGCAAGCAGGTTTCAGGTTATGACAAAACGCCTTCAATCCTCACAAATGAGTTGATTGAAAGTGGTATTGATATTCATTTTGAAGATAATATAAGTTTGATTCCTGCAGATTATTATGTTGAGAACACATTGGTTATTATCACTCCTGCAGTGCCTGTTCATCACTCAGAATGGAATTTCTTTTTAGAACGTCAGTATCAAGTTAAGAAGAGAGCTGAAGTTCTAGGGATTATTACCAAAGATACTTTTTGTTTTGCGGTTGCTGGAACTCATGGCAAAACAACAACTTCCAGTATTTTGGGGCATATTTTATACGAAAGCGGTGCCGATGTTACGGCTTTTATAGGAGGAATTGTTGAAAATTATGATTCTAATTTAATTGGTAATGGAAAAACTGTAACCGTTGTCGAGGCAGATGAGTTTGATCGTTCTTTCCTGCATCTGCACCCGGATATAGCCTGCATCACTTCTATGGATGCGGATCATTTGGATATTTATGGCACTAGTGATGCAATCGAAGCTTCATTTGTAGAATTTGCAGATAAGATAAAGGATAAAAAAAAGCTTTTCATAACTAATGAACTGCCAATTGAAGGTGTCGTTTGTGCAGTTAATGATACGGCAGTTTTTCAGGCTCATAACATAAGAATACAAGACAGCAGCTATGTTTTCGATGTAAAAACCCCAAACGAAGTTATTAAAGATTTGCGTTTCGGATTGCCAGGCAAGCATAATTTAATGAATGCTTTAATGGCATTGGCTATGGCAGTAACATACGGCACCCCAACCGATGTTATTGCCAGAGCTTTAGGTTCTTTCAAAGGAATCAGGAGACGTTTTTCGTATCAGATTAAAGAACAGGATTTAGTATATATTGATGATTATGCGCATCATCCTACAGAGATAAATGCTGTTCATCAGGCAGTCAGGGAGTTGTATCCGGGGCGTAAGGTGTTAGCTGTTTTTCAGCCTCATTTATTTAGCAGGACAAAAGATTTTGCAGATAATTTTGCCAAGAGCCTTTCTGCTTTTGATGAAGTTTTATTGATGGAAATTTATCCCGCACGTGAGCTGCCAATGGAAGGGGTTAATTCACAATGGCTTATGGACAAAATGACCAATAAGCATAAAAGGATAGTGAGCAAAGAAGATTTGATTTCTGAAATTTTGGCTAATAATGCGGCTGTCATAGTTACAATTGGTGCAGGCGATATAGGTGAGATGGTTCCTTCAATCAAAAAAGCATTGTATGAAAGTCTTTAATTGGTATAATATAAGATTAGTCTTAATGTTTTCGCTGGTGATTTTTCTTTTTTCATTTACGTCAAAAAGAAATTCTAAGAGAAAATTAGTTAAATCCGAAGTGGTTTTTGTAGGGGATAATACACTTTTTTTGAAAAGTGAAACGGTTAATAAATTGTTGATAGAAAATAATTCGAACCTTTCATCCGTAAGAAAAGATAGGCTAGATTTGAATAATCTGGAGCAAGTATTGAATGCTCATGAAATGATCGAGAAGGCAGACGTGTATGTAAGTATCGATGGTGTTCTAAAAGCAGTTGTAAAACAAAAGACTCCCATTGCCAGGGTCTTTAATGATGAGGGTTCTTTCTATATTGACAGTGAGGGAAATACCATGCCTTTGTCGGCTAATTTTACAGCTCGGGTTCCTCTTGTATCTGGGGAGATAAACAAGAAAAAAAACAAAGATTTATTTAAATTATTTAAGATAATTTATGATGATGCATTTTTGCGAAAAAACATCATTGGCATCCAAATTATGCCTAATGGTAGCTTATTAATGCAGAACAGAAATTATAATTACCAAATTGATTTTGGTGGTTTGATGAACATGGAGCGAAAATTTAATAACTATAAAGCTTTTTTTCAAAAAGTGAGTTTGGACAGTTCTTTGTATAAATATAAAAAAATAGATCTCAGATTTACGGAACAAGTAGTTTGCACAAAATAATAGAAAATGGAAAAAGAGAATATTGCAGTAGGTCTAGATATTGGGACAACGAAAATAGTTGCTATGATAGGCAAAAAAAACGAGTATGGTAAACTGGAAATTTTAGGTGTTGGTAAATCCAAAAGCCTAGGTGTTGCAAGAGGTGTTGTAAATAATATTACGCAAACTATTCAGTCTATACAGCAAGCCATTCTTGAAGCTGAGAATAATTCGGGTTATAAAATAAAAGATGTTGTGGTGGGTATTGCAGGACAGCATATCCGCAGCATTCAGCATAGCGATTACATCAGCAGAAGCAATCCTGAAGAAGTAATTGGTGGAAGTGATATTGATTTATTGATTAATCAGGTTCATAAATTGGCCATGTTACCGGGGGAAGAAATTATTCACGTATTGCCACAAGAGTTTAAAATTGATGGGCAATCTGATGTGAAAGAACCAATAGGAATGTATGGCGGAAGGCTGGAAAGCAGTTTTCACGTTGTGGTAGGGCAAGCATCGTCTATTAGAAACGTAGGCAGATGTATTCAAAGCTCAGGTATTGAATTGTCAGGATTAACATTAGAGCCATTAGCGTCTTCTGACGCAGTTTTAAGTCAGGAGGAAAAAGAAGCTGGAGTTGCTCTTATTGACATTGGTGGAGGAACAACTGATTTAGCAATTTTCAAAGACGGAATTATTCGTCATACAGCTGTGATTCCTTTCGGAGGAAATGTGATTACAGATGATATAAAAGAAGGCTGTTCTATTATAGAAAAACAAGCCGAATTATTGAAAGTGAAATTTGGTTCTGCTTGGCCTGGTGAGAATAAAGATAATGAAATTGTTTCTATTCCAGGTTTAAGAGGCAGAGAGCCTAAAGAAATTTCATTAAAAAATCTTTCAAAGATAATTAATGCCAGAGTTGTTGAAATAATTGAACAGGTTTTTACCGAAGTGAGAGCTTATGGTCATGAAGATCCTCGCAAGAAATTGATTGCAGGTATTGTTCTTACAGGTGGTGGTGCGCAATTGAAGCATATTAAGCAATTAGTTGAGTATATTACCGGAATGGATACCCGAATTGGTTATCCAAATGAGCATTTAGCAGGAAATTCTGATGAGGAGATTTCAAGCCCTTTATATGCTACAGCAGTAGGTCTAGTGATGAATAGCATCGAAAATAAAACCCAGAGCGCGGTAAAAATGCAAGCAGCAATAGTTCCTGAAAAAGTCAGTTATTATAGAGAGCCAGTAGTTGAAACTAAAGTTGAAATAAATGAAGAGGTATATGTACAGCCTGAAAAAGTACTTCAAGTAGAATCTGTTAAAGAAGAATCTACAGAAAATAAAATTAGAAGATCGTTTTTTGATAAATATGTGGATAAGATAAAAGATTTTTTGGATAACGCAGAATAGTAAATAAGAATAAAAAGAATAAAATAAATTATCAGAATTCCTTTTTGCCCCAAGCCTAGAGTAGTTAGTGATAAAGTTAATAAAAAATTTAAAACCCCATATGATGCCAAGCAACACAGAATTTGGAAGTATTTCATTTGATTTACCAAAAAATCAATCAAATGTAATCAAAGTAATTGGAGTAGGTGGAGGCGGTAGCAACGCTATAAACCATATGTTTAGACAAGGTATTAAAGGCGTAGATTTTATCGTTTGCAATACAGATTCTCAGGCACTAGAGAATAGTGGTGTGCCAAATAAAATTCAATTAGGAGCAAATTTAACCGAAGGTTTAGGTGCTGGTGCAAATCCAGATATAGGGCATCAGTCCGCCATAGAAAGTATTTCTGATATTGAAAAAGTATTAGATGCAAATACTAAGATGGTATTTATTACAGCTGGTATGGGAGGCGGAACAGGAACAGGAGCCGCTCCGGTTATTGCGCAGCTAGCCAAAGAAAGAGATATATTAACAGTTGGAATCGTGACACTGCCTTTCCTGTTTGAAGGTAAAGTGCGTCAGGAGCAGGCGCTTATTGGTATTGAAAAATTGCGCAAGCAGGTTGATTCATTAATTGTTATCAATAATAATAAATTAAGAGAAGTATACGGGAATCTTGGTTTCAAAGCGGGATTTTCAAAAGCTGATGAAGTTTTGGCGACAGCCTCAAGAGGAATCGCCGAAGTAATTACCCATCACTATACACAAAATATCGATTTGCGTGATGCAAAAACCGTATTATACAACAGCGGAACTGCTATTATGGGATCGTCTGTTTCTTCTGGCGAGAACAGAGCTAAAGAGGGTATAATCGCTGCTTTGGATTCGCCACTTTTAAATGATAATAAAATTACTGGTGCCAAAAATGTATTGTTGCTTATCGTTTCTGGTACTAATGAAATTACTATTGATGAAATTGCCGAAATTAATGAACACATTCAGTATGAAGCGGGTTCAAATGCCAATATTATCATGGGGGTTGGCGAAGATGATTCTCTTGGAGATGCCATTGCAGTAACTATTATAGCGACTGGATTTAATGTAGAACAGCAAAACGAGATTGTAAATGTTGAGCCTAAAAAGATAATTCATACGCTTGGTGAAGAGCAAAGAGGGGTTTTTGATCTTTCCGCTAAAACTGTCGCTGGTTTTAGTTTAAGTAATGAAACAACTGTTGCGCCTGCTGAAAATAGAGTGGTTTTTGATTTAGAGGAAGATGTTGTTGTGCCAGAGGCTGTAATTCCTGCCATCAATGAAGATGAGTTAGTTGGAATGACTGAATTTATCAGAAATTTAGATGTGACTTTTGAAATCGTTTCTCCTATGAAAGAAATTGATTTTGTAGTTACAAATCCTGTGATTGAATCAGTTAGAGAAACAAAACCTGAACCAGTTCGTTTTGAGGAAAAGCAAGAACAGACAGTTTTCTCATTTGATTTGCCATTGAGCAAGCCAGTCCAAATGAATGATTTCTTGTTTGAATTGACAAATGAAACTCGAAATATTAAAGTTGTAGATCCAGTTCAGTTTGTTCCTGTAACCGAATTATCGGATAACGGAGTTATAAAATATTCTTTAGAGGAATATATGGAAGTAGAGAATAGTTTTGTAGAATCTAAGCCTGCTGCCCAAATCAAGGAGGAAGCAATTCCTGCTGAATTGAATATTACAATGAAGCAAAGTGTAGAACCTATTTTGGAAGAGACTCCAGCTTTAGGCAATAATTCACCAATTGATATGACAATTGAGGAAACATTACGCTTTAGAGCAGAGGAAAGAAGAAGAAAACTAAAAGATTTCAACTATAAATTTCATGACAGCGTATCAAGAGTAGACGAATTGGAAAGAGAGCCAGCATATAAGAGATTTGGTATTGATCTTAATAGTTCACAAGCAAATAATTCAACTTCAAGAATATCAGTAGGAACAGACAGCAATAATGATTTGCAATTGCGTTCCAATAATTCATATCTGCATGATAATGTAGATTAACAATGCCATTTTTTTGAAGATAGCCCGAAAACTTTTTTTGATTTTCGGGCTATCTTTTTGACTGTAAAGTATCAAGGTTGTAGTTGTTATTGCCAGTAAAATTTTCTAAATTTGCCGAGCCTGATTCAGCCTGTGCATTTCAAGCTTTTTGGTATAACTTTTTTAAGAACGAGAAAGAGTTTACTTTGACCGCTTTTCTGGTTTATGAAAAAAATAGAGTTTCTCTCAGAAAAAGCTTTTTATTTTCATCTGGGGCAGTTGTTAAGAATTTTCAGTCTGCAATAACATTTTGAATCTATTTCAAGAATAAAATTAAAATAAAGAATATGAGTTTATCAATTCAAATCATGGACGAAATCAAAACGGCCATGAAAGCCAAAGATACAATTGCATTAGAAGCCCTAAGAGCTATAAAATCAGAGCTTTTATTAGCTCAGACAGCATCTGGTTCAAAGGAAGAAATATCTGCTGATGATGAAATAAAATTACTTCAAAAATTAGTAAAAACCCGCAAGGAAAGTGCCAGGATATTTACAGAGCAAAATCGTCCAGATTTGGCTGAGCCAGAACTAGCACAAGTTGCAGTAATCGAAAAATTCCTGCCGGCTCAATTAAGCGAAGCAGAAGTAGAAGCAGTAATTGCAAAAATTATTGCCGAGACTGGAGCATCAGGAATCGCTTCAATGGGAAAAGTAATGGGATTGGCAACTGCTCAATTAGGTGGAACGGCAGAGGGAAAAACCATTTCTTCAATCGTAAAGAAATTATTAGCCTAATTAAAATAAATAGATTTCAGATTTTATAATATATGATCTGAATTTTTATACTGATCGCGTAGTTCAACTGGATAGAATATCAGATTTCGGCTCTGAGGGTTGGGGGTTCGAACCCCTCCGCGATCACTAAATGGGACAAAGAAAAAAATGTTTTCTTTGTCCCATTTTAATTTAAATATTTTCAAGTTTATCTCATTTAGATATTTAGATCATATGGTTTTGTCTGCGAAACCTCAGATAATTACTTTAAGGATAACTATTAACTGAATAGAAATCTATCGAAAAAGTTTTGATTTCCAACTGATAATCATCATGTTTTGAACCAACTTTCATTTCTAAATTTGTGTATAATTTTAAAAGAGAATGTTATGAGACAGCATGTACCAGTGTCTACAATTATGACCAAGGATCTAATTAAGCTTACGATTAAGGACGATTTGACGAAGGCTGAATCTCTTTTTAAGCATTATAAAATCAGACATATACCTGTGGTGAATGGCGTTACAATAATAGGAATATTGAGTTATACAGATTTGTTGAGAATTTCTTTTGCAGATGCAATTGATGATGATGAAGAGGTTGTTGATACTACTGTTTACAATATGTTTACGGTGGAGCAAGTAATGGCCAAAAAATTAATAACAATCACGCCCGAGACTACAATTAAGGAAGCTGCCGAAATATTAGCAAAAAAAGAATTTCATGCTCTGCCTGTCTGTGAAGACCATGTACTGGTTGGAATAATAACTACAACTGATTTGATAAAATATTTAATCAATCAGTATAATTAAAATAAGTGTTTACTAATGATAAAAGTCCCAATGGAGCCTGATTGCTTATTGGGACTTTTTGTTATATTAAACTGAAAGAAGACGCTTTAAATCAGCTACTGTTTTAATAGGATCCTCTGCTCCAAATACAAAACTTCCGGCAACAAGTACGTCAGCTCCAGCTTCGGTTAATTGCAGTGCATTTTTGTTGGTTACACCACCATCAATTTCTATGAGGGCTGATGCTCCTTTTCTTGTAATCAGATCTTTTAGTTTTTTTACTTTAGTATAAGTGTTCTCTATAAAAGACTGTCCTCCAAAACCTGGATTTACACTCATAATGCAGACCATGTCAATATCATTGATTATATCTTCTAATAAATCGACATTAGTGTGTGGGTTTAATGCTACACCAGCTTTCATTCCTTGCGCTTTGATTGCTTGAAGTGTTCTGTGCAAGTGTGTACATGCTTCATAATGTACGGTTAAAATATCGGCGCCAAGATCTTTAAATGTTTTGATATATTGATCGGGATTTACAATCATCAAATGCACATCAACCGTTTTTTTAGTATGTCTTGTGATAGCTTCAAGCACTGGCATTCCAAAAGAAATATTTGGCACAAAAACACCATCCATGATGTCAATGTGAAACCAGTCGGCTTCACTGTTATTAATCATTTCGATATCACGCTGTAAATTAGCGAAATCAGCAGCCAAAACAGATGGAGCAATAATTGTATTCTTCATTGTGTAGTTTTTACGGTTAGATGCTGTAAAAGGCATCTTTACATTCGTGTTTTTTTTTGCAAAGATAATTATAAAAAATAAACTCCAGATACCCGAGAGTGAAACTTGAATTGACTGGCTTTTTTGCTGAATAAGTAAAAAACTCCGGTAATCAGCCGGAGTTTCAATCATCAATCAAAAAACGAACAGTTAATCAGACTGTTGTTCACGTTATATTAAAATATTTAAAACAGTTTGTTTAAAAATTTTAATTTGGGGATATTGTATTAACCTAAGTAAGTTTTTAAAATTTTGCTTCTAGAAGTATGTTTCAGCCTGCGGATTGCTTTTTCTTTGATTTGGCGAACGCGTTCCCGTGTCAAATCAAAAGTTTCTCCAATTTCTTCAAGAGTCATTGGATGCTGATCACCTAAACCAAAGTATAAACGCACTACATCAGCCTCTCTTGGAGTTAAGGTTTCTAATGAACGCTCAATTTCAGTACGCAATGATTCGTGGATTAATTCCCTATCAGGGTTTGGAGATTCTCCAGAACGCAAAACATCATATAGATTAGAATCTTCTCCTTCTACAAGAGGTGCATCCATTGATAAGTGACGGCCTGAGTTTTTCATAGACTCTTTTACGTCATTTACAGTCATGTCAAGTTCTTTTGCAATTTCCTCAGCAGATGGCGGGCGCTCATTAGATTGTTCTAATAAAGCATACATTTTGTTGATTTTATTGATAGAACCAATTTTATTTAATGGTAAACGAACGATACGAGATTGTTCTGCCAAGGCTTGAAGGATAGATTGACGAATCCACCATACAGCATATGAAATGAATTTGAAACCACGAGTTTCATCAAAACGCTGTGCTGCTTTTATCAATCCTAAGTTTCCTTCATTAATTAAATCGGGAAGTGTCAATCCTTGGTTTTGGTATTGTTTGGCTACCGAAACAACGAAACGTAAATTGGCTTTTGTTAGTTTTTCGAGAGCTCTTTGATCGCCAGCTTTAATTCTTTGCGCTAATTCTACCTCTTCGTCGGCGGTAATAAGGTCAACTTTTCCAATTTCTTGTAAATATTTGTCTAATGAAGCGGTCTCACGATTGGTTACCTGCTTGGTGATTTTAAGTTGTCTCATGTTTTTGTCTCCTCATTTTTTTAAGTGTACAAGTGGTTATACGTATGGGATTAGAAAAAGTTACAAAAAGTTTATTTTTTTATAAAAATAAAATCCTGTCTCATGAATGCTGAAACAGGGAGTTTTAACTAATCTGATTATAAAATGGTAAATACGGGGCGTAAGGAATAATTTTGTATTAGGATTTTAATACAATTGGAAACAAAAACTCTTTGTTTTAAAGATGCTCTTTAACTAAATTGTTTTGCAGTTTTAATGCTTGCTGTTATCAGGTAATTAGGATTTCAATCCATTCCTTCTAAATTAACTATTCTGTTAAATATCTGTTTTAAAAATACAATAAAAAAAAATAAACCGCCTGCCAGAATAAAGTGGTCATCGGTAATTGTAAAAGGAGCATCAAGAATGCTATACAAGCTGGGGAGGATAATGCACAATGATGCTAAAAGCCCAATCCAGGGGTTGATTTTGTTAAAAAAGTTTCTTAATTGCATGTTTAGGGTGGTATTAAGTTCTATTCTCATTGGTTCTTTAGGTTATTTGGCTGGTTAAAAATATGGCTAAAGTTTCTCTGTTTTTATCCAGATGTTATGAAGCTGGTTTTTGTTGTTATAAGCATTGTAAATGAACAACGTCAATTTTTTCATTTAGTCACATATAAACAAAAAAAAATCTCCTCTATGAAGAGAAGATTTTCTGTAACAAAGGAAATAGTTATGATAATGTTTTTATTTTCTTGATAAAATCTTTGTAATTGTCACTGAGGCTCACTTTGTGATTTCCTTTGAGAATAACAAGATTATCAGCTAGAATTATTTCTTCAATTGTATCAGAGTTCACTATATAGTTTCTATGAGTTCTTATGAATTTATTCTTATCGAGCAGTTCACTGATTTTGGTGAGAGAGATCAATATAACAAATTTTTCTTTTTCAGTAATGATGTTGCAATATCGGTCTTCAACTTCGATGTAAAGAATATCTTTTAGCGATACTTTTTTGAGTGCATTTTTCTTTTTGATAAATAAATAGTCGTTACTGATTACAGTATCCTGATCTTCGCTCAGAAAGACATTGGTTTGTTCATAGAATTTTTCAACAGCCATTTCTATTGCGTAAATTATTTCTAATTCATTAAAAGGTTTCATCAAAAAGCTGAATGGCTTGGTAAGTTTTGCTCTTTCAAAAATCTGACGGTCCTGTGAGCTGGTCAAAAAAACAAAAGGCTTGGAAGCATTTGGTATAATATTGATAGTTTCGGCAAACGTGATTCCTTCTGGTTTTCCATCCAAGAATACATCGATAATAATAATATCGACGTGGTTTTTGTAAAATAAGGTTAGTGCGTCTTTATAATTTTGGGCAATACCTGCGATGTTATAATTGTTAGCCAATAAAACTTTGCTTAGTGCTTCGCTTTCTTCTGGCGTGTCTTCTATAATGAGTACATTAATATTATCCATTTTGTTTTGTTTTTGGGAACGAAAGTATCATTTTAGTTCCTTTGTTGAGCTCGCTTTCTATGGCTATTGAACCTCCATTTTTCTTAATCATTTGCTTGCACAATTGCATACCTAGACCTGTTCCTATAATCTCCGAGTTTTTTTTCTTGGCCAGTAATTCACTTTCCTGCATTAGTTCGTCGATGGTGTTTTGTGTCATTCCTAAACCAGTGTCCTGAATCACGAGCTGGCAAAAATCTGTATTGGTTTCTATAGTATAAAAACTAATTTGTCCATTCTCGGGAGTAAATTTTATAGCATTATCGAGCAGGTTACGAAGTACAATTTTTAACGAATCGAGATCTACGAATATAAAACTATTTTTTGAAACTGTGTTCTCAAAACTGATGGCTTTATCAAGTAATAAAGGTTTGTAGTTGTATTCTATTTGCTGTATAATAGAAAAAAGATGAACAGAATCTTTATGAAAATACAATTGTTTGGTTTGCAATAATGCCCAATGCAATAAGTTGTCGAGCAGACTGTAGGCGCCGTTTGCTATTTCGCTATTTTGATGTAGGAGTTGGTCTAACTCACTATAGTTTTTGGTTTCCAGTGAAGTGGTTAATTTGGTGTTGCTCGTTTTTAAAGCATTTACTGAGGAACGCAAATCATGGCTTACTATAGAAAACAACTGATCTTTGGTAGCGTTGAGTTCGTTCAGTTTTTCTTTTTGCGAGAGTATGATTTTTGCATTTTTTACTTTTTGAGCATAAGCATATACACCAGCTGACAATACCAATAATAAACCTAATGTTGAAAAAAACATGGTTTTACGCTGTGTTTCTTTTAGTTCATTCTCTATTTTTAGTACTGATATTTGTTTTTGTTTTTGGGCTATAGCGTATTTTTTTTCATAATCAGCAATTGCCCAGACTTTATTTTGGTTGTTGAGGGAATCTTTCCATCGGTCGTATTCTTTTCTATAGATTAAGGCTTGTTTGTAGTTGCCTCTATTTTCTTCTACAGTTGACATATTGAAAGCTGTGATTTCTTTTTTGTTGAAATCTTTTATTTTTTTTGATAAATTATAAGCTTTCTCAAAATATGGGATTGCTTGAGAATCTTTATATTGGACATAACTTAAATTTGCGATATCTAAATATAAACTAATTAAAGAGATTGTATCCTTTTCTTTTTCTTGTAATTCTTTACTTTTTGTAAGATATTCATCAGCCTTATCAAACTGATTGAGATGCAAATAAGAAACGCCTAAATTTTGGTAAATAATACTTATTTTGTAACCATTTTTGTTTGTAATTGCTAGTTTTTCTACTTTTTTAAAGTAGTGAATAGCTTTTTTAAATTCTTTTAATTCTAATGCAATTTGACCTAAATTTTTGTTTACTAGAGGATAAAGCATAAATTTATCGGATATTAAATGCATTTCTGATTGGGCTTCCTTGAATAGTTTTTTTTCTCTAAAACTATATCCTCTAAAAAAGTGACAATAATCTATTACTTCTTTGTTATTCCTGGAAGTTAGCTGTTTCATGGAATATACTAATGTGGAATCCCAATTGTTTTTTATAAAGTAAAGACGAGCTTTATTAAAGTTATTTTCGTTTTCGAACTCTATAGCTTTTTTCTGTAATATATGGTTTAGAGTTACAGTTGTTGATTGTTCTTGGGAGAAATGGTAAAACGGAAAAAAAAGTAAAATTGAAGTAATGAATAATTTTAATTTAAACATTTTACAAATTGGTTAGTTTTTAGTGCAGATTTCAAAACAACACCATTTTAATAAATGATGTTGTTTTTAAGTTGTTAATTTCCTACATCTGTTCTAGTTCCTCTAGAAGTTTCAGGATCAACATCTCTTAAATAAGATGTAACGCTTGATATATATCCGACCCCTTCCGCGCTATAATCCAATTCAATGTACCAAACATCTAAACTTTTAGGGCTTTCCTCGGTAAAGTTGTAATCAAAATACAATTGCAAGGAACCTCCACGAACCACAGGGTCAATTTCTACAAAAGGCTCAACTGTGTTTGCAGAGTCTATATATAAGGTAGCTCTTATTTTTAAGGTTAAAACATTGTCTGCATTGGTGTATAATTTTGCTGAAACAAAAGGAGATACTGGGTATTCTACATTTGCTGTTTCGTCGAATGTGAAAGGAACGGCATTAAGTTTTGTAACTTGGATAGTTGGATAAGACATAATTTTTTAAATTAATTTGTTAATAATTTTCACGTTAAAGATATTTTTTTTCTTTGAATATGTCGTTATTTTAATATAATAAATTGTTTATCTTTCTTAAAAAAAGGAATAATTATTCATTAAAGCGGAAAAAACTGTTTAATTTGATGATTTTGGGCGAGAATGTCTTTTGTGTTGCTACAACTTCATGTTTTTTGATATTCTGTTTGTAAAACTGAAAAGCCCCGTTTCATAATTTTGAAACGGGGCTTTTTTATAAAAATAAACCTTTAGTAAACTAAGATTGGATTACTCTTTTTTCTCCTCGCGTGGAGGTCTTGGAATAAGTGCTTTTCTAGAAACTTTTTCTTTTTTAGTTTTTGGGTCAACGCCTAAGTATTTCACTTGGAAAACATCACCCATATTCACTACATCAGTCACGTTTTCTGTGCGTTCCCAAGCTAATTCAGATACGTGTAATAAAACTTCGTTTCCTGGAGCAGCAGTGTATTCTACAACGGCACCAAAATCCAGCATTTTGATTACTTTCACTTCGTAAGCTTCACCCATTTGCGGTTTGAAAGTGATAGAAGCAATTTTTGCCAATACTGCTTCGATTCCAGCAGGATCTGTACCTAAGATTTCGATAACTCCTTGCTCGTCTACTTCGTTGATAACGATTGTAGTTCCGGTAGCTTTCTGTAATTCCTGAATTACTTTTCCGCCAGGTCCAATCAATGCTCCAATAAAGTTTCCAGGGATAGTTCTGGTGATGATTTTTGGTGCGTGTGCTTTTACATTAGCTCGTGGCGCAGCGATTGTTTCAGTTATTTTACCTAAAATATGCATGCGTCCGTCACGTGCCTGAGCCAAAGCCTGCTCCATAATATCATAACGCAATCCATCAATTTTGATGTCCATCTGGCAGGCAGTGATACCGTCTTTTGTTCCAGTTACTTTAAAGTCCATATCTCCTAAGTGATCTTCGTCGCCTAAAATATCAGACAATACAGCAAACTTCTCGCCGTCAGTAATCAATCCCATAGCAATTCCAGAAACTGGTTTTACCATTTGAACGCCAGCATCCAAAAGTGCCATTGTTCCAGCACAAACCGTTGCCATAGAAGAAGATCCGTTAGATTCTAAAACTTCAGAAACAACACGGATAGTATAAGGACAGTCAGCAGGAATCATGTTTTTCAAAGCTCTTTGAGCTAAGTTTCCGTGACCTACTTCTCTTCTTGAAGTTCCTCTCAATGGTTTTGCTTCACCAGTAGAGAAAGGGGGGAAGTTATAGTGTAAGTAGAACTTCTCTTCTCCTTGTTCTGATGGCGAGTCAATTTGGTTTGCTTCTCTAGAAGTTCCAAGAGTTACAGTAGCCAAAGCTTGAGTTTCTCCACGTGTAAACAATGAAGAACCGTGAACTCTTGGTAAGTAATCAGTTTCGCACCAGATAGGTCTGATATCAGTAGTTTTTCTTCCGTCTAAACGGATTCCTAATTCTAATACAACATTACGAACCGCTTCTTTGTTGGTTTTGTAAAAATATTTAGAAACTAAATCACCATCAGCTGCTAATTCTTCTTCTGTGAATAAAGCTTTTACTTCTTCTTTTACTTCAGCAAATGCTGCGCTTCTTTCATGTTTAGCAGATCCAACTTTAGCAATGGCATAGATTTTATCGTAAGCTGCTGCTTTTACTTTTTTGTAAATTTCTTCGTTTTCTTTCTCACCTTCGTAAGTACGAATTTCTTTTTTTCCAAAAGCTTCCTGTAAACGGTATTGAGCCTGAATTTGAACTTTAATAGCTTCGTGAGCAAATTTAATTGCTTCGATCATTTCAGCTTCTGAGATTTCTTTCATTTCACCTTCCACCATTGCTACAGAATCCATAGAAGCTCCAATCATCATGTCGATGTCTGATTTTTCTAAATCTTCTCTGCTTGGGTTGATAACTAATTTTCCGTCGATACGTGCAACACGAACTTCAGAAATCAGATTGTAAAATGGAATGTCTGAAACTGCCAATGCTGCAGAAGCAGCTAAGCCAGCTAATGCATCCGGCATTACTTCTTCGTCATGAGACATCAACTGAATCATAACTTGTGTTTCAGCGTGGTAATCGTCTGGGAAAAGCGGACGCAATACACGGTCTACTAATCTCATTGTCAATACTTCGCTGTCACTTGGACGTGCTTCTCTCTTGAAGAAACCTCCAGGAAATCGGCCAGCGGCTGCAAATTTTTCGCGATAATCTACCGTTAACGGTAAAAAATCAACGCCAGGGTTGCTGGTACGGGCTGATACTGCTGTGGCTAGTATCATTGTATCGCCCATTCTTACTACTACAGAACCATCTGCTTGTTTAGCTAAACGTCCTGTCTCGATTGTGATGCTTCTGCCATCACCCAAATCGATTTTTTCTACAAATAATTGTGGAATCATAATTTTTTCCTTTTGATTATACAGTGGGTTTTAGTTGTGTTGTTAGTTGTAGTTGTTGCGTAGTTAATGCCTAAAACCCAATGAAAAACCAAACTTTTTTAATGAATTATCATTTCTGATAAGAATTATTAAATTTAAAATATTTTTTTTAAATCTAAAAGAGAAATAAAAAAAAGAGGCACTTTCGCACCTCTTTATTATATTGATTATTTTCTAATACCCAATACTTTGATAATCTCACGATATCTGTTGATCTCTGTTTTCTTCAAGTAATCCAGCAAAGCTCTTCTTTTACCTACTAATAGTACCAATGAACGCTCAGTGTTAAAATCGTGACGATTTTTTTTCAAGTGCTCAGTAAGGTGAGTAATTCTGTGCGTAAATAACGCGATTTGTCCTTCTGCAGATCCAGTGTTTTCTGCTTTTCCTCCGTATTTAGCGAAGATTTCTGCTTTAACTTCTTTAGTTAAGTACATTTTAATATTATTTAAATGATTATTATGTATGTCATACAGCTATTGTAAGACGGGTGCAAATGTAGAAAATAATTATGGATTATAAATTATGTATTTTGAATTATTTTGATGAGCCCCTTTTATTTCATGCCTGCTAGAGTAATCGGGATCTGGTATTTGACTCTTACATATTGTCCTCTTTGTTTGCCGGGAATCCATTTTTTGTAACTGCTTATAACATCAATTGCTTCATAATCTAGGGTAGAATTTATGGATTTTTACGGTCATTGGTTCTGTTATCTGACCGTCTTTGTCTACAATAAAAGATGTATTTGTAAAGCCCGAAATTAATGTTTTCAGGCTTTCTTAGAATTGGTTATGAAGTTTAAAACAACTTTGCAATCTCCTGATTCACAAATTCCAAAAAGCGTTCATCTTTTTCGGTAAATGGATCAATCACATGGCTGTCAATATCGATTTGTCCAATGTTTTTACCGTTTACAAAAAGAGGAACTACAATTTCGGACTTTACAGTAAAACTGCATGCAATATAGTTGTCCTGTGCGCTTACATCCGGAACGACAAAATTATTGTTGGAAACGGCAACCTGACCACAAATTCCTTTTCCAAATGGAATAACAGTATGGTCGGTTTCAGCTCCTACATACGGACCAAGGTGAAGTGTTTTTGCTTCGTGATTGGCAAAATAAAAACCTACCCAGTTGTAGTAAGAAATAGAATCGCTCAGGAGCTGGCAGATTGCCAATAGTTTTTCGTCTCTGCTGAGTATTGCGTCTGTTGTTATCTCAGTTACTTTTGGCTGTAATTCTTGAAAAGTCATGTTTTATTATTTTTTATGCAAAAGTATTTAAAGCAGATTCTTTTATTGTATAAATTTGGCAAAAAAAATAATTTTGAAAAAATACTTCACCGAATACAAACCTTTTCTAGTTTTTTTAGCTAGTTTTTTTGGCTGCTATATTCTGCTGACATTCCTTTATCAGCTTTTTTTAAATAGTTTTGGAAATAATACTGTTGATAGTATTACGCAAATTGTTGCGCATAATTCTGAAAAGGTGATTTCATGGTTTTTCATGCGTATTCAGGCTGAAAGTGTTGTTAATGAACCGTTTGTCAGGATGTATTTTCAAAATCAATATATTGTCCGTATTGTCGAAGGGTGCAATGGAATAAGTGTTATTGTTTTATTTATTTCTTTTATTGTTGCGTTTACTGGAAGTTTCAAGAGTACTTTGTTATTTATTCTTGGAGGTACAACATTGATTTATATTCTCAATGTATTGCGTATTGCTCTATTAATAGTTTTGATGTATTATTATCCTGCAATAAAACATCTTTTGCATGGTGTTTTATTTCCGGCTATAATTTATGGAGCCGTTTTTATTTTATGGCTAATCTGGGTAAGAAAATTTTCGAAATATGCCGAATAAAATACTTCAAAATAAAACCAGTATTTTTTTTCTGGCCATATTGCTCTGTTTGTTAATTCTGGTTAGAGCTTTCGAAAGCCAATTGTTTTATGATCCTTTTCTGGTTTATTTTAATGACGATTATTTAAAAATGCCCTTGCCTGAATTTAATTCAGGTTTGCTTTTTCTGGGATTATTGTTCCGATATGCGTTGAATACCGTTTTCTCTCTTGGGATCCTTTATTTTATTTTTAAGGATTGGAAAATGGTTTCGTTTGCTGGTGTTTTATATATTTTATTTTTTGTGATTCTAATAATAGTTTTCTTTTGTGTTATTTATTTTTTTAGAAACCAGGAAAATTTATTGCTTTTTTATGTGAGGCGTTTTTTGATTCAGCCTTTGTTTGTATTTGTTTTTATTCCAGCATTTTACTTTCAAAAAATGAATAAATAATTGCCAGCAATCTTAACAGTTTAATTGCCATGTTTTACAATGAAGCTGTTTTGAAAACGGATCTGCATGAGGGATGGAAATGGCATCCTTTTGTTTTCCTTCTTTAGGAAAACAAAAGATATAATGTACAGCCCGACCCTTGGGGCATGCCATAATAATTGATTTGATTGTTTCATTAAAAGTTTAACAAGAGTTTAGTTTTTTTGGAAAATAATAATGGTAATTTTGCATTATGAGAGTTAAGAGATATATAAGCATACTTTTGGCATTTCTGATATTGGGTTCCAATGTTGGGTTAGCTTTTAATGTGCATTATTGCGGAGGGAAAATTGCCTCGGTATCTCTGGGTTCTGCTATATCAATGCAGCAGGAAAAAGGCTGTTGCGAAAAAAAAGCTGTCAGCAAAAAAGACAGCTGCTGTAAAGACAAGAAAATCGTTGTTAAGGAAAAGGCAGATGATAAAATTATTAAATCTTTTTCTTTTCAGCTTGATTCACCTTTTTTAATTCCAGAATATCAATTTACAGCTTTTAGTGCGCTTCCCAGCTTTAAAAGCAATGTACAGCTTTCCTATTATTGTGATGCCAATGCGCCTCCGCTTTATAAGCTGTACAGCCAATATCTCCTTTATGATAGATTATAATGTTTAATTTTTGAGTTGAACCATTTGAGTGGTTTGGCATATTAATCATTTATAATATACATCATGAAAAAACAAACAATACTGCATTTGCTGTTTTTGCTCGTTGCTTATGGTTCGTTTGCGCAAGATACTTTACGAGAAATAAAAGTCCAGTCTAAACGCAAGGCCCTGCAAAAATCATATACACTGACTGCAAATTCAACTTTAGTTACAAAAAAGGAATTGCTCAAAGCAGCCTGCTGTAACTTGGCCGAAAGTTTTGAAACAAACCCTTCTATAGATGTCAATTTTTCGGACGCCTTAACGGGAACAAAACAAATAAAGATGTTAGGCCTTACAAGTCCTTACTTGTTAATGACCCAGGAAAATGTACCTTCGGTTCGAGGAGCTTCACAAGCGTACGGGCTTTCTTTTACGCCTGGTCCTTGGATAGAAAGTATTCAGATCAGCAAGGGTGCTGGGAGTGTGGTCAATGGATTCGAAAGCATTTCTGGTCAAATTAATACTGAGCTGGTAAAGCCATTAACGGAAGTGCCGGTTTTATTAAATGCATACGGATCTACCGATTCCAGATTTGAGCTAAATGTAAATTTCAACACCAAATTGTCTGACAATTGGGCTTCCAGTTTATTGCTGCATGGCAATATTCGTGATTCTAAAATGGATAAGAATGACGATGGCTTCCTTGATAATCCTTTGCAAAAACAAATCAATGTACTCAATCGCTACCAATATTACAATGCTGAAACAGGCTGGGTCAGTTTTATTAATTTCCAATATATGGATGATAGCAAGCAGATGGGACAATTGGATTTTAATCCTGATACTGATAAAGGAACAGCTAATTTTTGGGGTTCCGAAATTGATACCAGAAAAGTAGATATTTCTACAAAATTAGGATATGTTTTTAAGGACAAGCCGTATCAAAGTATCGGTTTTCAGAATGCATTTTCCAGTTATAATCAAGATTCCTATTTTGGGTTGAGAGGATATAATATCAAGCAGAATAGTTTTTATTCGAACTTGATTTTTAATTCTATCATTAGTAATGATAAAAACAAGTTTGCTGCTGGATTGAACTTTACCTATGATGATTATTCTGAATTTGTAAATACTGCAGATTATAGCAGAATTGATAATACAGCAGGAGCATTTTTTGAATACACTTTTGATAATCACGATAATTTCAGCATGATTCTGGGAGCCAGAATCGATTATGGAAATCGTTTGGGTGTTTTTGCTACGCCAAGAATACATCTGAAATATAATCCTTGGGAGAAAGGTGTGTTTAGAGCTTCTGTGGGAAGAGGAAAGCGTCCAGCTAATATTTTTGCCGAAAATCAAACGTTATTTGCTAGTTCCCGAACGTTTGATGTTGTAAACACTGGAGGAAAATTGTATGGATTAGATCCAGAAATTGCATGGAATTATGGCCTTAGTTTTATGCAGGGATTTCAATTGTTTAATAGAAAAGGAGATGTAACAGCCGATTTTTATAGAACCGATTTTCAGAATCAAATTGTAGTCGATGTCATGGAAAGCCCACAATCAGTTGTTTTTCACAATCTAGACGGCAATTCGTATGCTAATAGTTTTCAATTGGAATTCAATTATGAATTGGCCAAGCGATTAGAATTGCGTACTGCTTACAAATACTATGATATCAAGACAGATTATCTGTCTGGCAAATTTCAGAGACCATTGCAGGCGGCACATCGTTTCTTTAGTAATTTAGGCTATGAAACTCATATTAAGGACAAAGGGCAGCAATGGAAATTCGATTTTACTTACAACTGGATTGGAGAGCAGCAATTGCCTTATACCGCATCTAATCCTGCTGCATATCAGCTTCCTGAACATTCGCCAGCTTATTCTTTGATGAATGCTCAGATTACACGAACATTTTCGAGAAATTTTGAAATATATATAGGAGGGGAAAATATTGGTAATTATACTCAGAGCCAAGCCATAGTTGACGCTGAAAACCCTTTTGGTCCTAATTTTGATGCAACAATTTTATACGCGCCTGTATTTGGTCAAATGTATTATGCAGGATTGCGATTTAAAATAAAATAAGGTAATAGCAATAGACAATAATAATGTCAATTTCAAAAATAATAATAAAAAGTAAAAACCATTTAAAATTTAAAAACATGAAAAATCTAGCATTAGTAATTCTGATGACCTTTATAGGATTATCAGCTTTTAGTCAAGAAAACAAAAATAAAAATGCAAAATATACAACCGAAGTGAACGGGAACTGTGAGCAATGCCAAAAAAGAATCCAGAAGGCAGCTTATTCGGTTCCAGGAGTGAAATCTGCTTCCTGGGATATTGAAACACATAAATTGAGCGTGATTATTAATGAAGAAAAATGTTCTTTGATGGATGTTAAAAAAGCAGTGGCCAAAGCAGGTCACGATACCGATTCAGTAAAATCTACTAAGGAGGATTATGATAACCTGCATTCATGCTGCCAATACGATAGATTGTAATTCATGTAAAATCATCTGCGAAACTGTTGGATAGATTATGATTACTTTGTCTGTCAATAATTATAAACATCAAAATGGTTATTCATTTTGATGTTTTTTTATTCGTTAATAAAACTTTAAAATAAGGTATAGTATTGTGGTTCACCTAAATTATTATTACTTTCACCACCTAAACAAAAACAAAAATTTATGAATAATTTTGAATGGACCCAATTAGTAAATCCTGAATTTTATATAACATTTACAATTGGTGGCATTCAACTGGGTTTGTACATTGTTTTATTCATAGTTTTTGCTGAAACTGGACTTTTTGCCGGTTTTTTTCTTCCTGGTGACAGTCTTCTGTTTCTTGCCGGTATCTATAGCCGTGATCTGATTCAGAATGTGGTTTATATCCAAAGTGATTTCATAAATCTTGTATTGCTTTCTTCTTTAGTGGCACTTTCGGGCATTTTTGGGAACATGGTAGGTTATTGGTTTGGTGCCAAAAGCGGCTATTATTTATACAACAGAGAAGATACACTTTTGTTCAAGAAAAAATATCTGCTTCAGGCCAAGGAGTTTTTCGAAAAACACGGAGGAAAAGCTATTATCTATGCGCGATTCCTGCCTATTGTAAGGACTTTTGCTCCAATCGTGGCGGGTATAGGTTCGATGGATAAAAAGAAGTTTATGTTTTTTAATATACTGAGTTCTATTTTATGGTCTTTCATTTTGATTTTTTCTGGACATTATCTTTACGGAATGTTTCTGGATATGGGAATTGACTTAAAAGAACATATTGAAAAAATTGTTATCGGAATTATATTAGTTTCTACTTTGCCAGTTTTCTTAAAGATGATTAAGAAAAAAGTGGTTCATTAATAAAATAAAATAGTTTTTTTCAAAATACACAAAACGTCTTGCTCTACCGAACAAGACGTTTTTTTTTATACGTTGCACAATGTTTCTGAGTGATAAATGGAAACCTATTTTTTTGTTTTTAAGTTATCTGAACTTAGTTAAAAGACATAAAAAAAACCGTCAAGACAAATCAAGACGGATTTTTGATTTTAACCCAAATTGAAATTTGGAATTTTATTATTTTTGGAATTATATAAAAATTACATCATTCCCGGCATACCGCCGCCCATGTGTCCTGCGCCAGCTGCACTTTCTTCTTTAATATCGATCAAAGCACATTCAGTAGTTAATATCATTCCAGAAACTGATGCAGCATTTTCCAAAGCTACACGAGTTACTTTTTTAGGATCGATAATTCCTGCTTTCAGCATGTCCACATATTCATCTGTTTTGGCATTGTAACCAAAATCTCCAGATCCTTCAGCAACTTTTGCCACAACAACAGAGCCTTCAAGGCCTGCGTTTTCTACAATTGTTCTTAATGGAGATTCTATAGCGCGAGAAATGATTTTAATTCCAGTAGCTTCGTCTGCATTATCAGCTTTTAAAGCCTCTAGTGATTGTTTTGCTCTTAATAGAGCAACGCCTCCACCAGCCACGATTCCTTCTTCGACAGCAGCGCGAGTAGCGTGTAAAGCATCGTCAACTCTGTCTTTTTTCTCTTTCATCTCTACTTCAGAAGCAGCGCCAACATATAGAACTGCAACACCTCCGGCTAATTTAGCCAAACGTTCTTGTAGTTTTTCTTTGTCATAATCAGAAGTCGTAGTTTCCATCTGACCTTTAATCTGGTTCACACGATTTTTAATCATATCAGCTTCTCCAGCACCACTTACGATAGTTGTATTGTCTTTATCAATAGTTACTCTTTTTGCAGTTCCCAGCATTTCGATAGTGGTGTTCTCTAAAGTATAACCTCTTTCTTCAGAAATTACAGTTCCGCCAGTCAAGATAGCAATATCTTCCAGCATTGCTTTTCTTCTGTCACCAAAACCTGGAGCTTTTACAGCTGCAATTTTTAATGCACCACGCAATTTGTTTACTACCAATGTTGATAATGCTTCGCCATCAACATCTTCGGCGATAATCAATAATGGTTTTCCTGATTGAGCTACTGGCTCAAGAACTGGAAGTAACTCTTTTAAAGAAGAAACTTTTTTGTCATATAAAAGGATGTACGGACTGTCTAATTCTGCTTCCATTTTTTCAGGATTGGTTACAAAATATGGAGAAAGATATCCTCTGTCAAACTGCATTCCTTCTACAACATCTACAAATGTATCAGTTCCTTTAGCTTCTTCTACCGTGATTACACCTTCTTTTCCAACTTTTGCGAAAGCATTAGCAATTAATTCACCAATAACTTCGTCATTATTGGCAGAAATAGCTGCAATCTGTTTTATTTTTTCAGAGTCGCTTCCTACTACTTTGGTTTGTTTTGCCAAATCAGCAACAATAGCTTCTACTGCTTTGTCAATACCGCGTTTCAAATCCATAGGGTTTGCTCCAGCAGCAACATTTTTAAGACCTTCTTTTACGATTGCTTGTGCTAAAACAGTTGCAGTTGTAGTTCCGTCTCCTGCTAAATCATTAGTTTTTGAAGCTACTTCTTTTACCATCTGAGCTCCCATATTTTCCAATGGATCTTTCAATTCGATTTCTTTTGCAACCGAAACTCCATCTTTGGTTACTGTAGGTCCGCCAAAAGATTTTCCAATAATTACGTTACGTCCTTTTGGTCCAAGAGTTACTTTTACTGCATTTGCTAATGCATCAACACCGCGTTTTAAACCGTCGCGTGCTTCAATATCAAATTTTATATCTTTTGCCATTTTTGTATTGCTTTAGGCAGTAGGTTTTAGGCAATAAGCCTTTTTCTACTGATGGTTAATATTTGTTTTTTGTATCTATAAACTTTTTAAAGCTTAGAGCTTATTGCTTACAGCGTATTGCTAATAAGCACTTGTTTTAACTTGTAAATTTTGCTTTTTATACTATTGATTTTCTCTAACTGATTTTCGGCAGTTTCGCTATTCAGATATTTTAAATCTTTAGCTAAAATCAGCAGATATTCTGTTTCGCTGGCAGAACCTAACGCAATATTGAGAAATTGATTGAATTCTTTGTCGCTGTTTCTTCCGCATCCTTCACTAATGTTTGTAGGAATTGACGAAGAAGCTCTGCGAATTTGGCTTGTTAAACCATATAATTCTTCTTTAGGGAAATCAGAAGTCATTTTATAGACGTCTAAAGTTAAAGAATGGCTAAGCTGCCAAATATCATATTTTTTAAAATCTCTCATTTTATGCTGGCTTTGACCTTTAAGCAGTAAGCAGTATTATTTCAAAAGCTTATAGCTTAAGGCTTATTGCTTACAGCGAAAAATTAAATAATTGCTAAAATATCGTCTTCACGCATAATCAGGTAATCTTTCCCCTCTAATTTTAATTCAGTTCCAGCGTATTTTCCATAAAGTACTGTATCTCCTATTTTTACAGTCATTGTATGGTCTTTAGTTCCGTTTCCTACTGCTACTACAGTTCCTTTTTGCGGTTTCTCTTTGGCTGTATCTGGAATAAAAATTCCTGACGCCGTTTTCGTTTCAGCTGCAACTGGCTCGATAAGAACTCTGTCTGAAAGTGGTTTAATGTTTAATGTCATGATTTTTATATTTATATTAAATTTTACTGTTTTTTTTCTTTTCAGAAATTATGCCAACGCACGTAAACTGACATTTTTTCTTATAAAAAATGCCAGCTTTGACAGGCTGGCATTCTATGTATTTATGTATACAGATTATTTTGCTGGAGTTGCAGGCGCAGGGGTATTTCCTGCTGGTGCATTCTGTGCCGGAGCATTAGTTTTTGGAGCTGCCGTTTCAGTATTGTCAATGATTTTTGAATCTGAATCGCTCAAAGTTCCTGTAAAGCTTAATCCTGATAGCAAGATTAATGCAATTAGTATAGTTGCCAATGTCCAAGTACTTTTGTCTAAGAAATCAGTAGTTTTTTGTACACCACCTAACATTTGAGAACCACTTATTGTAGAAGAAAGTCCGCCACCTTTAGGGTTTTGCACCATAATTACTACGATCAATAGAAAACATACTATTGTAATTAAAACTAAAAAAATTGAAAACATACTATTTATTATTAATTGTTATTTTGTTGAATTATCCTGATATCTTTTATACGGTCTGCAAAGAAACTACTTTTTTCTGGATATTTCAAAATTAATATTTCATAAGCTTGTATGGCTTTTTGATATTTTTTCTGTTCCAAATAAACTTTAGCCAATGTCTCGGTCATTAAATAAGAATTATCCTCTTTGTTAAGATCCAGATTGGGTGTAAACACAGCTCCAGGCTTAATCGGTGGAATTTTTGGGCTGGTTTCTATGAACTTATCTATCAGTTCTGCTTTTTTCTTTTTGCTTTCGTCAATGACAGGATCAGGATCTGTTGCCATACTGATTTCAGCTTTTGGATTTTCTCGTATTATTGGCTGGATTCTCGAAATCTGAAGCCATTGATGAAACGAATGTGTTTCTGATTTCGAAAAATCTATTGGTTTTCCTATCTCTAATTTTTTTTCAGTTTCAGTATTTTTTTCTTCGGTTTTTGCAGGAACAGCTTCTTTTATTGAGTCTAGAATTGATTGTTCAACATTCTTGTCAACATCTAATCTGTCGATAAAAAGAGAGTTGCTGTTAGTGTTAGCTTCTTTTATCGAAGTAAGGATGGAATGTTCTAAAGGAGTTGTCTTGATTTCCTGAGGTACTTCTTTTTGGATTATCTTGCTGTCAATTACCGTGATGTTGAGTAATTCTTGAATTTTTTTCTCGTAGGTCTTTTTTTGAATAGCTGTAAAAGATTCAGAAGTTATAAAGTCAAATAGTACACTTCGATCTGTAGTATGTGCAGCAGCTATTTTTAATGCAAAATTATATTTGTAGCTATTTTGATTGTAAAGCCCCTTAAGCCGCAATGCTCTTGCGCTCTGGAAAAATGGAAATTCATCCAATACTTTTTCTAAAGCAGCGGTTTGAGTTTCGTCGATTTCCTCAGGCTGGTTTAATAAATAATTATAGCTGCTGATGTTCATTGTTTCTGATTCATTGTTTCTGATTCATTTTTTCTGTTTATTCTAATTTTAGCATACCTGTTAATTAGAATGTTACCATTTTGCTAATGATTCATTGAAAATATCCTGCGTAATTCGTTCGAAAATTTCTTTTATGGCTGCATCTTTTGTAGCGCCTGTCAGCTGCTGTGCTGCTGGGTAATCGTAATAAAATTCAAAAGATTTATCGAAATCATCCGACTCTTTATTTTTATTAGTAAATCTGACCTGCACTCGGATTTTTAATCGGTTTTGTGCCGCTTTCTGATCAGCCGTTGCAGTCATTGGACTGATGCGGTAATCAGTAATTTCGCCTTCGTATGTTAAATCACCATTATTTTTAACCAGATGCAGGTTCGTTTGATTCTGAATCAAATCCTGCAAAGTCAGCGTAAATGTTCTGTCGATACCTGGCTCAATCAAATCAGAAGTATTCGGAAAAAAGTTTACTTGGTAAGTTTTGGCGTCAATTTTGCCTGTTCCCGTAAAGTTGTATACAGAACAGCTATTGGCCGTAGCCAAAATAATAAGTAATAGTAAATGTATTTTTTTCATAATGACTTCGTGAAATGCTTATTTATGAGCAGATATTTTTTCAAAAGTAATCTTTTTAGTTATTGGGTTTGATTTTTTACAAATCAAATTGTTTGATTTTTCGATATAAAGTACGTTCCGAAATACCCAATTCATCCGCAGCTGCTTTTCGTTTTCCTTTGTTTTTTTCCAATGATTTTTTAATCATTTCGATTTCTTTTTGCTCCAATCTTAATATTTCTTCCTCTTCGATGGTTTCTGCCAGCAGATAATTATTAGATTCCTGATCTTCATAATCCTGCTCTATGTTTGGGTTGGATAAAAACTGAGTTCTTGGTTCTTCTTCAAAATCTATTTCACTATCTTCTTCTTTAGTGCCATATATTTTTTTGATAAGTGATTTATTGGTTTCCTGAACATTGGTATTGCCATTTTGCATCAATTCTAAAGTTAGTTTTTTCAAATCGTGCAAATCGCTTTTCATATCAAAAAGCACTTTGTATAAAATCTCTCTTTCAGTGTTAAAATCGCTGTCTGCTTTTTTATCTTTTATTACCGATGGAAGTGTGCTGTTGTCTTCAGTAGGCAAATACGATTGCAATGTAGAAGCATTGATATCCCTGTTGGTTTCTAATACCGATATCTGTTCAGCTACATTTCGCAATTGTCTGATGTTACCGCTCCAGCGGAATTTCTGCAATAGCAAAATAGCACTTTCATCAAGTCGTAATGGAGGCATTTTGTATTTATTGGCAAAATCGGCAACAAATTTTCGGAATAATAAGTGAATATCATCTTTACGTTCTCTCAATGGAGGCAAAACAATATCTACAGTGCTTAAACGATAGTATAAATCCTCACGGAATTTTCCTTTTTCGATAGCCTTGAATAAATTCACGTTGGTTGCGGCTACGATTCGGACATTTGTTTTTTGAACCAGAGAAGAACCTACTTTCAAAAATTCGCCATTTTCCAAGACACGCAGTAAGCGCACTTGTGTTGTTAGCGGTAATTCTCCAACTTCGTCAAGGAAAATAGTTCCGCCATTGGCAACTTCAAAGTACCCTTCACGAGTGCTGGTAGCACCTGTAAAAGCGCCTTTTTCATGACCAAATAGTTCACTGTCAATGGTTCCTTCCGGAATGGCACCACAGTTTACCGCAATGTATTTTCCGTGTTTTCGATGTGATAAGGAATGGATAATCTTTGGAATGCTCTCTTTTCCCACACCGCTTTCCCCAGCTACCAAAACCGAAATATCAGTAGGGGCAACCTGAATGGCTTTTTCTATCGCACGATTAAGCTTCGGGTCGTTCCCAATAATCTCAAATCGTTGTTTTATTGATTGTACTGTTTCCATTTTTGAGGTCTAAAGTTTAAAATAGTTTAAATGTTTAAACTGCTTACTTTAATGATTTTTTATGATTGACGAATTAAAAAATCGTTGTTTTTTAATTTTAAATAAAAAACTTTTTATTGCTTTGGTTTACTTATTGTGTCTTTCTGAATAGCTGTTTTTTCAACTTTATGTTTTGGAAAATAGGTTCTGATGATATAGAACGTTGTTCCAAAAGCAATGATGAAAGTAATTAAAGCGATAAGTACATTTTTTTTAGACATATTTTTTGATTTTTAACCACAAATTACACAAATTTTCACAAATTAAAATTTTATGTGTTTATCAATCTTTTGTGAACTAATGATTTGTTTTGAAAATTTGCGATTATTCCAACTGGAGTATCTGCTAGTTTCATATAATTTAATGTTTGTGCAAGATGATCATTACTAATCTCTTTTATGGATTTTATTTCGAGTATAATATCACTAAATACCACAAAATCTGCATAAAATTTATGAGGTAAAATAGTTCCTTTGTATTCTACTGCATATTCTTTTTCTCTTTCGTATGGAATATTATTGTTTTTGAATTCTATTTCTAATGCATCCTTATATACTATTTCAAGTAGTCCAGGTCCTAATAAACGATGAACTTCCATGCATAGGCCAATAATTTTATAGTTTTCATCCTTTTTATAATAATAGTCATTAAACTCAGTCATCCTTATGTTTTTATTAGAATAAATTTGTGAAAATTTGTGTAATCTGTGGTTGAAAAATCAATTCATCTCGCTCAATCCCACCGCTTCACCCTTCAAAGTTCCTGATGTACAGGAAGTGATTTTTACATTCACAAAATCTCCTACTTTGTAATTTTCTTTCGGGAATACCACAACGATACTTTGTGAATTTCGTCCTGACCAATCATCTTGGGATCGTTTTGAAGCTTTTTCTATTAAAACTTCTACAGTCTGACCCAAAAATTCCTGTGTTCTTATCGCGCTGTGTTCTCTTTGTAAATCAACAATTTCCTGTAGTCTTCTGGCTTTAGTTTCTTCAGGAACATCATCTTCCATTTTTCTTCCTGCCAATGTTCCCGGGCGTTCCGAATAGCTGTACATATAGCCAAAACTATATTTCACATACTCCATCAGACTCAAGGTGTCTTGGTGATCTTCTTCCGTTTCTGTTGGGAATCCCGAAATCATATCTTGTGTAACAGAAACATTCGGGATTATGGCATGAATTTTATCAATCAAGGCCATATATTCTTCTCTGGTATGCAAGCGGTTCATTTCTTTCAAGATACGATTGCTTCCGGATTGTACCGGCAGATGGATATGTTTGCAGATATTTGGATATTTGGCAATAACGTGCAGAATGCTTTCGTGCATATCCTGCGGATTCGAAGTTGAAAAGCGGATACGCATTTTTGGGAAACCACTCGCCACCATTTCCAATAACTGTTCAAAATCCACGGCTGTCGCTTTTTGCATTTCGCTGGCGTTGTCAAAATCTTTCTTTAATCCGCCACCATACCATAAGTAGCTATCCACGTTCTGTCCCAGAAGCGTAATTTCCTTAAAGCCTTTATTCCACAAATCCTGAATTTCGTTCATAATACTTTGCGGTTCACGGCTTCGCTCACGTCCGCGGGTAAAAGGCACCACACAAAAAGTACACATATTATCGCAGCCTCTCGTGATGGAAACAAAAGCCGTAATTCCGTTGCTCATCAATCGCACCGGCGAAATATCGCCATAGGTTTCCTCTTTGGACAAAATTACATTAATCGCATCACGACCTTCTTCGACTTCGCTTAATAAATTAGGTAAATCTTTATAGGCATCTGGACCAACCACAAGGTCAACGATTTTTTCTTCTTCCAGAAATTGACTTTTCAGACGTTCGGCCATACAGCCCAAAACTCCGACTTTCATCTTCGGGTTGGTACGTTTTACGGCATTGTATTTCTCTAAGCGTTTGCGAATTGTCTGTTCTGCTTTGTCACGGATTGAACAGGTATTTACCAAAACCAGATCGGCTTCTTCTAAAACAGATGTGGTATTATAGCCGCCATCAGACAATATAGAAGCTACAACTTCGCTGTCCGAAAAATTCATAGCACAGCCGTAGCTTTCTATAAAGAGTTTTTTGGTATTCTCTGGTTTATTATCTAAAACAAGGCTATTTCCTTGTTTGCTTTCTTCAATTATCTTTTCCATTGGGTATTTTCAAAGCGCAAATATACGGCAAATACAGTGATTATGACAAGATGTCAGCCGAAGAATTAACAAAAAATAAAGGATTTTAGATTGAAGATTAGAGATTGCCGATTTATGATTTTGAAAGACTAATTTCAAAAGAAGTTATTTTACTTAACCTTATCAGCTTTTTATTCTAAAATCAAAAATCGTTAATCAAAAATCTGAAATCATTAAGTAGCTGTTTCCCGCTTTCCGTTGCAAGTCCTCACAAAAAAAGCAAGTTTCCAAAGTGCTGGAAAGAGCTTCCGCTGGTCGCTTTTCCAGCACAGGAAACTTTTACTTTTTCTGCTCCGGGCTTTTCACTATAATCGGGGCTAGGATATTAGTTTTCAAAAGAAGATTTTGTAATTTCAGGAAAAGGCTTAACAGTTTTTTTGAATTAGTCATTCGTGGTAAAATAATTTTTATGGAATCCGAAACTCTTTTAATAGAAACCCATTAGCAACAGCTTTAAATTCTGTTAATTGATTCTGGATCCAGCTTTCATCGTGATGTAATTCTTTTGCCATTAAACAGGCAACTTTTTCAGAACTTTCAATTGAGGCTTTTGCATCCAAAAACAGCAAACGAACACGTCTTGCCAAAACATCCTCAACAGTCGCAGCCATTTCATATCGTATTGCCCAAGCAACTTCAGCTAAAGTGTAATCGTAATTAGGATGGAGTTTTTCCTTCAGTTGTGGCTCGCTCTCTTGCAATTTAAGAATAGCATTCGCATCTGTTCCATAAACAAACAAATGATTTTCAAAATCGGAGGTGCTGTTTTTCTTGTTTCCATGAATGGATAAGTGTCTGGTGATGCATTTCTTTTTTGGTAATTGATGTACTTCGATGGCTTTGTTTACAATGTCTTCGGCAATTTTTCGATAGGTTGTCCATTTCCCGCCCGTAATGGTGATTAGTCCAGTTTCGGAAACGATTATTTTGTGGCTTCTGGAAACTTCTTTGGTGCTTTGTCCTTTTTTTTCGGGAGCCGACAAAGGTCTTAATCCTGCAAAAACCGACAGCACATCTGCTCGTGTTGGTTTTTTGGTTAAATACCTTTGTGCTGTGTCCAGTACAAATTCAATTTCTTTTTCCAGGGCAATTGGTTCAAAATCTGGTTTTTTTACCAAAGTATCAGTAGTTCCCACCACTATTTTATCGTGCCACGGCACCGCAAAAAGTACTCTGCCGTCACTCGTTTTTGGGATCATCAAAGCGTAATCACCAGCTAAAAATGATTTGTCAAACACCAGATGAATACCTTGGCTAGGGACTATGTATTTTTTATAAACGATATCGTTCATCTTCATAATTGCATTCGTGAAAACGCCCGTAGCATTAATCACTGCCTTGCCTTTTATAATGTATTTGCTTAAAGTCTCCTGGTCGACAGCGGCAATTCCTGTGATTTGGTTTTTATCATTTTTTAAGAGCTGCGTTACTTTAAAATGATTGAGTATGCAGGCTCCTTTTTCAACTGCAGTCTGAGCCAGGTTAATTGCTAATCTTGAATCGTCAAATTGCCCGTCATGATAGAGTACTCCGCTTTGTAAGCCATTAGATTTTATGAATGGAATTAGTTCGAGGGTTTTTTCTTTGGATAAATATTTTGAAGTTCCAAGGCTCAATCTGCCTGCTAAAAGATCATAAATTTTTAGGCCTAGTGTATAAAAATAACCGCCCCACCAGTTGTAATTTGGAATAATGAACGATTCGTTTTTTACCAGATGTCCTGCGTTTTTTTCCATTAAGCCTCTTTCCTGCAAAGCTTCGATAACTAGAGCAATATTGCCTTGTTCCAAATAGCGGACTCCGCCATGAACTAGTTTAGTGCTTCGGCTTGAAGTGCCTTTTGCAAAATCTACCGCTTCGAGAAGTATTGTTTTAAAACCTCTGCTTGCTGAATCCACAGCAGTACCGAGTCCATTGGCACCGCCTCCAATAATGACGATGTCCCAAATTTGTTCATTGTTGAGCTGTTTTAATTGTTCAGTTCGATTCATTCAGTCGCTGTAGATTTAGATTAGGCTGTAGTAAATTTAATTAATTATTTAAATGGATCTGCTTTTGGAAAAACTAATTGTGGATTTGGGTATTATATATAGGTATAAAGAATTTACAAATTACAATTTAATATTATTGTTTCTAATGAGATTCAGGGAGAGACCAAAACTGAGTTTTACTGTTGCTGTTTTGCTGCTTCGCTATTATAGAGTTCTCCATCGATTAATTGTTGGTCATCCCTATGTGTTGAGAGTGTTGAAATGAATGAAAATATTTTGTTTTCAATGATAAGAATGATTCTTTATCGCATTTAATGTGTTTTTAAAATCAATGAAAGGGTGATATTTAAAAAAAAAAATTACTTTTGCGATTCAAACAAAAGCAAGATGGCAAAGAATTTAGTTATCGTTGAGTCCCCCGCAAAAGCGAAAACGATCGAGAAATTTCTAGGAAATGATTATCAGGTAGAGTCAAGTTATGGACATATCGCTGATTTACCTTCTAAAGAAATAGGTGTTGATGTCGAAAACGGATTTACACCCAAGTATGAAGTTTCCTCGGAGAAGAAAGCATTAGTGTCCAAATTAAAAACGTTAGCGAAAAATGCCGATATGGTTTGGCTAGCGAGCGATGAGGACCGTGAGGGAGAAGCTATTTCTTGGCATCTGGCGGAAGAATTAAAACTTAAAAAAGAGAAAACGAAACGTATTGTTTTTCATGAGATTACCAAAACTGCAATTCTCAAAGCTATTGATAAGCCTCGTGAAATAGATTATAATTTAGTTAATGCTCAGCAGGCGCGCAGAGTTTTAGACCGTTTGGTTGGTTATGAATTGTCACCGGTACTCTGGCGAAAAGTAAAAGGCGGTTTGTCAGCAGGCCGTGTACAATCGGTTTCCGTTCGTTTAATTGTAGAAAGAGAACGCGAAATCCAGAATTTTACCGCTGTAGCAACTTATTCAGTGGTAGCTGAATTTACAAATGAGGCTGGAAAATCATTCAAGGCTAAATTGCCTAAAAATTTCAATACTAAAAAAGAAGCCGAAGATTTTTTAAAACAAAATATCGGTTCTATATATAAGGTAGCAGATTTAGAAACTAAACCTACCAAAAAATCACCAACAGCTCCTTTTACAACTTCGACTCTGCAGCAGGAAGCGGCTAGAAAATTATATCTCCCGGTTGGAATCACTATGCAGTTAGCCCAGCGGTTGTATGAGGCTGGACTTATAACTTACATGAGAACTGATAGCGTGAATTTATCCAAAGAGGCTATGGATGCAGCTCAGGCTGAAATTATCAAATCTTATGGAAAAGAGTTCTCAAATCCCCGCACTTTTGTAAATAAAAGTAAAGGTGCTCAAGAAGCTCACGAAGCAATTCGTCCTACGGATATGACTCGTCATACTGTAGATATTGACAGAGATCAGGCACGTTTGTATGATTTAATTTGGAAAAGAACTCTGGCTTCTCAAATGAGTGATGCCAAATTGGAGCGTACGAATGTAAAAATTGAAGCGAACAATCATGATGAAATCTTTACCGCTTCGGGTGAGGTTTTGCTTTTTGAAGGATTTTTAAAAGTGTACTTGGAAGGACACGATGATGATGAGGAAGAACAGGAAGGAATGCTGCCTGCTTTGAAAGTCAATGAAAAACTGCAGAATATGTATATCACAGCAACCGAAAGATATTCGAGAGCTGCTGCTCGATATACTGAAGCTTCATTGGTTAAAAAATTAGAAGAATTAGGAATCGGCCGTCCTTCGACTTATGCACCAACAATTTCTACTATTATCAATAGAAACTATGTTGAAAAAGGCAATTTGGAAGGTCAAGAAAGAAATTATACACAATTAACTTTACAGTCAGGTAAATTGGCTGAGAAGCTTTTAAAGGAGAACACAGGCTCCGATAAAGGGAAGCTGGTTCCTACAGATATTGGAACGATTGTTACTGATTTCTTAGTAAAAAACTTCGGAAACATTTTGGATTATAATTTTACTGCAAAAGTAGAACATGATTTTGATGAAATTGCCGAAGGGAATATTGAATGGACTAAGATGATGCAGGAATTCTACAATACTTTTCACCCAACCGTGAAAGATGTAGAGGCTAATGCCGATAGAGAAAGCGGAGAACGTATTTTAGGCGTGGATCCAGAATCAGGGAAGCCGGTTTCAGTTCGTTTAGGGAAATTTGGACCAATGGCTCAAATTGGAGATGCCGAAGATGAAGACAAAAAATTTGCCAGTCTTAGACATGAGCAGAACATTGGAAATATTACTTTAGAAGAAGCTTTGAATTTATTTTTGCTTCCAAAAAATTTAGGTATATATAAAGGAGAAGAAGTAGAAGTAAGCAATGGCCGTTATGGGCCTTACGTACGCCATGGAAGCGTTTTTATTTCATTGCCAAGAGGGGAAGACCCATTGGATGTTTCAATGGTTAGAGCTCAGGAACTGATTGATGAAAAAGCTGTTGCCGATGCTCCAATTGCTGTTTATAAAGGTGAAGGAGTTCAAAAAGGCACAGGACGTTTTGGACCTTTTATCAAATGGAATGGTATTTTTATAAATGTAAGCAAGAAATATAATTTTGATAATCTTTCACAATCCGATATTGAAGCATTGATTGAAGATAAATTGCAGAAGAATATTGATAAAGTGCTTCATAACTGGGAAGACGAAGGCATTTTAGTAGAAAAAGCACGTTGGGGGCGTTCAGTTATTACAAAAGGCAAGATAAAAATTGAATTAAGCAAAGATGTTGATGCAGCAAAATTAACATTAGCCGAAGTTCAGGAAATGATTGCTAAAAAAACGCCTGCTAAAAAAACAGCAGCAAAAAAAACAACAGCAGCAAAAAAAACAACAGCAGCAAAGAAACCAGCTGTTAAAAAAACTGTAGCCAAAAAGAAATAGAGAATTTGATCCGTTACCTTGATTTTGTTTCAAGAATATATATAGGATTAAGTACATAATAGAAGCAGAAAAAATGGAGTTTGATTTTCTAGTACCATTAGACAGTGAAATTTTAAATTATATACAAGGATTGTCTGTTCAGCATTTGGGCAGTAAAATTGTATTACATACTAATGACTCCGTTCCTGATTTAGATAAAATTAATATTGCAATTATAGGTGTTCTTGATAACAGAGGGGATATAAATGCAAAAGCTGCAATTGATTTAAATGCAATCCGTAAAAAATTATACGGGATGTTTCCTGGAAACTGGAAGGCCAGTATCGCCGATTTGGGAGATGTTCTTGCGGGAAATTCAAAGGAGGATACCTATTTTGCTGTAAAAAAGATCACATCAGGCTTGATCAAAAGAAAGATTGTACCTGTGATTATTGGCGGCTCTCAAGATATTACATATGCGCTTTATAGAGCATACGATGATTTGGAGCAAATGGTGAATCTGGTTGCGGTTGATAGTAAGTTTGATTTTGGTAAAGAAAATCAGGCTATTAATGCTGATTCTTTTTTAACAAAAATAATTATTGACGAACCAAATAATCTGTTTAATTTTTGTAATATTGGATATCAAACCTATTATAATTCTCAAGAGGAGATAGACTTGATTGAAAAATTATTTTTTGATGCTTACCGATTAGGAGAGGTTTCAAATAATATATCAATTTCGGAACCTGTCTTTAGGGATGCAGATGTAGTCAGTATTGATTTAAATTCGGTGAAATCTTCGGATTCTGGTGATTTTGTCGATTTTAACCCAAATGGATTTAATGGTAAGGAAATATGTTCTCTGGCCAGATATGCCGGAATAAGCGACAAGGTGACTTCGTTTGGTGTATTCAATCACGGCAGTTCTAAGCAGGAAGCTGTTATTGTAGCGCAAATTTGCTGGTATTTTATAGAAGGATATAATTATAGATCAAATGAATATCCTTTTGGAAGCAGGGAGAATTATTTAAAATATATAGTGCCGTTAGAGGAGGAAGATTTAGTTTTTTATAAAAGTGATAAGACAGACAGGTGGTGGATTGAGATTCCGCACGTTTTGAACTCAAGTAATAAACTCAAAAAAAATACGTTATTACCATGTTCTTATGATGAATATCTGGCAGCTTGTAATCAAGAAATGCCAGAAAGATGGTGGAAAGCACAACGGAAAAACAGCGTTTAAAATTTTAACATTTTTTTATTTATCGATTTATAATTGAAAATGTTAATTTAATATGAATTGTTGAAATATTTACCTATTGCTTACAATTTTTTTAAAAGTATGTTTTTTGTCGTTCTTTTTTAGCGCTTCGGCGATAAAATATTTTTTTTTAAGAAATTTTAACATACATTTGACCAAATAATTTAAGGCTCTAAAAAAAATTGTTTTTTAAATAAAAAATAAATAGGTTTACAGTCTGATAATAATGAATAGATAACCCCAATTTTTATGAAGAATTTCATTGCATTTACGGCAATTTTAACCGTGTTAATTAGCTGTGGCAGATCAAGCGACAAAGGTGAGTTGGTTGGTGTAAAAGGAGCAAAATGGCATCCAGAGAAACCTTATGGAATGACACTAGTACCTGGTGGATCGTATATCATGGGTAAATCTGATGACGATGTTGCAAATGTCGGCGACGCCCCAACAAAGACAGTAACTGTGAGAGCATTTTACATGGATGAAACTGAAATCACAAATAGTGAGTACCGTCAATTTGTAGAATGGGTTAAAGATTCTACGATACGCCTGCGTTTGGCTATATTGGCTGAAGAGAGTGGTCAAGGTGCTGCAACAGATGGAAAAGGTAAAGGGAAGAATGCTGGCAGTATTGCCGATTATGCATTTAACGATTCTGATCCTGAAAAAATGACTGCATATGATAAGTATATGTATGATAACTATTACAGTATTGGTACAGATAAAGATCCAAATGCATATAAAAGATTAAATAGAAAAGCTAAGCTTATAAAGGATGTTAAAAAATATCCAGATGAGTATTACGTAGAAGTAATGGATTCCATGTATTTGCCACTAGAAGCTTCGTATAACGGCTTAAGAACAATGGATGTCAATAAGCTAAAATTCCGTTATACTTGGATGGATATTCAGGCTGCAGCTAAAGCTAAAGTTGGAAAAAGACAGGATTTCTTAAGAACTGAAGAGGTGAAAGTATATCCTGATACAACTGTATGGATTAAAGATTATAGTTATTCCTATAATGAGCCAATGCATAACGATTATTTCTGGCATAAAGCTTACGGAGAGTACCCAGTTGTCGGTGTTACTTGGAAACAGGCGAAAGCTTTCTGTGAGTGGAGAACCTTAAATAAAAACATATACATAAAATCAAAGAAGAATCACTTTGATAATGTAAATTCTTTCAGATTGCCTACTGAGGCTGAATGGGAATACGCAGCGAGAGGCGGTCTGGAATCAGCTACTTTTCCTTGGGGTGGCCCATATACAAAAAGTGATAGAGGCTGTTTCCTTGCTAACTTCAAGCCTAATAGAGGTGATTATGCTGCGGATCAAGCTTTATATACTGTAGAAGCTAAATCTTATGATCCTAATGGATACAGTTTGTATAATATGGCTGGTAATGTTTCGGAATGGACAGACTCAGCTTACGATTCAAATTCATATGAATACATGTCTACAATGAATCCTGCTATTATCGATAATTCGAACAAACGTAAAGTTGTGCGAGGTGGGTCTTGGAAAGATGTTGCCTATTTCTTACAGGTAAGTACCCGTGCTTTTGAATATTCGGATTCTGCAAGAAGTTATATCGGATTTAGAACAGTACAAGATTATATGGGTACTCAGACAACTAAAAACGCTAAAAAATAATAAAATTCCTAAATCAACAATTAAATAAAAAACCTATTAAATTAACTTTAAAATTTTTAAAACGATGGCATTATTGAGCAAAAAAGCAATGAATTTTACCTATGGTATGGGAGCGGCAGTAGTAATTATTGGAGCCCTTTTTAAAATTCAACATTATCCTGGAGCAAGTGCATTATTAATAGTTGGTCTTTGTACTGAAGCTTTCATTTTTGCTCTTTCTGCTTTTGAACCAGTTGACCATGAATTGGATTGGTCTTTAGTTTATCCAGAATTAGCAGGTGGTGAAGCCGCTAAGAAAAAAAATGTTGAGAAAGATGAAGTTGACGGAATGTTGTCTTCAAAATTAGATGCTTTATTAAAAGAAGCAAAAATTGATGGTGAGTTAATGAGTAGCTTAGGCAGCAGTATTCGTAACTTTGAATCAGCTTCAAGAAATATTTCTCCAACTGTTGATTCAATTGCGGCAACAAAAAAATACAGCGAAGAATTATCTATGGCTGCAGCTCAAATGGAATCATTAAACAGCTTGTATAAAGTACAATTAGAAAGTGCTTCCAGAAACGCTGAAGCAAACAAGGAAATAGCTGAAAACGCAAGTAAATTAAAAGAGCAAATGCAATCAATGACTGCAAATATTGCTTCTTTGAATAATGTTTATGGCGGAATGCTTTCTGCAATGAGTAATAAAGGATAATTAGTTTTATAACTATAATTTAATTTTAATAATAAACTAATTAGAAAAAATGGCAGGAGGAAAATTAACCCCTAGACAGAAGATGATTAACCTGATGTATTTGGTTTTCATCGCGATGTTAGCATTAAATATGTCCAAAGAAGTTTTATCAGCTTTTGGATTAATAAACGAAAGATTTGAAACTGCAAATGGTTTGGCATTGAGTTCAAATGAAGCTATTCTTGCTGATTTAGATCTTAAAGCTCAAGATAAACCTGAGCAATATAAAGTTCCTAACGAAATTGGAAAAAAAGTAGCTGCTGCTTCAACTACTTTTTATAAATATGTAGAATCACTTAAGGTTGGTTTTACTAAAGATATTGTAAGAGAACAAGATGGTAAATTACCCTATGAAACAATGGATAATTCATCAAAATTAGATGAATCATGGTTTAGTGGTGATGGATTATCTGCTAAAGGAAAGGAAGTAGTTGCTGCTGTTGAAGCATATAAATCTTCAATCAAATCTGCTTTAGGCAATGATCCGAAATTCAAAGACATCCTTACTGAGTTTAATACAAAATTCAACACAGGTGATATTAAAGATAAAGAAGGTGTTACAAAAAATAATTTAGATTATAACTTTAAACATTTTCCATTAATTGCTTCTGTAGCTAAATTGACAGCGATTCAAAATGATGTTAATACTATAGAAAATCAGATTTTGGGCAGATTAACAGGGTCTACAGCTGTTGCTGCGGCTTCTATGAAAAATTATACTGCTATCGTTATACCAGAAAAATCAGCTTTCTTTGCTGGTGAAGCTGTAAAAGGTAAAATAGTTTTAGGCCGTTTTGACAAATCTACAGTTCCTACTAAAGTTGTTGTTAATGGTTCTAATTTAAATTTAGGAACTGCATTGCATGATGGTCAGGTAGATTTTAGTTTTGGAGCAGGGAATGTTGGTGAGCATGACATCAATGGTAACTTCACTTTTATGGAAGACGGAAAACCAGTAGCTATTCCAATTGTAGGAAACTATGTGGTGGTTCCAAAACCTAATTCAGCTACTATTTCTGCTGATAAAATGAATGTAGTGTATAGAGGTGTTATTAACCCGATGACAATTTCATTTGCAGGTGTTTCTGATGATAAAGTTAGTGCTGCAGCTCCAGGATTGAGCCGTGCAGGTAAAGCAGGATCATATAATATGAATCCAGGCCAAGGTTCTGAAGTTGTTATTAATGTAACAGGAACATTACCTGATGGATCTAAAGTTTCTGATAGAAAATCATTCAGAATCAAAGGTATTCCAGCTCCAGTTGGTGCAATCGGTGGAGAGATGGGAATTGTTAAAGGAGCCAAGTCTCGTTTGGAAGTATCTCAAGTTTCTGCAAAATTACCAGATTTCGATTTCAATGTTAATCTAAATGTTGTTGGATTTACTTTAAAAGTAACTGGTCAAGCTGCCGTTATTGTTTCTGGAGATAGAGTTAATGCACAATGTAAAGCTGCATTGGCAAGAGCAACAAGAGGTGATCAGATTACGATTTCAGATATTAAAACTAAATTAGTTGGTTCTGATATTATGCTTTCGAGAACAGCACCAGTAATTTACGAAATACAATAATATTTAAGTTGAAAAAATAGCTAACTTAAATAACTTAATAATTTATAAGATGAAGACTAAAAATTTAGTAGTAGTTATTGCATTAGTTGCAGGGAGTTTTTCTTCATTTGCACAGTCTAATTTGCTTAATGCTAAGACACCTGAGCAAATAGGTGTAAAGACTAAATCTCAAATATCTCTTGATAATGATAAGCCATTAGCTTACGGTTATGTTGATGATAGAGATATATTAATGGGAAAAACTACTTGGGAGATAATTGACCTGAGTGAAAGGTTTAATTTCCCTCTTTATTTTCCAATTGATTCTACTAATATAGGAAAAGACAGAAGATCGTTATTTGATGTTTTAATTAAGGGTATTAAAACCAATAAAATAACAGAGGTTTATGCTGATGATTATTTTAATACCAAAAAATCATTTAAAGACATGAGCAGTTCTTTTACTTACATTGATACAACAAATGCAGGTAGAGAAGAAGTAAATGCCAATAGAGATTTGTATTTCCCAAAAGCAAAGGCTTCGGTTACTTATAAAACTGTTAAAGGTAAAAAAGTAAAAGTGGTCGGTCCTGCTACTGTACCTGTTGCTAAAGTATTAGATCCTCAATTTATAGATAAAAGAGAACTTACTGCACAAGATATTACTGGTTATAAATTAAAAGGCTACTGGTATTTTGACAAACGTCAAAGTGAATTGAAATATCGTTTATTAGGTATTTGTCCAATTGCTCCAGAAGCTAGAGAAGTTGGAAGTGAAAATCCTGATTACATTGATTTATTTTGGATATTTTATCCATCAATAAGAGATTATTTGCACCAGTATTTGTCGTTCAACGAAAAAAATTCTGCAATGCCTATTTCTTTTGATAGAATTTTAGATTCACGTCAGTTCAGTGGTACGATTTACAAAGAAGAAAACGTATATGGAGATCGTTTAATTACTGAATATATTAATGAAAATGCTCTGAATCAATTATTAGAATCAGACAGGATTAAAGATAAAATCCGTGATTTCGAACACGATATGTGGAATTACTAATTTCATCAGACTATTTAAACATAAACTCTTACTTAATTTAAGTAAGAGTTTTTTGTTTTCAATATTTATTTTTTACTCATGATTGATTATATAATTGTAGGCGCTGGTTTGGCAGGGATTTCATTTGCTGAAGAGGCCATTCTGCATAATAAAAGCTGTATTGTTTTTAATAATGATTCTCAAAATTCATCCAAAATAGCTGGGGGATTATATAATCCTGTTATCTTAAAGCGTTTCAGTGAGGTTTGGAATGCGCAGGAACAATTAGAGCTGCTGACTGTTTTTTATTCTAATTTGAGCGATAGAATAAATGATAATTTTAATTTTAAGACACCTATATTAAGAAAGTTTTTTTCTATTGAAGAGCAGAATAATTGGTTTGCAGCTTCTGACAAAAAAAACTTAGCGCCTTTTCTATCTACTTCTTTATGTTTCAATAAATATGACGGAATCGATTCTCCATTTGGTTATGGTGAGGTTTTGCAGACAGGATATGTTGATACGGCATTATTATTATCAAAGTATCAGAAGTACCTTGCTTCATTAAATCTTTTAAGAGCAGCGTCTTTTGAATATGATGCATTAATTATTGAAGATGACAGATTAGTATACAAAGATCTGGAGGCAAAACAGATTGTCTTTGCAGAAGGTTTTGGCCTTCATGCTAATCCTTTTTTTAATGACCTTCCTTTAGATGGCACCAAAGGAGAATTGTTTATTATTAAGGCAGCTGATTTGAAACTTGATGTGATAGTGAATGCTAGTGTCTTTATTTTGCCACTGGGAAATGATATGTTTAAAGTAGGGGCAACCTATAATGTGAAAGATAAAACGGATTTGCCTACTGAGGAAGGAAGAATAGAATTAATCGACAGAATTAAAGAGATAATTTCCTGTGATTTTGAAATAGTTGAACATTATGCTGGAGTTCGTCCTACGGTGAGAGATCGAAGACCATTAGTGGGAACACATCAAAATTATAAGAATGTGCATGTGCTGAATGGTTTGGGGACTCGTGGTGTAATGCTTGGTCCCGCAATGGCTAAGGCTTTATTTAATTGTATTGAAAATAAAATTCCGCTTGATAAAGAAATTGATATTAAAAGATTTGTCAATAAACGAAAAAAATAATGATTAATTGTTTGTAGTATCTGGATCGTATGAAACAAACATATTGATATAAATGTTCCTTGACCAGCGTAAAACTATTGGGAAAAGCAGAATAAGTGTAACTATAATTGAGATAAATGAGGTTTGAATCTCAGCTCCAAAAAATAGATAGGATACCAGAAAAGTTCCAATCCCAATAGCAACATTCAATCCATAACTGACATACATAGCTCCGTAAAAGAAAGAAGGTTCTATTTGATATTTGAGACCACAGTGACTGCATTTTTCATGCATTTTGAGAATTGAACCAATATGTAATAGGTTTTTATCTACATACATGCTCTCATTCATGCATTTTGGGCAAGTTCCTGTTAAAATGCTATATAATTTGGATCCTTTTTTTAACATTTGCAAAAAATATAATTTGTTCTATTTATTATGGACAAATTTACTAATACATTAAGGAATAAAATAGTTAATACATGCTTAATATACACAATTTATCGGTTTCTTTTGGAGGTACTTATTTGTTTGAGGAAGTAACTTTCCGTTTAGGAGCCGGAGATCGAGTTGGTCTTGTTGGAAAAAATGGTGCCGGAAAATCGACTATGCTTAAAATGCTGGCAAGAGATTTTGCACCTGATTCTGGTGTTATTTCTCAAGAGAAGGACATTCGGATGGGTTTCTTGCGTCAGGATATTGATTTTGAACGAGGACGTACGGTTTTAGAGGAAGCGTATGAAGCTTTTACTGAAATAAAGGTTGTTGAAAAAAAATTAGAAGAAATCAATCACCAGCTGGTTACCCGTACCGATTATGAAAGTGAAGAGTATGGCCAGATTATTGAAGATCTGTCTGATTATACACATCGTTTTGATTTGTTAGGCGGTTATAATTATGTAGGTGATACCGAAAAAATATTATTAGGTTTAGGTTTTAAAAGGGAGGTTTTTAATAATCAGACAGAAACTTTTTCGGGAGGCTGGAGAATGCGTATTGAGCTGGCAAAATTACTGCTGCAGAATAATGATGTGCTGCTGCTTGATGAGCCAACGAACCACCTTGATATTGAAAGTATTATTTGGCTGGAAAGTTTTCTGCGTAATTATCCTGGGGTAGTGGTAATCGTTTCCCACGATAAAATGTTTCTGGATAATGTAACTAACAGGACTATTGAAATATCATTAGGGAAAGCATACGATTTCAATAAACCTTATTCCCAATATTTAGAATTGCGTCACGAGATTCGTGAAAAACAGCTGGCAACTCAAAAAAATCAGGCCAAGAAAATTGAAGAAACCGAAAAACTGATTGAAAAATTCCGTGCCAAGGCTTCCAAGGCTTCAATGGCACAATCTTTAATTAAGAAACTGGATAAAGTAGAACGAATTGAAGTTGATGAAGACGATAATTCGGTGATGAATATTTCTTTTCCTGTTTCAAAAGAACCTGGGAAAGTAGTAATTGAAGTTGAAAACGTGACCAAGGCCTACGGAGATAAAGTGATTATTAAAGACATTGATTTATTAGTTGAAAGAGGAAGTAAAATTGCTTTTGTCGGTCAGAACGGGCAAGGTAAATCTACTTTTATAAAAGCTATTGTTAATGAGTTCGAATATGATGGAACTATCAAATTAGGCCATAACGTTCAGTTAGGTTATTTTGCCCAGAATCAGGCAGAATATCTAGACGGAGAAATTACTTTGCTACAGACTATGGAAGATGCCGCCACAGATACAAACCGCATGAAAGTTCGGGATATGCTAGGTTCTTTCCTGTTTCGAGGTGATGATGTTGAAAAGAAAGTAAAAGTGCTTTCCGGAGGAGAAAGAAACCGTTTGGCATTGTGCAAATTATTATTGCAGCCTATCAATGTTTTGCTGATGGATGAGCCTACAAATCACTTGGATATTAAGTCTAAAAATGTTTTGAAAGCAGCTCTGCAGAAGTTTGGCGGTACTTTACTGCTGGTTTCTCACGACAGGGATTTCCTGCAGGGAATGTCTAATATCGTTTATGAATTTAAAGATCAGAAAATTAAAGAATATTTAGGTGATATTAATTTTTTCCTGGAACAGCGCAATCTCGAAAACATGCGTGAAGTTGAGAAAAAAGATATTTCTAAAACAGCTGCTGTCAAAGAAAGCAATAAATCTTCTTATGAAGACCAAAAGAAAGGAAAAGCTTTGCAGAATAGATTGAGTAAGGTAGAAAGCCAGATCAAGCAGTTAGAAAAAGATATACAGCACGATGATAAAATGCTGGCAGCCAATTATGACAAACACATAGAAGATGCTTCGTTTTTTACTGCTTATAATAAGAAAAAAGAAGAATTAGATAAACTGCTTTTGGATTGGGAAATTGTTCAGGAAGAAATTGATAATGCTGGTTTATAAAATCAATCCAATTGATCTAGAATGGAGGATTGCTTCACTGCTATCTTTAAAATAACAGACAGAAACTTCAAGATTTTCTAAATTTTTTAAGATTGATCTTGTTGTTTCTTTTTGATTTCTGCCGGTTTGCCTTATGTAAACCGCTTTTACGGTAACTGGGAATATTTTGCAAATGCGCTCATATAATAAAGGATCGTGCTGTGAATCATCACCCAATAATACATATTTTAGATGCGGATAAAACTCGACAACATGTTTTATTTTTTCGAATTTATGGTTATGATCACCTCTGCCACTCATAAAAAAATCAGCAAGTCCTGTTTTAATATCTTTCAATAATATAACCGCTCTTGGCAATTGATGGATTTTTGTGAATTTCACGATAAAGCTATATAAATTCCATTCACTGCTTGAAATATAAAAAAAAGCATTCTGCTCATCAATATTGTTTCTTCCAGCAGAACTCAGAGCTTGATAATGAGCAGCAACATCTTTAAAAACCTTGCGGCTATTCACATTTCGGAATAATAAAATGTATATCTTTTTGAAGAAATTATTAGTATGGGAAACCAGAAAAGTATCATCAATATCAGATATTATGCCAAGATTTCCTTTGTGTGGCCTAATGAAACTGCCTGATGATATAATAGATTGATTTTTATGGATAATACTCACTTCATAGTCCATCCATCCAAAATTAAATTCCTTTTCAAGCGGTATGCAAAATTTAAAATAACCATCATCTAAAGTTCTGGTATGGATTACAGAATCGCCAAATTTAAGGTATACATCAAAATTGCTAATGGTTTTGACCTTAAAAAGATTCACAATCGAACTGGCGTTTTTAAAGCTCTTCTTTTGAAAATCATAATCATAACCTTTTTTAAAGACATGCCCCATTACAATCAATTCCTGTTCATTGGCATAACCGCGATATAATTGTAAAATAGGTTCCATATAATTTCTTACTTTTATAGAAGCTGTAAATTAATTATTTTAATCGGTTTTTAAAGAGGAAATTTTGAAAAAGAATATCATTTTCGTAGTAAATCCAATTTCGGGAGATTTGGATAAATCTGATTTATTGAATGCGGTACAGGATTTTTCAGTTATCAATGATTTTGATTTAATAGTTTATGAAACTGTTGGGGAGAGAGACGTGCAGGCATTGCAGTCACTTTATGATCTTTATAAGCCAGAACGTATTGTCGTAGCAGGTGGGGACGGAACCATAAAAATGGTTGCCGAAGCTATGGAAAAACATGATGTCATAATTGGGATTTTGCCCGCAGGATCTGCAAATGGCTTGGCAGTAGACCTTAACTTGCCAGCTGTTCTGGAAGAAAATCTGGAAGTGGCTTTTCTGCACCATTATTTAGAAATGGACATGATTTGCATTAACGGTAAAAAGTGCATCCATTTAAGCGATATTGGCATTAATGCTGATCTGGTGAAGAATTATGAAGAAGGCGAAACCCGTGGTCTTTGGGGTTATGCATTGCAGGCCTACACTACGTTAAAAGATTCTGAAGAACCATTTCTTGCTTCTATAAATGCCAATGGACAGACAGTAGAACACACTGCCAGAATGATTGTTATTGCCAATTCACAAAAATATGGAACAGGTGTTACGATTAATCCAAATGGAAGTATGAATGATGGCAAATTTGAACTTATCATCCTGAAAAGCCTCGATTTGGTATTGCTTGGGAAAATTATTATTGGAAATATGCCGATAGATTCAGATGACATTGTAATAATTTCAGCTGATAAGGCAGTTATAAAAACAGATCGGCCAATTAATTTTCAAATTGATGGAGAATATTGTGGTGCTCAAAGTGAATTGGAAATCCATATTCTGCATCATCAGATGAAAGTTGCAGTCCCACAGATCAATACTATTTAAAAGGGTTCCGTTCCTGCCAAACCACTTTAGGTTCGAGCGAGTTAAATGCTTTTTCAAAAATAAGATCGGCAACTTTACTGCTGTGTTTTGCAAATCCAAACATTTCCAGTGGCTTTGCGCCAACAGAACTTTTTATTTCCAGTGCAGTTCTTGCAAAAATAATTTCCTTGTAACCTTTGTTGATGGAGTAGGCAATCATATCATAGAGCATATTCAAATACAGCATTTTTTCTCTTTGAATAGTGTCATCATAACCTAAAAAATATGTGTCAATTGTATCACCATTTTTTATGAGAGTATTAAAGCCAATTAATTTTCCATCTAGGAAATAACCATAAAAAAGAAATTTGTCTTGCAGAACTTCCTTAAAAATCCTGAAATGATTTTTAGTTAAAAAGAAAGTATTGAATGGTGCATTTTTGGCCACGTGATAATATAAATCATAAATGGTTTCTTCAAGAGCAATAATATCCTCGAGGTGTAATTTGCGTTTCTCGATTCCTTCCGCTTTTTTTCTTGCTCTTTTATATTGATCACGGTACTTTTTTAGCAGAGAGTTGATATAATCCTGTTCCGATTTCCATTCAAAAGGAATGTGAAAAATCATATTCGGCTGAATACTGTATTTGTAATTGTTTTTGAATAAATTAGAATCGATCTCAAATTTCTTGATATCTTCTTCTGTATAATCCTTAAAAGTTGTTATATGAACTTTTTTTCCAATAGATTTAAATTTATGTTTCAAATCTATTGAAGCTTTTTTTAAGGCTTTGATACCTTCAGCTTTTGAAATGTTGTCTGAAAAAACAAATGAATTCTGCCCGGTAAGCATATTGTTGCCAATTAGTAAAACATGAGAAGCGAAATTTTTCAAAATAAATTTTCTGGCTGTCGTTTTCATGCATCGGTCCCGATTTCCAAAGGATTCCAGATTGTTTAAATCCAGGAATTGTGATATGGCAATCCCAGCCAGTTTACCATTTTTAAAAAGCCCAATATAGTGACAGGTCATATTCTTTGGAGCCGATTTATCTAAAACTTCAAAATATTCTTTGGATAAAAAAATATTTTTGCACGCTAGTTCGTCCCAATTTTCAGGAAGCTGTGCATTAGTTTCGTAAATTTGATAAGAAATAGCAGTTTTCAAATTAGAAGTATATTATTCAAATTTAGCCAATAATATTAAGTTTTTCAAAATTGTTTTATCAGCAGCAAGATTAGGCATTTATAAAGATGTTCCAGTTCATCATTGTTCTTCAGCGATAGACAGTTGATAAAAGTAATATTTGAACAGCTGTTTGAAATTAACTCAATTTAAATTTTTAAAAAATGAAAACATTCACAGAAGAAGAAGCACGTCCTTTTTTGGATCAATTGAAAGACTGGCATTTTAAGGGAAATGCAATCGAAAAAGATTTTAAATTTAAAAATTTCACTCAGGCACTTGGCTTTATTGTGCAAGTAGGTGTCTTGGCCGAAAAGATGAATCATCATCCTGAACTTTTCAATGTATACAATAAAGTGAATATAAGGCTCAATACGCATGACTCAGGAGGAGTAACCGCAAAGGATATTGAGTTAGCAGGACAGATAGAAAATTTATTTTAAACAAAAAGCCTTATTCCTAAAAATATAAAAATAAGGCTTTTGGTGTTTCAATATGATTAAATCCATCCGCAAATCAGCGATCCAATTAATGTTAATGTGACTATCCAGTATCCTGAATTTACCCAGATATATTTCCATGATTTCCTTTCGAAGAGGCCATTTATAGCAGTAATTGGAAATGCAAAAAGCAAACCAGATATAAAACCATGCAAGGCTCCATGCTTGAAAGTTCTATATGCTGTGCCATAATCATTCATAAAAGCCTGAAAAGATGGAAGAGCTTCACTGATTTTCATTGGTCCGCCAATCATGCCAAGTGCTCCACTCTGATGTATGGTGAGTGAGGATTCGATGATAACAATAAAAACCGAAAAAATATAAGTCAGCCCAAAGATTTTCAGCATGTTTCCTTTGGCTAATTCTTCTTGCGTGAGTCCTGTTTCTTTCATCCATATAGTTCCAAAAACTTTTGGATGATACCAGACAAATCCAACAGCTAACGTTGTTAATGCACTTACAAAAATTGCAATCCAGTTCATTTCCATAATTATAAGGTTTTAAAGTTGTTAGCTTCAAATGTAGTTAAATTTTTGACATCTTAGCAGGTTTGGTTTTGTTTGTAGTATTTAAACTATAATAAAAATTAAAAAATGTAGTTTATCGATAAAATTTGTATTTTATCATGTTTAGAATTACTTTTGATATATAAATTTGATATTATGAAAAATGTTATTGCATTATTTGTAACGGTTGCTTTTTCAGTAACATTATTAGCGAATGTCTCTAGTAATGAGAAAGATATATTGATTAAGTTATATCATAGCACCAATGGAAGCCAGTGGACAAACAAGTGGGATCTGAATGCACCAGTTTCAACTTGGTATGGAGTCAAGCTAGAAAATGATAATGTAGTGAGTATTAATCTCTCCAATAATAATTTAGTTGGCACTTTGCCGGCTGAAATTACTAATTTAAAGAATCTGGTAGAGCTTGACGTTTTTAAGAATCAGATTTCGGGTAACATACCAGCCAATATTGGAAAGTTAAAAAAATTGCAGACATTAAATCTGTCGTTTAACAAATTGACAGGTTCCATACCAAATTCGATTTGCGAAATCCAGCAGTTAAAAATTCTGATGGCTTTTATGAATAATCTCTCAGGAGAGCTGCCAAGCAGAATAGGTAATTTAAAAGAATTAGAAGTAGTCTCATTATTCAATAATCAATTGTCGGGTGAGTTTCCAGAGTCATTATATGAATTAAAAAAACTAAAAGAATTATCATTAAGCAGCAACAGCTTTTCTGGACATATCAGCAAAAGTGTTGAAAATTTAGTTTCATTGGAAAAACTAAGTTTATTTGATAACAAAATGCATGGACAGATTCCTTTTAATATTGTAAAGTTAGAGAATCTTGAAAAAGTAAATCTAGCTTATAATTCATTCTCAGGTTTTGTGCCTAATGCTTTGGCTGAAAAAAAAGGATTTAATCTGACCATGAGAAATGAAACAGGTGTCGCATTCAAACTGGAAGTTTTGAATACAGCAAAAGGTGCATGGGCAGCAGATGAGTAATAAGCATATGATGTTAAATAAAGGTTTATTATAATATATAATTTGAGTTTTTTGTTTAAGCGCTATGATTTTAAAATCATAGCGCTTTTTTTTATTTTCAACTTAGCTCTCTCAATAATGTATTCTCCTATGTGACCTCAGGTTATAGCATTTGTTTTTCTATAATAATACGCTTTTCCAGAGCTTGGATCTTGTTAAAAACAAAATTGATTTAAGCCACAGGAGTGGCAGAATATTTGTAAAAACTAATAAATATCAACTACTTCACAGCTTCATTGAAGCGAAATATTAGAGAGAATTAATAATCGGATTGAGGTTTTCCGGATTCTGATTATGGCATGTTAAAAATTATTCTTTATAGTGCTTATTTTGTAAAGCATTGATTGTTATTTATTTACGATGTTTTAATTTATAGATTAACATTTTTTTTGCAAAATGTTATATTAAATTTTGGTGGAATTAAATATTAATTATAAGTTTGTCTATAGAAATAGTAGAGTTTAAAAAAAATAATCACTCTTAATAATATAATTTTGAAAACTATCGAAAATACCTCTTTTTTGATCAAGCAAAGATCTTTTCAATTCGGCATCCTTAGTCGAATGTGTTGTTGCTGTTAAGTTTTTCAATCCGAATCTATTTAAATTTTAGAATAATCATTTTCAAATAATTTATTGCAATGATAAATTATTTGGACTGTTGATAATTTGATCCTAAAAACAATCAATTTCAAATATTAATAATTAAAACCGATAAAATGAAAAAACAGATGTGTTGCAGATAATAAAAAAAAAGCCATTTCTGCGGCAACAGAAATGGCAAGGCTTAAAAAAGAAATGTTCATCTCAAAAAGGATAGAAAGCTGATTAATCAGCCTTCAGGAATCCTTATTTATTAAACCAAAAACAAAGTAATGAAAAAAATACTATATAATGTTTCATGGCTCTTTATTTTTCTGATTTCATTTGGAATCAAAGCGCAAGATACAAAGCCTCTAATTCAGTCCAAACTGGATGGAAAAGTCATTAATAAAACCACAAATGAGCCTGTATCAGGTGCTTCAGTAACCATTAAGGGAACTACTCACGGCGTGATAACGGATGCTGAAGGAAAATTTTATTTTCAAACTGGACAAAAATTCCCATATACTTTAATAGTAACATATATTGGGTATAAAAAGACTGAATATATTGCAGACGGAAGTCCCGTTGTGATTAGTCTAGAGCAGGATCTTCAGGAACTAAATGAGTTGGTCGTAGTAGGCTATGGAACTCAAAAACGAAAAGATATTACCGGGGCAGTATCTTCGGTTCCAAAAGCAAATCTGAAACAGGTTACTTCTTCTGCAGATAATCTGCTCAGAGGAGCGGTTCCGGGTGTGGTTGTAACTCAAAGTTCGGGCCGTCCAGGTGCCACTTCCAGTGTTCGTATCAGAGGAGGAAACTCCATCACAGCAGGAAACGAACCGCTTTATGTTGTAGATGGAATATTGATTTACAATGATAATAATAACGGTACAGCGGGAGTTGCCAATGCCGGAGCTGGTGTCAATGTATTATCAACGATTAGCCCAGGTGATATTGAGTCTATCGAGGTACTAAAAGATGCTTCTGCTACAGCAATTTATGGTTCTCGCGGGGCAAATGGAGTAGTTATTATTACAACCAAAAAAGGAATCAAAGGACAAGATCATATTTCGTATCAGGGTTATTTTGGATTCCAAAAAGTTTCAAAAAAACTGGATTTATTAAATGCCAGCCAATGGGCTAGTCTTCGTAATGATGTGCAGGCAAGCATAGGGCAGGCTCCTTCTTTTTCGCCAGCTCAAATTGAAGCACTTAAAACTTCTGGCGGCTATGATTGGCAATCGGCTGTTTTTAGAACTGCTCCAGTGCAAAATCATCAATTGACATTTTCTGGCGGGGATGATCGTTCTCGATATGCTGTTTCGGCTGGTTACTTTGATCAGGATGGCGTCGTAATCGGATCTGATTTCAGACGAATTTCGCTTCGTGCTAATTACGAGAGAAACTATTCCCAGAATTTTAAATTTGGCGTGAATGCCAATTACACAAATTCACTGTCTAATGGAATTGGAACCAATGGCGGTACAGGAGCAGGAAGACAGCCCAACCCATTAGTTGTTGCTTTGTATCAGCCACCAGTAGTTCCTATTAAAAATGATGACGGATCTTATAATTTAACGAATAATCCCTATTCGACAGCGGTTAATGGAGTTATAGGAAATCCAATTAATGATTTGGAAAATACTATCAACGAAACAAAAATTGATAGAATTTTGACCAGTTTGTTTGGAGAATATAAAATAAACAAAGAAATCGTTGCAAAAGCAGCTGTCAGCGGTGACGTAATTAATACCAAACAAAACTATTATGCTCCTTCGACTACTACAACTGGAGCAGGAACTAAAGGATTAGCTTCGGTTGGAGACAGGCTAGTGAGCACCGTATTGAATGAAAACACCTTGAATTATAATACACATTTTGGTGAGGATCATAAGTTTTCAGCTTTGGCAGGATATACACTTCAATATACTCAGGGAGAAGTAGTAAATGCAGGTGCAAACAGCTTTGTAAACGATAATAATACATACAACGCTCTACAGGATGGTGTAGCTGTAAAACCGTATAGTGAAGCATTCGAAAGTGTTTTGAAATCATGGCTGGCCAGAGTGAATTATTCTTATAAAGGAAAATACAATTTAACAGTATCAGCACGTGCTGATGGTTCTTCGAGATTTGGATCAGAGTCGCTTTGGGGATACTTTCCATCTGCTGGTTTTTCCTGGAATATTACTGATGAAGATTTTGCAGAAAGCATTAAAGGAGTTGTAACTGATGCAAAATTAAGATTGAGTGCTGGAACAACTGGAAATCAAGAGATCGGAAATTATCTTTCTTTGGCATCAATAGGTTCCGTTAATTATAGCCTTGGAGGAACGATTCAAACAGGATTGGCTCCAACGCGCCTTGCAAATCCAGATTTGCGATGGGAAAAAACAGATCAGTACAATATCGGTTTGGACTTATCATTATACGACAGAAAAATAAACTTTGTTTTTGATGCTTATTATAAAAAAACAAATGATCTGCTTATCAATGTGCCAGTTCCATTAACATCAGGATATGCTACTGTTCTTCAGAATATTGGTGGAGTTGAAAATAAAGGAATTGAAATTGGCTTAATAACAGAAAATATAAAAACCGAAAACTTTTCATGGAATTCCAACTTTGTATTTTCTGCTAACAGAAATAAAGTGATCGAAATTGGAAATGGAGTTGATCAATTTTTTCCTGTAGTTCCAAATGGTTCATTACTGCAGCAGCAGCCTGTAACGGTAAAGGTTGGCTTGCCACTGGGAACTTTCTGGGGATATCGCACTAATGGTATTTTTCAGACTCAGGAAGAAATCAATACACAGCCTAAAATTAATAGTCTTGCCAATACCAAAATTGGTGACAGAAAGTACGTAGATACCAATGGAGATGGAATCATTACGGCTGCAGACAAAGGTGATCTTGGGACTTCTCAGCCAAAATTTGTTGGAAGTTTCAGCAATACACTGGCTTATCAAAATTTTGATTTATCATTTTCTTTTCAGGGAGCCTATGGCGGAAAAGTATTTAATGCCTTAAACCAGCAATTAGAAATTTCTACTCTTGGGACAAATGCTGCCGCTGCATTATTAGACCGCTGGACACCAGCAAATCCAAGTAACGAAATTCCTAGGGCTTCAAGTTCACCATTAGGTATAGTATCAGAGCGCTATGTAGAGGATGCTTCCTTTTTGAGATTAAAGCTGATTACTTTAGGATATGCATTTCCAAAAAGCCTTACTTCAAAAATTGGTGTTCAAAGCTTGAAATTATATGTGTCTGCTGAAAATATCATTACATGGACGAAATACACAGGCTATGACCCTGAGGTAAGTTCTTATGAACAAAACAATTTATATCCCGGAATTGACTTTGGAGCTTATCCAAATTCTAAAACATTCATCACCGGCTTAAACGTAACTTTTTAAGTAAATATCATGAAAAAAATAATAATAACATTCATATTAAGTGCTGGTCTCTTTGTATCGTGCACCGACTTAGAGGTTACACCAGCCTCTTTTACAACCGAAGATAATTTTTTTGTAACTCAGGATGATGCTATTGCCAGCGTAACTGCAGTATATGCTTCCTTGAGTCTGGATCCTGGAGAGCAGAGTTTATTTGGAAGAAACCTTTATTTCCTTACCGATATGGCTTCCGATTATGCTGCAGCAGGAGTCTCGGCTACGAATCCTCAGGTAAGAGCTTTGAGCAGTTTGACACATGATGCGACTTCAGATCGTGTTCAGGTAGCTTGGCGCCAGATTTATGCGGGAATAAATAGAGCGAATGTTTCTATTGATAATATTCCAAAGGTATCAGGTTCCGATGTCCTGAAAACACGATTGATAAATGAAGCAAAATTTATCCGTGGACTGCTGTACTTTCAGGCGGTTCGTCTTTGGGGTGGAGTTCCAATAGTTTTGCATGAACCTTCTTCGATTAATGTTGAAAGCCTAAAATCAAATAGAGCCACAGTCGATGAGGTTTATGCGCAGATTATTTCAGACTTAACGGCAGCAGAAAGCTTGCCTGCTGCTTATCCGGCAAATGAGGCTGGACGAGCTACTTCGGGAGCTGCAAAAGCTATTTTGACCAAAGTCTATCTGACAAGAAAAGATTGGGCAAATGCAATTCTTAAAGCAAAAGAGGTTATCAATGGCGGTTACGGATATGCACTTTTTGAAAATTTTGGAGATATATTCAACAAAGCAAAAAAGAATGGGAAAGAGCATATTTTTTCTGTTCAGTTTGAAAAAAATCAGGCAGGAAACGGATCAAGCGGCAGTACTTTCCAGGCGACATCTTTTACAGGATTTACCGCTACAGAACCGGCAGATATTATTTCGGATGTAGCCTTGTTTTATGATATTTATGCAGCAGGTGATACCCGAAGAGATGTAAGTTATACAAAACAGTTACTAAATCCTGCTACAGGAACGATCTACACTTTTCCGAAACCAATTTTCAGCAAATATCTGGATCTGACCAATTTAGCAACTCCATCTAATGTCGCGATTAATTTTCCTTTAATCCGCTATGCTGATATCTTATTGTCTCTTGCAGAAGCTATTAATGAAAAAGACGGCGCAACTTTAGAAGCTCATGAACTGGTAAATCAGGTGAGAAGAAGAGCCTTTGGAAAACCAATTGCGGCTCCAGATGCAACAGTGGATTTAATAGGTCTTACTACTGAACAGCTAAGACAAGCCATCCGTGAAGAGCGCAAAAAAGAATTTGTACAGGAAGGACAAAGATGGTTTGATTTAGTACGCTGGGGAACTTTGGTTGCAGAGGTTAAAAAAGTGACGGCCAAAAACTCAGTTTCAGAGCGCAATAATCTGTATCCGATTCCTCAAAGTGAACGTAATATTAATCCGGCTGGATTGCCACAAAATCCTGGTTATTAGTAATTAATCATACAAAAAAATAATACAGAATGGAAGATGTAAAATATAATAGAATTATCAAAAGCCCTCAAAAAGGGTTTTTGATTACCGCTTTGCTGGTTGCTCAATTTGGTTTCGCTCAAACTGCGCCAGATGCCAGCTTTAAAGGAGTTATTGGTAAAACCCTTGCCGAATCCAAAGAATACTGGCCGGAACTGGTTACAGCTCCCAAAGGCGCTCCCAATGTAGTCTGGATTATTCTGGATGATGTGGGTTACGGAGCTTCCAGCGCTTTTGGAGGCTTGATACATACACCAGTTTTAGAGAGTCTGGCCAGCAATGGACTGAGATATACCAATTTCCACACTACTGCTATCTGCGCCCCGACACGTGCTGCATTACTGACAGGAAGCAATTCTCATAAAGTCCATGTTGGCGGGTTCTCACATACCATAATGTCTGCAGGATTTCCAGGCTGGGATGGAAGAATTCCTTCCAAAAACGGAACTATTGCTGAGATTTTACGCGACAAAGGATACAATACTTTTGGTGTTGGAAAATATGGGGTAACTCCCGATGAAGATGCTACCGATGCAGGACCTTTCGACAGATGGCCGACAGGAAAAGGTTTCGATCATTTCTTTGGATTTCTGGGTTCAGCAACCGATCAGTACAAACCGGATCTGATAGAAGATCAGGCACATGTTACGCCAGACGGAAGACACTTAAGCGAGCAGATTACCGATAAAGCCATCGGTTATATTAAAGCACAGCAGAAAGCAGCGCCTGGGAAACCGTTCTTTTTATACTATTCCCCTGCAGCCGTTCATGCGCCGCATCAGGTAGAAGCCAAATGGAGTGATGCCTATAAAGGAAAATTTGATGAAGGCTGGGATGCCTACCGCGAAAAAACATTGGCCAACCAAAAGAAATTAGGAGTTGTTCCTGCAAATGCAGTTTTGCCGGAACGCAATTCATTGATTGCAGACTGGAAAAAATTAACACCGGATCAAAAAAAGGTATACTCTAAATTCATGGAAGTATACGCCGGGTATCTGACCTATACCGATTATGAAATCGGAAGATTAGTCAATCATTTAAAAGAAACCAATCAGCTGGACAATACAGTTGTTTTTGTCTTGATTGGAGATAATGGAGCCAGCAAAGAAGGGACTTTGCAGGGAGCTGTTGAAAGACAGACTTATAAAGTGGGTGAAACAGAAGAGCAGGTTTTCCAGAATAATTTAAACAAAATTGGTGAAATTGGAACGCCTCAGACGTATGCCAACTATCCTTTGGGATGGGCACAGGCGACTAATACTCCATTCAAATCCTGGAAGCAGGACGCGAATACCGAAGGAGGAACACACAATCCGTTAATTGTTTATTATCCAAAAGGAATCAAGGAGAAAGGCGGCATCCGAAACCAATACAGCCATGTGATTGATATTCTTCCGACCACCCTTGATATCCTTGGGGTAAAAGCACCTGAAACGATCAGAGAGATTAAACAGGATTCCATTCAGGGGTATTCTTTTTACAATTCTTTGAATGATGCCAAAGCTGTTTCAGACCATAAAGTACAGCATTATTACATTTTTGGGGCAAGATCGATCTACAGCGATGGATGGAAGGCAGGGGCTGCGCATCATCCGGATTCAATTGAAGTGAAAGAAGCATTGGCCGATAAATCAAAAGCGAATTCGTTGAATGCTGATTTCGATAAAGATGTCTGGGAATTGTACAACATCAATGAAGATTTCAACGAAAGAAAAGATCTAGCGAAAAAATATCCAGAAAAACTGGCGGAACTGAAAAAGCTGTTTGACGAACAGGCTAAGAAAAATAACCTGTATCCATTGATTGACTGGTCGGATGTGTATCAGAGAAAAATACATCAGTCCAAAGCTACTGAAGGGCAGTCTGCAGCAGAATTACTGTACAAAGCCAATAAATAAAAACTATTCAGAGCTGTTGAAATGCATTTGGCAGCTCTGTTAATAATTTAAAAAAAATAGACTTTAAATTATAAGAAAATGAAATTAATCTGGACAGTTATTTATCTGATACCGTTATCCATCCTGATGGTGATTTTTTCTATCATACGCCTGCTGAAAAGAGCTGTAGAAAAACCAGTAAAGGATAAAATGTACCGATAGCATTTTTTTTAATTAAAGCATTAAAAATTTTTTAGTCTAAAATTATATTAAATCTATAGAATTTAAATAATTAATTGAGTCAACGAAATATTCGCCCAGGAGAGGGTTCATTAATAATTTATAAAAAACAAAAACATGAAAAATTTTAAATTCAATGCAAAGCTGAAAACGCCTCAAAAAGGACTTTTGCTTACAGCTTTGATTATTGCACAGCTTGGTCTGGCTCAAAATAAACCAGATGCCAGCTATAAAGGAGTTGTTGGCAAAACATTAGCCGAATCAAAAGAATACTGGCCTGATCCGGTAAAAACTCCGGCTGGTGCGCCTAACGTAGTCTGGATTTTATTGGATGATGTAGGATTCGGTGCTTCCAGCTCTTTTGGAGGATTGATCAGTACGCCGACTTTCGATGCTTTGGCCAATAACGGACTGCGTTACACCAACTTTCATACTACAGCGATTTGCGCCCCAACCCGTGCCGCTTTATTGACAGGAAGAAACTCAGGAAGGGTTCACGTCAGCGGGTTTTCACATACTATTTTATCAGCAGGTTTCCCGGGCTGGGACGGAAGAATTCCTTCAGACAAAGGAACAATTGCTGAGATTTTACGTGAAAACGGGTACAACACATTTGCAGTAGGTAAATACGGAGTAACGCCAGACGAAGATGCTACCGATGCAGGACCATTCGACAGATGGCCAACCGGAAAAGGATTTGATCACTTTTTTGGCTTCTTAGGATCTCAGACCGATCAGTACAACCCGGATTTAGTAGAAGATCAGGCACACGTAAAACCAGATGGACGCCATCTGAACGAACAGATTACAGATAAAGCCATCGGTTATATCAAAGCACAGCAGAAAGCCGCTCCTGGAAAACCATTCTTCTTGTATTATGCACCGGGAGCTGTTCATGCACCGCATCAGGTGGAGGAAAAATGGGTAAAACCATACGAAGGAAAATTTAACGAAGGCTGGGATGTGTACCGTGAAAAAGTATTGGCTAATCAAAAGAAACTGGGTGTAATTCCTGCAAATGCAGTATTGCCAGAACGCAATGCCATTATTTCGGAGTGGAAAAAATTGACTCCGGATCAAAAGAAAGTATACGCCAGATTCATGGAAGTATATGCAGGATTTTTGACGTATACCGATTACGAAATTGGAAGGGTAGTAAACTATTTGAAAGAAACCAATCAATTCGATAACACTGTAATTTTTGTTGCCATTGGAGATAACGGAGCAAGTAAAGAAGGAACTCAGGTAGGTACAATCAGCCAAAGTCTTTTCTCTCAGGGAGTAACGGATGAGCAGAATCTTCAGTCCAATTTAAACAACATTGGCGAAATTGGAACAGCAAAAGGTCTGAATACCAATTATCCATTAGGATGGGCTCAGGCAACCAATGTACCTTTCAAAAACTGGAAACAGGATGCACAGTCTGAAGGAGGAACCCGTAATCCTTTGATTGTTCATTATCCAAAGGGAATCAAAGAAAAAGGCGGCATCAGAAACCAATACAGCCACGTAACGGATATTCTTCCTACTACATTGGAAATTACCGGAATCAAAGCACCTGAAGCAATCCGTGAAATTAAGCAGGACAAAATTCAGGGTTCTTCATTTTACACTTCTTTGAATGATGCCAAAGCCGAATCATTACACAAAGTACAATACTACTACATCTTCGGAAACAGAGCGATCTACAAAGACGGATGGAAAGCGGCGGCGGCACATGCCAATCCTTTTACTTCACCAAATGCCGGAGGAAAACCACAGCCAGCCAATTTTGATGCTGATGTCTGGGAACTATACAACCTGAACGAAGATTTTAACGAGCGTAATGATCTGGCTAAAAAGCATCCTGAAAAATTAGCCGAACTTAAAAAACTGTTCGATGAGCAGGCTAAAGAAAACAACCTGTATCCGTTAATTGACTGGAGTGATGTGCTGGGAAGAAAAATCCATAACACCACAGGAGATAAAAATCAAAACCTCCAGGAATTGATTAAGCAGGCAACCAAAGGCGGTGGCGCTCATTAATAAATAGGATTAGCACTTAGTAATTTGTGAAGAGTGATTGGCTTTTTACTCATTACTAAGTGTTGATTATTAATTACTTAAAAAGTTATGAAACTAGTAGATTTTGAAATCATAGGAAAAAAGATTGTCGTTGGGATAATCGTGTTTTTAGTACCGCTGGTTATTCTGGCCGGAGGTTTAATAGTAGTAAATCACATTTTAAAATAAGAAATCATGGCATTAGATACAACAAAACTAAAAAGAGATCTGGGTATCAGTCTTTTCATTTATAGTCTGCCGGTATTGGCAATCTACCTTTATTTTAAACTCAATAATGGTATTGTGGCAGACTCGCATCTTACATTACCCTCTTATCTGGAATTTTTACAGCCCGCTTTTACCAACATCAGAAGCTGGGGATTCATTGTATTCGCAATTGTTTTGGGAATAGTAGAATTTGCTGCAGGTTTATACGATGAGCACTGGACAGGACGTGAGCGCAAAATAGACATCATTTGCTTTTTAGCGCCAAAATTACTGCTGCCTCCGGTTACGGCTTATTTTAGTTTGACTGCTTTACCGTATTTAATACCAGGTTTAGCCAATTCACTTTCATGGGTGCCGTTTTGGGGAGGTTTTTTCTTAATTGCAATTGCCGATGATTTGACACAATATTGGTATCACCGTCTGCACCATCAGGTACCATTTTTATGGCGTTTTCACAGAACCCACCATTCCGCTCCGTACATGGGAATGGCGATGGCTTCCAGACAAAACTTCCTGTACACCGTGTTTTTCTCTCAAATTTATCTGACTGCAACGCTGACTTATTTAGGTTTGGGAATACCGGCTTTATTTGTTCTGGTTATCAAAAGCACCATCACTTTAGCCGCACATTCCAGCATTGCCTGGGACAAACCATTTTACAAATACAAAGTACTGCATCCAATTGCATGGGTTTTGGAACGCCTGATTTCTACTCCGGCTACACATCACGCGCATCACGCAGATACTAGCGGTGACGGAGTAGGTCATTTCAAAGGCAACTTCGGAAATATGTTTTTCATTTGGGATGTTATTTTCGGAACAGGTTTGATTACCCGTAAATTCCCTGAATCCTACGGAACCAAAACATACAAAAGTGAAGAGTGGTACGCACAGTTCCTTTGGCCGATATTCAAATCCAAAATTGAAGGAAGCCCTTTAGCTGATGGAGTTTTAGCCAAACCAATTTCTCAAAATAAAAATAGTGTAACCGTAAAGCAAAATGTATATGAGTCAGTTCAATCTTAAATTAGCCAGAAAAAGTATTACGGCAGTTGCATTTTTAGTTGCAGCTGTTGGTTTTTCCCAGAATAAAAATGAATTCACCCTGAGAATTGATTCGTTTTCTTCAAAAATTAGGGAGCAGAAAAATCCGCAGCTAATTGATGCCCGTGGTCCCGAAGAGTTTGCACTCAATCATATCGATGGGGCGATAAATTTTAATTTGGAAACAGGTAATTATCAGAAATATATAGTGGCTCTGGATAAATCAAAACCAGTGTTTATATATTCTATTGGTGCAGGAAGAAGCGGTCAATTGGCAAAAGAATTATTAAAAAACGGTTTCTCGGAAGTGCATGATCTTGAAGGCGGAATCGCTGCATGGATTGGATCTGGAAAACCTTTTTATACTAATTCAAAAAGTAAATTGACATTGGCAGAGTACAAAAAAATTATTGCAGAAAACAATGCTGTTTTAGTAGATATTGGTTCTAGATATTGTGGTGCCTGCAAAAAAGTAAAACCAGTTTTAGAATCCATAAGGGCTGAAAATGGGACTAATTTGAAGATTGTAGAAATTGATCTGGAAGATAACCCTCAGATTATAGCCGATTTAAAAACGGTAAAGGTTTTTCCAACATTGATTTTATACCAAAACAGCAAAATAATTTTCAAGAAAGATGGCTTAGGTGATTTGAAAAAAGATGTTGATGCCGCTTTGGCTCATTAAAAAAGCTTAGTATGGCATTCAGAATATTTAAGAATTGCTATTTAGTTATTTTTTATTTAAATATCTGATATTTAGTTGTTTATAAATTTATTTTAATTTTTGTGCAAAAATAAATATGACTATCCGCAAATATTACTATGTTCTTTTGTCACTGATTATATTGATTCTCACAGATTTTCTTACTGTTTTTTTTAAAATCTGTAGAAATCTTTTTGATCTGTGGCTAATTTGATTCTGTTTGATATTAAGTAAGGATCGTCATAAAAAATAATTTAAAATTTGGAAGTTCATGTTTTTAATATATCTTTGTTCTATGGAATAAGTAGAATTTAAATTATGCTGATTCCAAAAAAAAATGGCAGTTCAATACATCTCTCAGGAGAAAGGCAAGGTTTGTTGGCATTTGGTATTCCTTGCCTTATGTATTGTTTTGTTGTTGATTCATTGAATTTTAATAGAATACATTCCAGATTTTTGATTTTTCTTATCATGTATAAAAAAATATATAGTGTAATTGCAGTAATTAGTTTTGCAGGTTTTTCAGCTTATGGACAAGTAAATAAATCGTTAGCCGTTGTTTCAGCAACTGACTGTCAGGCTATGTGCAAGGCAAATACTTCCAAAAAAGCATTGCTGCTGCAATCCATTAATAAAACTTCACAAGAGAATACAGCTTCGGCCGGAGGAATGGTCTGGGTCGAAGGTGGCGAATTCAGCATGGGAACCAATGATTATCCAGATGCAAAACCTGTTCATAAAGTAAGTGTAAAAGGATATTGGATTGATGAGCATGAAGTGACAAATGCACAGTTTGCAGCTTTTGTTAAGGCAACTAACTATGTAACAATTGCAGAAAGACCATTAGATCCAAAGGATTACCCAGGTGTTCCGCTTGAAAATTTAGTGCCGGGTTCGGCAGTATTTGTGCCTCCAACGGGAAAGGTGGCTTTGGATAATATACAGCAATGGTGGCAGTATGTGCCGGGAGCCAGCTGGCAGCATCCTTCAGGACCGGAGAGCAGTATCGTTGGGCTTGAAAATAATCCAGTTGTTCAAATCAGTTATCTTGATGCTAAGGCTTATGCCGAATGGGCTGGGAAAAGACTTCCAACCGAAGCCGAATGGGAGTTTGCCGCAAGAGCTGGAAGACCTTCTGCAAAATATTATTGGGGAACGGAGCTTAAACCGAATGGAAAATGGGCTGCGAATATTTTTCAGGGATCTTTTCCGAATAATAATACAGTTGAAGATGGTTTTGCAGGGGCAGCACCAGTAAAATCGTTCCCGAAAAATCCATATGGGATTTATGATCTGGAAGGGAATGTATGGGAATGGTGCAGTGATTTATACCGTGATGATTATTATAAAAGCAGTGGAAATAATAACCCAACCGGACCTTTGACCAGTCATGATCCCGAAGAGCCGGGTGTAGAAAAACATGTTCAAAGAGGCGGTTCTTATTTATGCAGCGATCAATACTGTATCCGATATGTGGCGGGAAGCCGCGGAAAAGGAGAAACGACAAGCGCCTGTAATCACTTAGGATTTCGCTGTGTGAAGGATAAATAATTAAAACGAATGCGGAAAACAATAATTTGATATGGCATTAAAAACAAAACAATTTACTATTCATGAAGATTGGGCAGCAGTAGTCTTAGGCTTCTTGATAATCGGAATCTCGCTTTTTATTTACCTGCCTTCGGTTCCTGTATTCAAATGGTCAAACGGAGCTGATCTGCAGAATGATGTATTTAGCGGTACGAATATAAAAGAACTTTTTTTAGAGTTTGTTTACCTTTTAGGGATAGGTGTAACAGGAATCTTTTTGGTTGGAAAATCGGTTAGGAAATTTTTACTGGGTTTTCCGATAGTGTTTGTGCTGACAGTAGCCGCCTTGATTATAGCGGGGAATTCTGTAATCAAGGGGCTCAATTTAGAAGCAGTTATTTTTAGTCTGATTATCGGGCTGTCAATAGGTAATTTTTTCAAGCTTCCAGAGTGGTTCCGTACAGCACTTTCAACCGAAATTTTTGTAAAAATCGGCTTGGTATTATTAGGAACCAGCGTCATATTTTCAGATATATTGAAGGCAGGTTCTTTAGGACTCATTCAGGCTTTAGTTGTTGTTTTATCCGTTTGGTATTTTGCTTTTTGGGTATGTAAAAAGTTAAAGGTAGATGAAGAATTAGCATTAATGATTTCCAGTGCCGTTTCTATCTGCGGTGTTTCGGCAGCGATTGCAACATCTGGAGCAATAAAAGGAGATTCGAAGAAACTGTCATATGTCATTTCGATGGTATTGGTAACAGCCATTCCAATGATGATTTTTATGCCGATTATTGCCAAGCACTTCAATTTTGCAGAAGAAGTTACCGGAGCCTGGCTCGGCGGCAGTATCGATACTTCGGGAGCTGTTGTGGCTTCGGGGACATTGGTTGGAGAAACCGCTTTGAAGATTAGCACAATTGTTAAATTTTCGCAGAATGTATTACTGGGATTAGCCGCTTTTGCAATATCTGTGTATTGGACGTATACGCAGAACAAATCATTGGATGCTGTTGTGGCAAAACCGACTTTAGGGATTATCTGGGAACGTTTTCCAAAGTTTGTGTTAGGTTTTATTGCAGCTTCTCTGGTTTTTTCTTTTCTAATTTCACCCGAAACCAGAGATACGGTAAAAGACAGTCTGAAGAATCTTCAGGGACTTTGGTTTGCGCTGGCTTTCACCAGTATTGGATTGGAAACTAACTTCAAAGATTTGTTCAGCAACAGCAGCAAAAAACCTTTGTACGCTTTTTTGACAGCCCAGCTGTTCAATATTATAATCACGCTCCTGATTGCTTTTTTATTATTTGGTAAATAAAAGTGAACGATTTAGAGAAAAGGCTGGCGGTCTTGCCCTTTTTTGTTTTCCATTATGTTTTAACGATTTTTTTAGCCTTTGAAGGCTGTAAGAATGTTAGAGAATTTATTATAATTACCTTTGGATAGATAAAATTGAAAACATTTATGAATTTCATTAAACAAATTGAAGTAGCATTATCAGCTATAAATGACGCAAGATTTCAAGACCTAATAAATCATCTACTGCATATACAAGGCAATACATTTATTGGAGCACCTGGATCTGTAGTTGCAAAAGAAAAAACAAGTAAGGGAGCGCCGGATTCTTTCTTTGTAAAAGGTAGTAAATATGTTTTTGTTGAATGCACAACAAAAGATAAACTTGATGGTTCAAAAACATTCATAGATAAATTAAAAAAAGATATTGATCATTGTTTTGATAAAGATAAAACTAGTATAAAAAAAGAGGATGTTGAAAAGGTAATATTAGCATTTACCAGCAAGATTGATACTGATGAATTTAGTGAATTAAAAAAGAGAGTTAAAAGCCATAATCCAGATACAGAATTAGAAGTTTTTGATATTCAAAATCTACCATTACATATTTATGATTTCCCAGGTTTATCTGAGCAATATTTGGGTGTTGAAATTATCAAAGGTGAGATATATAATCTTCCAGACTTTTTAACTAAAACAACTAAAGGATTACAGCCTTCGTTGATCAACGATTTTATTGCACGAGAAGATGAACTTAAACAATCTTTAGATCATCTTAAAAATATCGATATTTTACTTCTATCAGGTTCTGCGGGAGTTGGGAAATCAAAATTGGCTGTAAAAATATTAGAAGATTCGAGAGAAGATTATATTCCAATAGTAATTCAAAGTTCTGCAGTACCACTTTGGAACGACTTTGTTCATTTGTTTCAAAACGGAAAGGATTATATTATTCTTTTTGATGATGCTAATAAATCAATACAAAACCTACTTTATTTATTAGATTTCATTCAGAAACCTAAAACAAACAAAATCAAAGTAGTAATTACCGTAAGAGATTATGTGAAACATCAAGTTTATCAAGAATTAAAAAATTTCAAATATAAAGAAGTTGTAATCGAAAAATTAAAAGATGAAGATATTGAAAAAATTATTCTCAAAGTTTTGCCTAATCTTCATCATCATTATGACATTAGAAAAAAAATAGTTGAATTGTCGAAAGGTAATGCAAGAGTAGCATTAATGGCGACATATTCAGTTACTCCGGATTCTGAAACTAATTATTTGGATAGTCCGGTATTGCTTTATGAAAAGTATTTTGAAAAAGTAGCAGATGAAATTGAAGCATTTACAAGACCAATTATATTTAAAACACTTGCAATCGTTTCCTTTTTTGGAGCATTAGACAGAAATAATGAAGAACTAAAAACAATACTAAAAAGTAATTTCAATATTGATTGGGATGAATTATGGGTTACTATTCTTGAATTACATCGACATGAAATTTTAGACGTGTATTCTGATGAGATTGTAAAAGTTTCGGATCAGGTGCTTGCTACATATGCTTTTTACAAATGCTTTATTGACAATGATACCGCAAGTATAATATATTCAGATTGGATATCTGCTTTTATTGAAAAATATCCGTCAAAAATTAAAAGCACTTTGGTAGATGTGAATAATACTTTTGGCTATAATGATATTAAAAATCTTGTAATACCACATTTGGAAAATATTATTTCAACTGAAGAAACTAACGAAAAACTATATTCTTTTTATACATTGTTTTGGTTTTATAAAGGTTACGATACTTTAATTTACTTAAAAAAGTGGATTGACGAATTACCAGTAGAAAACGTATCTGATGAACTTAAATTTTCATATGAACACAATGATCATACAAAAGCTTCCAAATATTTTGATTTGTTGATTAACTTTTGGAATCATCCAAATGAACTTTTGAAACCAGCAATTGAGTTATCTATCGAATTGGTAGCAAAACAACCGAAGAGACTACCTGAATTCCTTAAATTTATTCATGATCATTTCAGTTATAAAGTTGAAGACTTACATAATGGCTACCAAAGACAGAACATTCTATTAGAAATAATGTCAACTGAAAATCGTTCTCCCTTACATAAAGAAATTGCAAATGGAACATTTTTAAACATTGGAGAAACTCTGTTAGGTTGGCATTTTACAGAATTTGGATCAAAAGGTATTTCGATTAGTATTTTAAATTTTGATTTATACCATTCTCCACAATTACTGGAATTGAGAGCAAAAATATTTGATGGTCAATATAATCTATTTGAACAAGATAAAGAGCAGTCGGAAAAAATATTAAATAAAATTGTTTATCCTGGTGGGAAAATTGATGAACAAATATATATTGATGAATTGTCAATTTATGAAAAAATCATTTCACAAAAACTCTCTTCTGACCAATATTCACATTGCAAATTTGTAAGTCGATTAGCAAAGAAAATTTCTTCATTAGGAAATCCAATTCCAGATAATTGGAATCAATTCATTAATTCGGATATTATTAATCTCTCAAAACTTTTAAAAACAGATTTTCTTGAAGATAGAAATGGAAAATCTTGGCAAGAAAGAGAACAAGAAAAGCGTCAAAAAATACAGGATTATATTAAATCTAAAACATCGAATGAAATCAAGTCCTTGCTTTATTTTATAAATTCATTATTTCTTCAACAACAAGGAAGAGATCTTTGGGAAATTGAAGGAGGAATTTCAGAAATCTTTATTGGAATCGCTAATAAAGGAAAAAACGAAATAATTAAAGCACTAATACTTACTTTTAACAATGAGTTTTCCTTCCAATTTCAACCACGGATTATATACTTTATAATAAATAATAATATCTTAAGTGGTGAAGAATTATTGCAATTAATTATTAAAACAAATTTTAGAGACAAATCGTCATGCATTATTACATTGTTAGAATGCCTTCCAGATAATCAGGTAAGTACTAAGTTTTTGAAACTTTTAATTGAAACTTTTAAAAGCAATAATCAGATATACATTCATAAATTAACTGATTATTTAAAGTTTGAGTCTGAATTCAATAGTTATAAAATATCTAGTACCGAAAGTGGTATCAAAAAACACAATATAATTTCTTACTTAACTGAAATTATATTGAATAAACCAATAACACACCGATACAGTTTGGGACATCATTTCTGCAGAGATTGTGCTGTTTATTTTTTTAACCACATTTATTTACTTAAACAAGCTTTTATAAGCTTAAAAAAGATTGATCCACATTTTGATTATGATGGAAAAGAATTTGAAGCAGTTTTAAATTTAGATAGTAATTTTTTTATTGAATATTTGGAACAGAAAGTTGTTGATATGGATTATTTATCATTTCGATTTGAACATTTTAAACTTGAGTGCATTTGGTATTTACCAGACTATAAAGAAATAATTGATAAAGCTTTAGATATTATCATAGCAAAAGCACCTCCTTTTTCTAGTTTTGAACATCCGTCAGCAATTCTATTTAAGTTTGATAAAAATAATGATGAGATCCTAGAAAAAGCTCATTCCTATATTACTGGTTTCATTGATGTTTACTTTAAAGATCGACAAAGAATCATGATGATTATGAGCATTGCATTATATAGATTTCACCACAGATTTATCAGTTATTTGAAACATTTTTTGCTTTTAAATAAAGATTTAGAAATTTTCAAGTATATATGGTTAGAAACAACAGGAGTCACAACTGGTAGTCGGGTACCGTATATTCAGAAAGAAATTGATTTTTGCGGTGAGATTTCTTTAATGGTAAAAGCTTTACCTAATATTCTTAACTACGCAAATCATATAAAGTATTTGGAACAAAAAATTGTATGGTTGAAAAAGGATATTGAAGTTGAACAGAAAAGAGATTTCGAAGGGTATATGTAAAAAAAACAAACCCAATATAGAAAATAGCGAAGGTTACAATGTTTTTATATTAGAATTATCTATTGTTAGGAAGCGGAAACTTCATGCTCAAAGTTTAAACCTGGTTAGTTTATTTTACTTGATTTTTTTTTTGTAAGTGCAGCACTTCATTTTGAAGAGTTGCACTTTTTTTTGTAAGATATATTGATGGAAATATTTTTATTGTGTTAATTTATCGGTTTTTTTTGTTTGTTAGCGAAGTTTTTAATTATTTTTGAAGCAGTCAAATCTCAAACATTGTAAATGAATAATAGAATTACGCTACTAATTTTTACTGTATTTTTTTCGTTTTCTGCTTTTGCGGCTATTTCTAAGGCTGAAAAGGAAGTCTTGATAAAATTAAACCAGGCTACCAATGGAGCCAGATGGACTAATAAATGGGATCTTACCTTGCCAATGGAAAAATGGTATGGAGTAAAAGTGGTTGATGATAAAGTGGTTTCAATAAATCTGAAAAATAATAATTTAACTGGGCGCATTCCTGTCGAAATCACGACTTTACTCAATTTGCAGGAATTAAATTTGAGCACTAACTTATTGAATGGCGAAATTCCACTGAACATTGGCAACCTTAAAGCTTTGGAGGTATTAGATCTTTCATTCAATAAATTAACAGGCTATATTCCTGTTTCGATCTGTGCACTTTCCAATCTGCAGGTCTTGGTGCTTGATAGAAATATTCTATCTGGCGAATTGCCTCAGCACATTGGCAAACTGGCCGCTTTAGAAATTTTATCATTGTATGAAAACTCTTTTCAGGGGGCATTGCCAGTGTCTATATATGAGTTAAAATCCTTAAAATCACTTTCTTTATACAGCAATAGATTTACTGGAAAATTAAGTCCAGCTGTTGGGAATCTGGTGTCGTTGGAAAACTTAAATCTTTTTGATAATGATTTTAAAGGGTCAGTGCCATTAGAATTGGAAAAATTGACCCATCTTAAAAAAATGAATATTTCCTATAATTTATTTTCAGGCTTAGTGTCCAATAAATTATCACTGCTGGATAAACTGAATATGACTATGCGCAATGAAGCAGGAAATGTAGTCTCTTTGCCAGTAATTAAGGGGTAGCCAGTAACGGCAAAGCACAAAAAAGTTGTTTGTTTTATTACATTAGTTAGAAATCCCTGTAAATTCATACTTACAGGGTTTTTCGTTTTAAGTAAAAAATGTCAGTGGTTAAAATTTTGTAAACTTATATAATGTACAATGTTATAAATATGATAATTTATGGCCTATTATTATATCAGTTTCTTTTTTTTTTATAATTTTAGTAAGAATTCAACAGATATAGATGTTGATAGAATAAAATTTCGTTTAAAACATTTAATATTATAAAGTTATGTTAGTACAGTATCAAGGAGAGCAGAACGGCATTCCAACAACATTTACTATAAGAATCATTGGAAACAATTTATCTAAAAGCAGTTCCAATTACCAGATTGATTTATTGGCTGGAGATAAGCCATTGCCAATTTTTACAAGCATGATTCATCAAAGCCTGTCTAATTGCCTCAAAGAGGTTTATCTGTTTAGAAAGCACAACAATATTATTTTTGATGCTTCATCAGAGAAGGTAGCGCCAAAATTAGTTCCTTATGATCTGGTTTTATACAACTATAATAAATTTGCGTTGTTTATGGCATAATTTTTTTTCGAAGGTATATTGTTTAAAAGCGTTTATACGGCATAAAAAAGCTTCAGATTTTTTCTCTGAAGCTTTTTTACTTTTTTATATGCCTGGTGTTTTTCTATAAAAGCAGGATCAGCAGCAATATTATAATGATGATGGCTCCTATTGATAGATAGATTCCCTGATTTGAGGCTTTTAAATTTGCTTTGATTTCTTTAACTTCTTTACGGAGTTCTTTCTTTTCGGCACGGCTCATTTTGGATTTGTCCATTTTTTTAATTTCCTCAAGACGATTGAGCATATTTTTTACCTCTATTGGCATTTCCTTGGCTGCAGGTGTAACTTCAATAGAGCTGTTTTCGGAGGCAGCAGCTGTAGCGGGCAAAATACTTAACGACAATACCATCATCATTAAATAAAAATGTATTTTTTTCATATTGTTTTTTGTTAAATTATTTTAATTATTCCTACTGCAAATATTTTAAAATTATCAGACTAATGGGTTACACCATTCCAAATACTGCTTATATAATTTTCATGTTAAATTAAACTGTAATCTGCATAAAAAAAGACAGGAAATTTTAAAAAAATCCTGTCTTATCCGTTGTTTGTTTTATTATAAAATATTTCCTTACTTTCTTTTGGCCGATAAATTTTTGGCATCTTGTAAAAGCTCATCTTGATGATTGGTTATGTTTTTATACAGATTATCAAACTTTGCTTTTATTTCGCCTGCCAGATCATTTCCTTTTTCGGCTATTTTTTTTCTTGTTTTTTTGCCTTCTTCAGGAGCAAATAAAACACCAAGTAATGCTCCTGCGGCAATACCGCCCAGGATTCCTAATGCAAATTTACCTGTACTCATAATTTGTTCTGTTTTTTAAGATTAAACGTTTCTTCCTTGAATAAGTCTCAATAAAACAGCGACAACTGCTATAACAAGAAGTATGTGAATAATAGATCCAGCACTGTAGGCAAAAAAGCCAATTGCCCAGAAAATAACTAAAATAACTGCTATGGTATAAAGTAAATTGCTCATGATTTCTATTTTTTAGATTAATTTTTATTGTTTACGGTTATGTCTTTTAAAGCATTCCCCAGTTCGTCCATATCATGGTTAAATTCGCGCTTAAAGGATTGCCAGTCGGAGTCTGCATCATTTTTGTATGAATCTATTTTAATTTTGAGCTGCTCGTTTTTCTCTTTCAATTCATCTATTTTTTTATCATATGCAGCATCGGCAGCTTTTCCAGAATTTTTTATCTTTTGCTTTAATGCAGCAATTCTGGCGTCATTTTGTTCAATGGCCGCATTCATGTCATCTTTGAAGTTTTGCCATTCTTCTGCATTTGCCTGATGTTTAGCTTCTGATAATTCTTCTTTAGCTTCCTGGACATCTTCTTCAGCTTCTTGAACGTTTTCCTGAGCTGCAGTTTCTTCTTTGGTCGAAGGCCTGCAATTTATAAATAGGGTACATGCACTAAACATTGCCGTTGCGAGGATAAGGTTTGTTTTTTTCATTTTCGATAAGTTTTAGTTGGTAATATGCAGCTAAACTATTCTTGTGTTTTTACAGAACAGCCGTGCGATTTATGATAATAATTCTGTTCCACTTGATTTCTTATTTTATTGTAATCTAATGTGTTTTCACGATACTTAACAGCACTATTTAAAACAGTGTTCTGGTCGTGTTTTTTCATGATAGTTTCATTTCGTTTTGCTGTAAGTATCAGATTTGCCATAAAATTATTTTTTAAGTGTTTATAGTTGTAATGCATTACAAAGATGTATTCCTTTTAGAAAAAAAGTCTTACATGATTTTTTGCATAAATTATATGATTTCCATATATGTTATTGCAGGAGAGTCAGCTGCGTTATTTTTTCTTGATGGAATCTTCCTTTTTCTTCAATTCCTCTTCTTTTTTTTCTTCTTTCTTTTGAAGTTCCTCTTTCTTTTTTTTCTCTTCCTTTTCTTTTTTGTTGAAATACCCTTTTAATAAAAAGTTATGTTTTGCAGCCTCCATGTTTTCACTTAATCCTTTTGTGCCTGATTGAAGATTGGTCATAGTGGCATCCAGTTTTTTGGCAAATTCCTTATCATTCATCAGTTTAGACAGTGTGCCTTTTCCATTATTCATTTTGTAGGTAAACTGAGCCAGCTGGCCTGTAATAATCTCGGCATAATCCACGCTGGCTTTGACGCTTTTCATCAGTTGATCCATTTCTATTGGATTTGTAGATTTGATATAGGCATTGTTCTTAATGATTTCATGTGAAGAAGTTCCGGGGGAAATGGTCAGCACTTTGTCGCCCACTAATCCATCAGAACCGATGCTGGCACGGGCATCTGCCTTTATATATTTCTGGACTTCTTCTTCTATAGTCAATACTACTACCACTGTAGTGTCATTTTCCAATACAATTTCGCTGACCGTACCAACATTTATACCCGAGAACCGGACATTGTTCCCGATTTTTAAACCGCTTACTGTTTTGAATTTTGATTTCAGCTCAAAATTAGAGCCAAAGAGGTTTTGCTGTTTTCCAACAAAATAAATGATCAGGATAAAAAGTAATAATCCTCCCATTACAAACATTCCTAATTTCCAATTTGATTCGGCATCTTTATTCATGACTCAAGTTTTTATTGTTAAATAAAAAAGGAACGCACCCATTCGTCTTCGCTTTTTTCCAGTTCTTCATAGGTTCCTTCGGCTATAATTTCTCCTTCTTTCAGAATTAAAATTCTATTTCCGGTAATTCTTGCACAAGCCATATCATGTGTAATGATAATAGAGCTTGTTTTGTATTTTTTTTGTACATCAAGTATTAATTCGCTGATTTCTCTTGACGTTATTGTGTCTAAGCCCGATGTGGGTTCATCATACAAAATAATTTCAGGCTTGATAATCAGGGCTCTGGCCAATGCTATCCTTTTTTGCATGCCACCGGATAATTCGGCTGGCATTTTATCTATAGACTCCTTGAGTCCAACGCTTTCCAGTGCTTCCATAATTTCTTTTTCGATGGCTTCTTCAGATAAATTTCGGGTATGATGCTTCAGAGTAAATTTTAAATTCTGCCTAACCGACATAGAATCATACAGCGCACCATTTTGAAACATAAAACCAATTTTTACTCTGAGGTCATTAAGCTCGTCATATTCTAATTGGGTGATTTCCTTGCCGGCAATTTGTATGCTCCCTTTATCTGCTTTGACCAGACCAACGATACATTTGATAGTTACTGATTTTCCCGAACCGGACCGGCCAAGAATCACTAGATCTTCGCCTTTATTTAAGTTGAGGTTAATCCCCTTTAAAATAGTGTTTTCTCCAAATGATTTGTGTAAATCCTTGATGGCTATAATGGGTTTTGCTTCCATAGTTTCAGAAAAATAAATCAGTTATTTGAACAGCCAGCATATCAATAATAAATATAGAAAGAGAGGCCAGTACAACTGCTTCATTAGCGGCTACGCCCACACTGGCCGTACCGTTGGAAGCGTTAAAGCCTTTATAGCATCCTATTGCTCCTATAAAAAATCCGAAGAAAAATGTTTTGACAGTGGCAGGAAAAATGTCGAGATATTCTACACTTTCGACCATTTCGGAAAAGTAAAGGTAGAGGCTGATGTTGCCGTGAATATTATACCCGATATAACCTCCCAGTATCCCAATAAAATCTGCATAAAATACTAAAATTGGAATCATGCATGTTGTTGCCAGAATTCTAGTGACCACTAAATATTTATAAGGGTTGATAGCCGAAACTTCCATGGCATCTATCTGCTCGGTCACTTTCATGGAACCCAGCTCGGCTCCAATCCCTGAAGCTATTTTTCCAGCACAGATCAAAGCCGTAATTACGGGAGCAATCTCTCGGATTAACGATAAAGAGACCATGCTGGGCAGCCAGGATTCGGCGCCAAAACTCTGCAATGTGGGCCTCGACTGTATGGTAAGCACCAAACCCATTATAAATCCAGTGATGGTGATTAATGGCAGTGTTTTATACCCCACAGCATAGCACTGCCGGGCAAATTCCCTGAACTGGAAAACGGGTTTGAAAAGTTCTTTAAAGAACCTGAAGATAAACAGCGAAATAGTGCCTGTTTCCTCAAAAATATTTTTTAGGCAGGTAGTCAAAATAGTAGAGTTTTATATTTCAAATAGATTAAAATTGTTACTTTAATTACTTACGTTTTAAATCAATTGTAAATTTAAATGTATTGAAAATCAGATGCTTTATATAACTTTTATTATAATTTTCATTATTCACACCTTAATTTTCAAGGCTTCATAAATCATCATAATAAAAAATGGCTGTCCGCTAAGACAGCCATTTTCAGACCAAAAACTAACCACTTTTTACTAAAAAACTATGCTAAATATCTCCTGATTACCCAGGCAATTGTTTCGTGCTGCTGCAGTATTCCTGTCAATAAATCGGCTGTGCCGGCATCGTGATTTTCATCGGCAGACAAATCGATGTCTTTTCGCAATTCGCTGATGACCGTTTCGTGATCCGCCAGCAATTCCGAAAGCATGGTTTTTTGATCAGGATATTTATTTGGGTTCTCCTTAACTCTGGACAGTTTTGTAAACTCATCCATAGTGCCGATTGTTTTGCCACCCAATTTGCCGATCCGTTCGGCAACTAAATCAATGATTTCTTCCAGTTCAGTGTATTGCTCTTCAAATAATTTATGCAGTTCCATGAAACTTTCCCCTGAAACGTTCCAGTGAAATTTTCTGGTTTTTACGTACAATGTCATTTCATCGGATAATACAACTGAAAGCAGGCTGTTTGCTTTTTTTAAATTATCTTCGGTAATTCCAATTTTTGGTATCATACTTTGTTTTTGCAATAGTTTAAAAAAAAATATCAATGCTATTTGTTAGGACCAAAAAAATATTTTCAGGTGAGTTGCTTCTTCTCTTGACTAAACAACATTGATTATTTTTTGAAATTAAATGTCAATAACCCCCATTATTCTTATTAATTTCTATAAAGTAAATTTCTATAAAACAGATTGTTAATTGCTTATATAATTTTCAGAATAAGTTATATAATTTCTAGTTATTATGCTCTTATGTAAGAAATGCTGTTATGGATTTTGAATCCTGGCTTCATTTTGCTTGCTTTAGGCATAATAGCAATCTCTTTATTTTTCTGTATTTTACGGATAAGATATTTTTCGACGGTAAGCCTTGCCATCAGATAGCTCACAGTAGATTCTGCTCCTTGATTTAAATTGATATAATCTTCCTCTAGGCCATCATAGCAGCCTCCGGTACACGGATTGTATATTATCTGGTTCAGATGATTATTTCCTAAAAACCAGCTGAAGCCAATCTCCATTTTATGCAGATAATCTTTTTCCCCGAAAACCGTATAAAATTTACTAAGTGCCAGTATGGTATAAGCTACATCAATAGGCTGTTCGCCTCCTATAGGCTCTTGATCGGGTTCCTGTCCATTGATGAGCCATCCTTTATTGGAAATGACTTTTATGGTATGGTTGTTTTTATAAATTTTAGATAATAAAAAGTCAAATGATTTTTTTGCAATCGTTTTATAGCTTTCATCTCCTGTGGCTAGATAAGCACATAGCATGGCTTCGGGCAGAATGCTGTTGGCATATGTAAGATAGCTTTCAAACCATAGCCAGTTTTCTTTGGATTCATGTTTGTACATCTGTGCCAGCTTGTCGGCAAAGTGCTTTATCATGCTGCTGTTTTGAGCCGTATTATTTTTCAGATTACTGTAATAGATTCCTTTTATAATAAAAGCCATGGCTCGGGTAGAGTGTATTCTATTCATATTTATCAATGCTGTCTGCATTGTCAATACCGCTTTTTCATATAAATCTGAGGGCAGAAGGTCTCCGATAGAAATAAGATATCCCAAAGCCCAGATAGCTCTTCCATTGGCATCGGCAAGATTTTCGCTGTTCTGTTTTGTGAAATTGATATCATCATCTACATAATTTAGGAAATAGCCGTCTGACTGAAAGCAGAATCGTATAAAATTGAAATATTTGTGAATGTATTCTAAATCGGCAGTGTCATTTGTCAATTCAAAATGCTGGCACATAGCCACCAGGGCACGGGCATTATCATCCAAAGTGTAGCCCGAGTCTATATCTGGCTGATTGATTTTTGAAAACTGGATCATCCCAAATGAAGTCGTCATTTTTTTGAAATGATTAAGATTGATTTTTGGAATTCTATAATGCAGATGCATTTTTTTTGCAGCTGTTTTTTTGAAAAGCATAGCATGGGCAAGAGCGGCATTCTCCCAAACCGTTGGAGCCAGTTTATGAATACCTTTGGAAGCTATATTTTTTCGTAATTGTTCATCTCCCAATAAATTAATTACATTTTCGGCTAATTGCTCAGGGTTTTCAAAATCTACAATAATTCCTGTACCGTTTTTCAAGACCTCCATCGCATGCGGAATTGGAGTCGAAATAATAGGACAGCCACAGCTTATCGCATAGGAGAAAGTCCCGCTTACAGCCTGATTTCTGTCTTTGGATGTAAAAAGATAAATATCGGTCAGCTGCAGATATTCCAGCAGAGCATTTAATGGAAGATATTTATCTACAAACTGCACGTTATTTTGTAATTGCAGCTGGCTGATTTTTTCTTTCAGGAAATCTCTATATTTTTCGCCTTCATGTTTTACAATACTTGGATGTGTTTTTCCGATAATTAAAAATAATACATCTGGCTCCTCTTTTACAATGCTTTGCAAAGCGTCCAATGAGGTTTCTATGCATTTTCCAGGACCTAAAAGTCCAAAAGTTGAAATAATTTTTCGGCCTGGAATATTATACTTTTCTTTAAGTTCTTCTTTGTCCGCATGCTCTACTAAGTGCGTTCCATGAGGGATAACTGTAATTTTTTCCTGAGCAACGTTATAGTCACTTTCCAGTAATCGGGCAGAATTATTAGTCATCACAATGAAGGCATCCACTAAGGGATCAATGTCAAGAACATGCTGTCTTAATTTTTCGTCTGGACGTGGCAGTACAGTGTGGCAAACCAGAATTATGGGTTTGCTGACAGCTTTTAAAAAAGAAATAAAATCTTCTTCATTTCCTCTAAATAAACCAAATTCATGCTGAATCAGAACGATTTCGATGGTTTTGTCCCTGTTGATTTTTTTGGCCAGATCGGCGTATGAATTTTGATTGTCGGTTTCTAAAATGGCATATAGGTCTTCTGCATACGTGTGCTTTTCATTTTGCAGTTCCAAAGCGGCAATTTTTATATCAAAAGATTTTTTAAATTGCTTGTTCAATGCCATAATCAAATCTTGAGAATAAGTTGCAATACCACATTCTCTCGGTGGAAAAGTGGTAATAAATAAGATTTCGGGCAAATGGCTTTCTTTTTTTTGAAAATCTGCTAAATTGTTTGAGCCCAGAATGAGATCTTTTTTTGTCGTGGTGTATAGGTGAATGTTTTTCATTGGTGTATAAGTTTTCTATTGGTGTATAAGTGTTCAATTATTTTTATATAATAGTATTTCCTGCAGTAATAGAGGCAAGTTCATTGATGCGCAGCCAATTCTCTCATCTGCAGCACCATAGTAGACATATAAAATGTCATCAAAAACTACGGCGCCAGTCGGGAAGCATACATTGTTTACGTCGCCTTTCAATTCCCAGCTTTCCTCGGGCTTAAATAACGGGTATGGCAGCCGGGCAATTTCTTTCATCGGATTTTCAATATCAAACAAAGCTACACAAGCTGAATAGACATAGCCATTTATAGAAACTTGTACTCCATGATATAGGATAAGCCAGCCTAGTTCAGTTTCTATTGGCGGGCAGCCGCCTCCCACATAGCTTATTTCATGATCATAGTGTGGTGTAAATAATATATTGTCCTTGAAATTGCTTAAATAATTATTCCAGAATTCTTCAGTGAGCTCCTCCAGAGATTCAACACCAGATACTAATTGTATTTCGGGCTTGATGCGATGCAGAAAACAAAACTTTCCATTTATTTTTCTTGGAAAAAATATAATATCCTTATCCCATAGCATTATTTTTATCCCCTCTTTTTCGATAATATTATTGTGCTGGTTGTAACGATAATATTTTTCGTCCAATTCATTATTGGTATCTGCTAAGGCATCAAATTCTTCATATTCAATTTGAGGAACTATAATTCCTTGTTTTTTAAAATTAATTAAGTCCTCCGAAACCGCTAAGGCTCCCAGGGCATTTACACCATCATAAGCTGTATATGTCAAATAATATAAATCTTCGATTTTTACTATTCTGGGATCTTCAATTCCGTTTCGTTCGTAATCAAATTCAGGCGAAATCAGAGGCGTTTTCATGCGCTCTTCTATTTCTAAAGGCCCTATTAATCTGCAATATCCAATGCTGGAATAATTTCCTCTGCTTACAGCTCTGTAAAACAGATGTACAAAATCTCCTTCTCTGACAGCAGCTGGATTGAGGACTCCCTCGTTTTCAAAATCCAGTTTTGTCTGCTGAAGAATTACTCCATGTTTTTGCACTTCTATCATAATTTCACTTCCTGATTTTAATCTCTATTAAGGAATTATAAAGATCATTTTTTATCAAGTCGTAGCTCTTATATTACTTTTGCAAAAAGTTATAACATTCACACTTTGTGTATTTTAATAAAAGAAATTTGCTCATTATAATTGGGGATACAATTGGCGGTTTATTTCAAAAAATGTTCTTCAAGTTACAAATAAAAACAGTATGATTGATGTATAAATGGTTAATATTTAATTAATTAACAATGTATAAGTGATTAATTTGCATAAAAAAACCTCCATAATAGCAGAGGTTTTAAAATCATTGAAGTATTTTATCATTCTCCGCGTCATTCATTATCTTCTGATAATGTTTTTTCCTCCGGAGTCTATCTTGTTTTAATTCTGGCTGTAATATTTTTTCTTAAACCAGAAGGCTAGATTTACCAATGCTATTAACGCAGGAACTTCGACCAAAGGACCAATTACGCCTGCAAATGCCTGACCGCTGTTGATGCCAAAAACACCTATGGAAACCGCAATCGCTAATTCGAAATTATTGCCTGTAGCGGTAAATGCTATTGCCGTTGATTTTGAATAATCGGCACCAAAATATTTTCCTGCAAAAAAACTGGCCACAAACATTATTATAAAATAAATAACCAATGGGATTGCTATTCTTATGACATCCATTGGAATTTGTACAATAAGTTCGCCTTTAAGGCTAAACATTATCAGTATGGTAAAAAGTAAGGCAATCAGTGTTATTGGTGAAATTACGGGAACATATCTGTTTTGAAACCATTCTTCGCCTTTTAATCTGATTAACGCATATCTGCTGATAATGCCCATTGCAAAAGGGATACCCAAATAAATGCCAACACTTTCGGCAATCTGCCCTATGCTGATATTTACTTCAAAGCCTTTATAGCCAAAATAGGGCGGGAGTATTGTAATGAATACATAAGCATAAATACTGTAAAATAAAACCTGAAAAATACTGTTCAAAGCGATTAATCCAGCTCCGTACTCTCGATTTCCTTCTGCCAAATCATTCCAGACCACCACCATTGCGATGCATCGGGCTAAACCAATCAGGATTACTCCAATCATATATTCGGGATAACCGTTTAGGAACAGCAAGGCTAGTGCAAACATTAAGATGGGACCAATTATCCAATTTAAAAATAACGAAGTACCGAGGATTTTGGTGTTCTTGAAAACTTCTCCCATCTTTTCATATTTTACTTTTGCCAATGGCGGATACATCATCAGGATTAATCCAATTGCCAAAGGAATATTGGTTGTTCCGCTCGAAAATGAATTGATGAAACCACCGCTTGACGGAACGAAATAACCAATAGAAACTCCTATTGCCATTGCAAGGAATATCCATAGCGTTAAAAAACGATCTAGAAATCCTAATTTTTTTCTTTCCAATGCTGGAGTACAATTATCTGCTGACATACTTATTGCTTGATTTGTGAAAAAACATAAAACATCTCGGCTGCAATCTGCAAACTTCTTTCTTTGTATTTTTCAGCCTGCTGTGGTGTGTTATCAAATGCTTTTGGATCTTCAAAAGTTATCGGAATCCTTATTTCTGCTCCAGCAATAAACGGACAGCCGCCATCAGCTTGCGAACAGGTCATAATAGCTGCAAATTCAGCGGCGGGGTTAAAATCATCATCATATTTTTTTGAAAACCCGATAACAGGATGTGAATTTTCAGCATATTTTATGGCGTAAACAGGATTGCTGGTTTCGGCGATTATTTCGATTTTGAAGCCTTGATTCCCCAGAGTTTTGGCAGCCATTGGAAACAGGGCTGTGGCTTCAGTTCCGCCAGAGTAGCAAAAAACATTCCTTATGTTGAAATAAGCCGATGCTGCCTGTGCCCATACCTGCGATAAGTGGCTTCTTCTGGAATTGTGCGTGCAGATCAGATTAAGCCTGATTTCCTTTTGATCGTTTACTTTGGCTTGAATGAATGCTATAAGAGGCTGTAAAACTGCTTTACGTTCTAATGTAATTTCTTCTATTTTTAAACCCTTAATTGTTTTTTCCAGTTCTGGAAATAAAGTGGATTTTGGTGATGTCATTTTTATATCATTTTAAATTTCAGCAGCATTTTTCCGTTGTTGAGCAGCAGGATCCATTACTCATTTCAGATAGATTTATTTTTTGTTTTTCAGATGGAATACCACAGGAATCCTGTGCCAGACAGGCAGTTTTTTTGTTTTTAAGGATAAAGTTTTTTCCGTCGAAAGCCAGATCATATTTACCAATGGTACCACTTTGATATTCCACTTCGATTTCAGAATCTTCAATACCCAGTTTGTCTTCCGAAAGTTTAATAATGTGCAATAATTTATTCGGTTTCAGACGATGATTAAAATCATTGGCATCCCAAAGCTGAAAGTTTACCACTTTTTCGTTTCGGACAACGCCACCGCAATCAATAAAGTTTTTGGTAATGATTCCCACTTCGGTAACGTGGAAATGTTCGGGTACATAAGTCCCATCTTCCAATTGAAATCCAACATTTTCCAATGCTGGCAAAATTTCTTTGATTTTTGATAATTTCATAATGCTTATTATTTATTGATTTAATGCAATATTGCGATATACTTTGTCAAAAAAAAGCTTTAATAATTTATGTGCTACCTTTTATTCAATAAATATTTGTCACACAATCCGTAATTGTTTATCTCGTAATTCATACCTCGTAATTCATACCTCGTAATTCGTAATTAACCATTAGCAGCATTTTGATTTTGAAATAGTATGTGTAATATTTGAAAAATAAAGGTTTAAAATGGCTATTGTTTTTTCGTCAATACAATAGCAGATTGAATTTCCAGTAATGTTTCCTTTGATGATGCCGGCGTTTTTTAGTTCTTTCAAATGTTGAGAAACGGTAGGCTGGGCGAGAGGAAGCTCATTGACAATATCGCCACAGATGCATTCATTGACTTTTAGCAAATATTCGATTATTGCAATTCTTGCCGGATGTCCCAATGCTTTTGCGATTGAAGCAATCTGGTTTTGCGCATCGGTGAAATGTTCTGTTTTAGTAGCTCCCATTTTGTATATTTTTATATTGCAATATTACGATATTGTTTTTTAAATAACAAAAAAAATTGTCTTATGATGTAAAATATTTGGAAGGGATATTTGCTGCAAGCCGAATTTATTAACAGTTCATAAATAGTGATTTGCATCCAGCGGCTTTTATTTATCAGATAATAATCTTAACCATTAAATAGATGGCAATCTGGGGGAAATTGCCTTCTGTAATCGAATTGGTATTAAAAAATCGAGAGTACGGTTATTGTTTATTTATTCAGGCGCTGATGTGGATTGTTTCAATGTATCCTGGATTAATATGTTGTGCGGCTGCAAAAGAACGCTTTATTCTAAGCAGTAATTCATTGGGATTAAAAGGTTTTGAAACAAAATCATCGGCACCCAGGCTGAAGGCTTTTAGGACTGTGCCCTCTTCTTCGCCTAACGATGAAACTACTATTATTGGAATGTTTTCAAAACGTTCTTTTGTAAAACCAATTATTTCTAATCCTGAACGAAAAGGAAGCATAATATCTGTAATAATCAGATCAGGAATTAATACTGGAATTTTTTCTATGGCTTCCAGGCCATCTTTGCAGCATGTAACTTGGTATCCTTCTTTTTTTAGGATGCACTCCAGGATTTTGGCTATTAATACGTTGTCTTCTGCTATTAATATTTTTAAATCTGCATTTTTCATCTTTTCAGGAATTAGGTTAATGTTTTGGATTTGGGGCCTGCTTTCTTTAGTCAGCAGTTTTTTTTAGCATTATTCTGATACAAATGTATTTTTATTAAATAGGTATCATTCTGCTTTTTAGACTATTGAACTTGCTATGTCGACCAATGGTAATTTACTTTAGATGTACTGGTTATCGAACTATTTCAATGGTAATTCAGCTATAGATCAATAGCTGTTGTGAGATGATGAATGAAGCAGGGAAGCAATCTGTATTCGGGAATATGTGTTGATTTTTAAAGCATTAAAATCAAAAAAAACACTGTTGACTGTCGCGTACAGTTTTGTATAGTGCATAAAAAAAGCTCCCAGTGGTAAGGAGCTTTTAAATTAACAATTGTTTTTGGTCATAATTGCAGAATTGCGGGGGTCAATGCAATTATTACAGTACAAATATCTATCAATTTTTAATATGTTCTTTTCATTATTAGGTAACGGGTCAATTGCTGTAGATGAATGGGCTTTTATAATCGATAACTTGTAACAGTCTGTTTATTAATCTCCAGCAGTATAGTTTATAAAAAAAGCTCCCTGTGGCGAGGAGCTTTTAAAATTAACTAAAATTGTTTTTGGATTATAATTGAATAGGATTGGCTATTGCAATTATTACAGTACAAAGATCTATTACTTTTAGCATACTATTTACATAATTAGATAACTGGCCAATTGCTATAGATGAATAGACTCAGGAAATCGATAAACAGTATAATGACACACCATGTAATAGTTCTTGGAATGAATTGGCAATCATGTTTTTAAATAAGTGACTGTTTTTAAGGAGCAAAAAGGCATATTTCTATGAAGAGTCCAATAGATTAAATGAATGATTGTTAATTTTAATATTTCTGTTTAACGATCAATAAATACCATTCAGCTACAGTTATATACCGCTTATCGAAGATTGACTCTTTTATAGCCAAGCTATACTTAAATTTGGGAAGTAAATTTTTTATACATAAAAACTGCCATGTCAAAGTCATTAAATATATTATTAATAGAAGACGATGCTATAGAAGTTATGAAATTTAACAGGGTTTTAAAAAACCTCGAGCAAGTTCATAAAATAATAGAAGCCAATAATGGCGAAGAAGCACTTGAAATACTAAAAAATAAAATAATTATTCCAGATATAATTGTTCTTGATCTCAATATGCCAAAAATTAACGGAATAGAATTTTTGAGTATTCTCAAAGCTGATGATGTATTAAAGTATATACCGGCTATCGTTCTCACAACATCTAACAACCATAGAGATTTGTTAGAGTTTTATAGAATTGGTATTGCAGGATACATGCTCAAGCCTTTAAAATATGAGGAGTATGTTGATAAAGTAAAAAAGATGATTGAATATTGGAGTGCAAATGAGTTAATTTCTCAATAAAAAGAGATGTACGGTATAGTTTATAAGGCAGTTGAAGAGTATGTACTGGATAATTTTGATCAGCGGACATGGGATGAAATTAAACCTGGGGACTGTAATATTATCGATCAGCCTTATAATGATTGTATAACATTTGAAATAGCAAAGAAATTATCAAATCTCTCCCATTTTTCAATAAATAAAATACTTTTTCATTTTGGAGAATACATAGTAAAAATATCTCGTGAGAAATATCTGTTAATTAAAGAGTCACGAGAGGGGCATTTAAAAGATTATTTATTAAATTTACCTAGCTTTCATAACCGGATGTTGTTAATTTACCCAAAACTGACTCCTCCTGAATTCAAAGTTACTGCTGTAAATGATACTATTTTAATGTTGCATTATTACACAAGTACGCCCGGAATGAAAGAATATATAAGAGGGTATCTTAACGGACTGGTAAACGCATTTGAAAATAAAGTAGTAATTGAACATGTTATATCTAAGCAGCTAAACAGATTTGAGGATGTGTTTAAAATAAGCTGGTAATATATGGATTCAATTAATTTTACTGCTGAAAGGTTGAATGAAATTTTTCCTTTTTACATTTTGTTTGATCAGCAGATGAGCATTTCTTCTTATGGGAAAAGCTTAAAGAAAGTTTTTCCTTTTATAAAAAAACAGACAAAGCTTTCGGACTGCTTTACATCCAAAAGGCCATTCATGGAAAAGATGGATACCAAAACAATATCCGAAAACTTAAATCAGCTGGTAATTTTAGAAAGCATACTAAATGCAGAACCGTTAATCCGCGGACAATTTGCAGCAATAGATAATTATTTTTTATTTATCGGATCTCCTTGGCTGACATCGGTAGAAGATGTAAAAAAAAATAACCTCACCATATCTGACTTTGCCGATTTTGATCCGCAGCTGGATCTGCTTCAGATACTGAAATCGCAAGAAGTAAAAAATCAGGAGCTTAATGAATTACTGGAAATTAACAACAAGCAGAGAGAAGCACTTAATAAGGATGGTGAAGAGCTTAACCGTCTCTCGTTAGTAGCAAGCGCCAATAAAAATGCCATTGTTTTTACGCATCCTGATGGGAAAATATTTTGGTGCAATGAATCATATCATAAAATAACAGGATTTACAAAGGAAGATATTATTGGAAAATCTCCTATTGAGGTGGGCAGGACGGCAAACACAAACAAAGGAGCTATGAAAAAAATGACTACTCTTTTCCTTAAGGGAGAATCATTTGACATAGAAATCACGCATGGACGTAAAGACGGGACATATTTCTGGACCCGTACAAAAGGACAGCCTGTTTATAATGAAAACGGTGAGCTCCTGCAGTATTTTGCCGTCATTGAAGACATGACTGATGAAAAAACGAAAGAAGAACAACTTGTTTTATTATCGCTCATCGCTGAAAAAAATATAAATTCAGTTATTATTTGTGATAGTGAAGGCAGAACAGAATGGGTCAATTCAAGTTTTACTGACATGTCTGGATATGAATTGGAAGAACTTATCGGATTGAAACCCGGCAAATTATTGCAAGGCGAAGAAAGTAATCCTGAGACAGTGCTGTATTTAAGCGAGCAGATCAAAAAAGGAGAACCATTCAGCTGTGAAATCATTAATTATTCTAAAACGGGAAAAAAATATTGGGTCAAGATCCAGGGACAGGCATTATATAATGAATGGGGCGAAATTTCCTGTTTTTTTGCTATTCAAGAGGATATCACTTCACGAAAAATACTCGAGGATCAAAAGGAACAGCTTTTGGTCAGCTTGGAAAAAAGCAATAATAACCTCGAAGAATATGCCCAGATTGTATCTCACGATCTTAAATCGCCATTAAGAAGTATAAACTCATTAATTTATTGGCTAAAAGAAGAGAATCAAGCCAATCTGGGAGAACAGTCTATGCAATATCTGGATATGATAGAAGGCAAGATTGAAAAGATGGACCGGCTTATACAAGGCATATTGACCTATTCTAAAATAAATACCGAAAATACTGAAACAGCACAATTAGTTAACACACTCGAGGTGGTTCAGAATATTGTAAATACAATTGATATTCCAAAAAATGTAAACATAGCTATATCGGATAAAATGCCTGTGATTCTTGCAGATAAGTTCCGGATCCAGCAATTGTTTCAGAATTTAATAGGGAATGCAGTCAGTTATTGCGACAAACCCCTGGGTTTAGTGGAAGTAAATGCAGAAGAATCGGAATCCCATTACATATTTTCTGTAAAAGACAATGGCCCAGGTATCGCCGAAGAACATTTTGAAAAAATCTTCATGACATTTCAATCGCTTGCGAGCAGTGAAAAATCAACAGGATTGGGCTTGTCTATAGTAAAAAAAATAGTAGAATATTATAATGGAAAAATCTGGATTGAAAGTGAGTTAGGAAATGGTACCATATTTTATGTACAGCTAAATAAATAAAGTTATGAAAATAGTGCAGGCTTTTAAAAAAGAGAATCTGGATTGGAATTATCTTACAGAGAAAATTACCTTGAAGAATCCATTAGTACTGGTATTTGCAAACCGATTGCTGCTTGAAGATGAAGCTTTTGTAAAAGATATTAAAAAAGAATTTCCCTATGAACATATTATTTATGGATCTACAGCAGGAGAAATTGCTGGTACAAATGTTCTGGATAATTCTGCTGCAGTAACGGCTGTTGAATTTGAAAAAAGCAGTTTCGTAATTAAAAGGGGAAATATTTTAGACTTTGAAAAAGATGCCGTTGCTCTTGGCAAAAGCCTGTACTCAAATATGCCAAAAGAGAATCTGAAACATCTTTTTGTGCTTTCAGAAGGCAGCTTTATTAACGGCAGTTCTTTAATAAACGGACTGGAAGAAGCTATCGATTCGAGCGTATCTATAACGGGCGGTATGTGTGGCGATGATGCAAAATTCGAGAAAACCCTTGCTTCTTATAATGAAAATCCAAAAGAAGGCGAAGTGGTATTAATTGGTTTTTATGGCGATACATTAGAAATCAGTTTTGCCAGTTATGGCGGGTGGCAGCCGTTTGGCCCTGAAAGAATAATTACGCGTTCCGAAGGAAATATTCTGTATGAGATAGATGGGCATCCAGCATTAGAACTATATAAAAAATATCTGGGAGAAAAAGCTAATGAGCTTCCACAAGCCTCGCTTTTATACCCATTAAATGTAACTCCTCCTGAAAAAGAAGATGCTCTTGTAAGAACAATTCTTAATATTGACAGTCACAATCAATCAATGATTCTTGCTGGAGATGTACCACTGAACTCCAGAGTACAGCTGATGATGGCATCGGTAGACGGCATTGCCAATGGAGCTAATTTAGCCGCTCAGGATGCGATGCGGAATCGAAAAACAAAACCCGATCTGGCTATACTTATAAGCTGTGTGGGACGAAAACTGGTAATGGATCAGCGGGTAGAAGAGGAATTGGAAGAGGTAAAAGCGGTGGTAGATAACCAGACAGTTTTAACCGGGTTTTATTCCTACGGAGAAATGGCACCTTTTTTTGGGAGTACAACTTGCCAATTACACAATCAGACAATGACTTTAACACTTGTTAGCGAATAATGAACTCCTTACTAGAAAGACAAATAGCAAAGCACCTGGGAGGTAAAATTCCTGACGGATTAGAAAATTTCCTGAATGCAATAAACAATTCATATATAAATTATGATGAACAAAGTGCATTGCTGCAGAGAGCAATGAAATTAAGTTCGGATGAGTTATTTGAAGCAAACGAAAAACTGAGGGAAGAAGCTCGAAACCTTACCGATGTAAACAAGAACCTGGAATTTATATTGAGCTCCATGAATCTTGATGTAAATGACTATTCCGATAAAAAATTTAATGCAACCGATTATATAAAAAAGCAATCGGAGGAAATTATTAAAATCAATAAGCAGCGGGAAGAACTCCTTAAAAACCTGGAATTGCAAAATCAGGAGCTAAATGATTACGCGCATGCAGTTTCTCATGATCTAAAAGCGCCTCTAAGAAGTATAAATACGCTAATTGAATGGTATATTGCCGACAACAAAGAAAAACTCAGTGCTGATAATCTGGATTCGTTAAACCTTATTTTGCTCAATGTCGAAAAAATGGATCTGCTTATTAAAGGAATTCTGGATTACTCATCTATTGATAAGCTGCAGTCCGAAAATAGAATGATTGATTTTAACGTGCTTTTAGACGAAATAATCAGGACAGCACTGCTTCCAAAAAACTTCGAAATAAAAGTAAATGGCAAACTGCCTAAGCTCTTTGGGAATTATTATAGATTTAGACAGCTTTTCGAAAATTTAATCAATAACAGTATCAAGTATAACGATAAAGACAAAGGATTTGTAGAAATAGGATGTGGCTTAAATGATGACAGCCTATGGGAATTTTATGTAAAAGATAATGGAGTGGGCATAGAGGAAGCTTATCTCGCCAAAATATTTAATATTTTTACTAAGCTTGACAATTCGGATACATCATCGGGAATAGGGCTTTCGATCGTAAAAAAAATTATTCAGTTTTATAACGGAAAAATATGGGTGGAGAGTACAGTAAATGAAGGCGCCACCTTTTTCTTTACTCTTGATGTGAATGGAAAAGCCAAATCTTAACTATATTAATAGTCTTTCGGGAAATGATGATGTTTTTAAACAGAAAATTATCAATACCTTCAAAAAAGAGCTGCCCAAGGAAATAGACGAATATTCCAGTCAAATGGAAAAGGGATGTTTTCTCGAAGCCTCAGAAATTATTCATAAGATTAAACATAAAATTAGTATAATGGGAATGGAAAAAAGTTATTATCTTGCTGAAGAGTTCGAGTTTGACTTAAAAAACCAATCGGCAGGCTTTAATGAAGCGTTAAAAGCAGCGTTTGATAAAATACTTGCTGCCATGTTGCATTATGCTGATTCATTATAACTAAATCATATGAATTGTATTGTAATAGACGATGAAGCATTGGCAAGGACTATTATTGGCCAGATGATTAAAAAACATGCTGATTTGAATTTTATAGACGAATTTCAAAATGCGATGGAAGCTATAAAGTTTCTTAATCAAAGCACCGTCCCGATAGACATTATTTTCTTGGATATCCACATGCCCGGATTTACTGGTTTCGACTTTATTCAAACGATAAAAAACCCGCCTTTAGTTATTCTGATAACCTCAGATAGGAATTTTGCTATCGAAGCATTCGAGTACAAGTGTATTGTTGATTATCTGGTAAAACCAATCACTGAAGAGCGTTTTCTGAAGGCAGTAAATAAAATTGAAGCCCAAAAAAATATACTCCCTTCGTATGCAGTACCAGCAGATGCCCAGCCAGTCCAACCCAATGATACGGCTTCAGAATTTTATATAAATATAGACCGGAGGCTCATAAAAATAAATATGGCATCGATAAATGTAATCGAAGCCAAAGGAGATTATATCCTGATAAAAACCGAAGACAAAAATTATACAGTACATTCTACACTAAAAAAAATAGAAGATAAACTTCCCGCATCTTCTTTTTTAAAAGTGCATCGAACCTACATAATTAACATAAAAAAAATTATCGATATAGAAGATAACAGTGTTTTAATCGCAAAAGAGGTAATCCCCGTAAGCAGGTCTAATAGGCCAGAACTTATGAAAAGGCTCAATATGCTTTAAAAAGTCTTTTTTGCTTTGAAGTCATTTTGCAGTTTTTAACGCATTCAAATCTGAATTGATTTTTTCCATTTTAAGTTTTGAGTGATTGATTAAAAATCGATTTGCGTTAATTAAAGAGAAATCAGATATCTCTGAAGCCTCTTTAATTAATTTTCCTGTTGATTAAGTGCGGTTTATGTAATCAAGCATAATTTTTTATCTGCTTAATAATTTCTATACAGCGGTTTTCAAATACAGTTTCCCCAGCAGGAACAGCAACTGATTCGAATAATTTCATTAAATCCTCAGAATGATTAGCTGCTTTTTTTGCCAGAAGATTGTAGTGAATGAATTTTATCCAGAGCAGTGCTTTGAGTTCCGTTTCATCTTCGTTCCACATTTTCATTTCTACGAGTAGTGCATTGTCTGTATATTGGATTAATTGAGATTCAATAACAACAGTTTCCATGGTAAAAGCGGGTTTCAGATAACTGATCTGATTGGAAGCGACTACCCAGCTTAACCCGGTTTTTTTCATAAGCTGAAAGATGTCCAGGTTATAATGTTTTTCGATCTGGTCTTCGCGGGCATTTATGAAATATTCAAGATATTTCGAATTGTTCAGATGATTAAATGGATCGCAATCCTGAAATCTGATTTTTCTTTTTGTCTTTAATACTTTTTCCATTCTAAATTAAATTAACACATACCAATCGGTATGTGAAGGGTTAAAAAATTTTACTTTGTTATTTTTTGAATCAGGATGCCATCAGCAAAATCCATTGCATTGATAATATAGCTGTTGTCATTGTGTGTAAATGATAAAAGTGAGCTGCCTTCCATCAGAGACAAAATGACTTGGGCATATTTATTTACATCAGTATCTGGATTGATTTCATCATTGGCAATTCCTTCATTGAGAATTTCAGTTAATCCAGTAATAAATTTTTGCGATAATCTCACTGCAGCCTGAAATAGCAAAGGATTTAAAAATTTGGTATCAACAGATACTCGTAACATGGGACAGCCGCCTAAATCTTTAACCAGATCATAATATGAGCGGTGATAGCTGGTTATTGTCTTTAGTTTATTGATAGCGCCTTCTTTCGAGGCTATTAGTTTAAAAAGAGGAATTATGGCGATATTTATATTATGCCGAAAGGCCTGCAATGCCAAATCTTCCTTATTGGAAAAATTACAGTAAATCGCACCCTTGGTTAGACCAGTAGCCTTTGTAATATCCGATAAACTGGTCCCGATGTATCCCTGCCGGTTAAAAACTGGAGCTACTTTATCCAATATAAATTCTGCAGTGTTCATTATTTTGTTTTATTACTAAGACAAATATAGAAATAAATACCGATTGGTATGCAAGAGTTATGTTTTTTATTTTGAAAAAGGAATACACGTAAAATAGAAGGATTGTGAAATCTCGTTTTTAATCATAAAAAAAAGCTCCAGATTTCTCTGAAGCTTTGCTTTAGTAGCCCGTAGCGGAATCGAACCGCTCTTACATGGATGAAAACCATGCGTCCTAACCGATAGACGAACGGGCCTCTTTTTTCTATGCGGGTGCAAAAATGCAACTATTTTTATAATACACAATAAGATGATAAAGATTTTTTTATAGTTATTTTAAATGACTTAAAAGTCAGTAATTTAAAAAGATCAGAAAATTAAAATTGCAGTAATAAATATCCGATCTGCGAAGTTTGCTTTGAAATGCAGTGCCAACATGTATACAAAAATACGTCCATAAATTTAAATGTATAAAAAAAACCACCAACTTTCGTTGATGGCTTTCTAGTAGCGGGAACAGGACTCGAACCTGTGACCTTCGGGTTATGAGCCCGACGAGCTGCCTACTGCTCTATCCCGCGATGTGCGTTTTGTAATCTCAATAAGGCTACCTTAGTAGCGGGAACAGGACTCGAACCTGTGACCTTCGGGTTATGAGCCCGACGAGCTGCCTACTGCTCTATCCCGCGA
>NZ_JBDLZZ010000002.1:359387-396645 GCF_040049115.1 Flavobacterium aestuarii
TGTTTCGGGTGCAAAGATACGCTGAATTTAGACAAAAGCAAGGAAAACTTTAAAAAATGTTTTATTTCGTGTATTGGCTTGATATGACTACCTTTGCAGCATAAATTATAGAAAGAATGTCACATAAAGCAGGTTTTGTAAACATTATAGGCAATCCAAACGTTGGAAAATCAACGCTAATGAACGCCTTTGTCGGTGAAAGATTGTCAATTATTACGTCAAAAGCACAAACTACACGCCACAGGATTCTTGGAATTGTGAATGGGGAGGATTTTCAAATGGTATTGTCGGATACACCTGGTATCATTAAGCCAGCTTACGAAATGCAGGAGGCAATGATGGATTTTGTGAAGTCTGCTTTTGAGGATGCTGATGTTCTGATTTACATGGTCGAAATTGGCGAGCAGGATTTGAAAGACGAAGCTTTTTTTAATAAAATCATCCATTCGAAAATCCCTGTTTTGCTGCTGCTGAACAAAATTGATAATTCCAATCAGGAACAATTGGAAACACAAGTGGCTTTTTGGAAAGAAAAAGTGCCAAATGCGGAGATTTATCCAATATCAGCGTTGCAGAATTTTAATGTGCCTGAAGTTTTCCAAAGGATCATTTCGCTTTTGCCAGAATCACCAGCTTATTATCCAAAAGACCAATTGACAGACAAACCGGAACGTTTCTTCGTGAACGAAACCATCCGCGAAAAAATATTATTGAATTATAGTAAAGAAATTCCGTATGCGGTGGAAATCGTCACTGAGGAATTTTTGGAGGACGACAACATCATTCGAATCCGTTCGGTTATTATGGTGGAGCGTGATACGCAGAAAGGAATTATCATTGGCCACAAAGGTGCCGCACTGAAAAAAGTAGGGACAGATGCCCGTGCGGATCTGGAGAAATTTTTTGGCAAGCAGATCCATATTGAATTATACGTGAAAGTGAACAAAAATTGGAGAAGCAATGCCAATATGCTGAAACGTTTTGGTTATAATTCGTAGGGACAGGTCGCGACTTGTCCGTACTTTTGATTCGTGTTACGGTTGGCGACCTGTCTGTACGGAAGGGAATAATAATTTAAAAATCAGTGTTGGAATTTTTTCCAATGCTGATTTTTTTAACCACAAAGTTCACAAAGGAAACACTTATGTACACAAAGCTTAGCGAACTTTTTGTAATTCTTTGTGCCCTTTGTGGTTAAACTTTACAAAGGTGAGTCGATAATTTCCAGAAACACTTTTTCGATATCATCCATTTGTTTTTCGCCATTGCTTCGTATTTGTTTGGCAACAACATAAAGCAAAAACCAGGCGAAAACCATCAGTGACATCACTACAAAATCACCTGCTGTAGATTTTTTTAAAACATAGTCGGAGTAGGCGATACCGCAAAATATGATGAATGTCCCCGCTATCATAAAATGCAGAAACATAAAGAACGTCCATAGGTCAGGATCGGGTCCAAATAATCCGCGGATGCTGGTTTGATTCTCGCCTTTGGACTGCATTTCGATGTGGAGATGTGGAGACCAGTAGGCTTTTTTTGTTCCTTTAATGTTGATCCAAATGTGGTATTCTTTTATTTTCAGAATGAAATCGGGGGATTTTGTGGTGGTAAAATGGATGAATTTCTGGCGCAGGGAATCGATGTTTTGATCAACTTCTTTGTAGAAGCGAAGGCGCAGACGAATCTCATTATTGGCATCCATAAATTTCGAAATGAATTGGTTAAGTGATTTAAGCAGGGCGAATATACCAAAAAAATTGATATTCATGGTTTTATACACTACCTTTGCACGCCGAAACTGGAAAGCGGTGTTCGGAAAAATTAATATCTAATTTAGATTATGAGTAATATTGTTGCGATAGTAGGAAGACCTAATGTGGGGAAATCAACCCTTTTTAATAGGCTGATACAAAGAAGAGAAGCTATTGTAGATTCGGTATCTGGGGTTACCCGTGATAGAAACTATGGTAAAAGCGAGTGGAACGGAAAAGAGTTTTCTGTGATTGATACCGGTGGATATGTACGCGGATCAGATGATGTTTTTGAGGGTGAAATCCGTAAACAGGTAGAATTAGCTATCGATGAGGCCGATGTTATCATTTTTGTTGTAGATGTAGAAGAGGGGATTACTCCAATGGACGAAACGGTTGCCAAGTTATTACGCAAAGTGACCAAACCGGTTTTGCTTGCTGTGAATAAGGTGGACAATGCCATGCGTGAGAAAGATGCCGTGGAGTTTTACAACTTAGGATTGGGTGATTATTTTACTTTTGCCAGTATTTCAGGAAGCGGGACAGGTGACTTGCTGGATGCGTTGATTGACGCTTTCCCCGAAAAACCAGAGCCTGTAAAAGAAGAAGCTGTTTTGCCTCGTTTTGCGGTGGTAGGACGACCAAATGCTGGAAAATCAAGTTTTATAAATGCACTTATCGGTAAAGACCGATTTATGGTTACCGATATTGCTGGAACAACCCGTGACGCTATTGATACTAAATTTGACCGTTTTGGTTTCGAATTCAACTTGGTGGATACAGCGGGTATCCGCCGTAAAGCCAAAGTAAAGGAAGATTTAGAATTTTACTCGGTGATGCGTTCGGTGCGTGCGATTGAGCATGCTGATATCTGTATCTTGGTGATCGATGCAACCCGCGGATTCGAAGGACAGGACCAGAGTATTTTTTGGCTGGCCGAGAAAAACCGTAAAGGTCTTGTGATTTTGGTAAACAAATGGGATCTGGTGGAGAAAGATACGATGTCAACCCGCGATTACGAAGAGAAAATCAAGAAAGAATTAATGCCGTTTACCGATGTGCCTATTCTTTTTGTTTCGGCTTTGACCAAACAGCGTCTGCTTAAGGCTTTGGAAGCAACTGTTAAGGTTTATGAAAATAGACAGCAGCGTATTGCTACTTCAAAATTCAATGAATACATGCTGAAAGCGATTGAAGCTTATCCGCCGCCAGCCACTAAGGGAAAATACGTAAAAATTAAATATTGTATGCAATTGCCAACAGCGACACCTCAGTTTGTGTTTTTTGCAAACATGCCACAATATGTTAAGGAGCCGTATAAGCGTTACCTTGAAAATAAAATCAGAGAAAACTGGGACTTTTCAGGAGTGCCAATCGATATTTATATCAGAGAGAAATAAAACTAAAATCCCGAGCAATCGGGATTTTTTTATGTTTTCTTTCGTAAGATTGTAAAAACTGGCCAACATACAATTAAACCTTTTGCAGATTCTGGTATCTCATTATAATAATTGAGATCCTATTATGCTGAAAACTTACGCTTCATTGCTCTTTTTGCTGTTATTGTCAACTGTGAGTGCACAAAACAATATTGTTGTCAAAGGTGCAGTTTATGATATTAATACTCAAAAACCGCTAGAATCGGCAATGGTTTATTTTTCGAGTGTTAAAGATTCTGCAGTTGTGGAGTATACAACCACCGATAAAAATGGAGTTTTTAATATTAATACCAAGAAATATGATAAACCTGTTTTCCTTAAGATAAATTATATGGGTTATCAGACATATACAGAAGAACAGCATAAACTTCTGGAAAGCAAGGATTATGGAAAATTATACTTATCTCAAAACGAAACAGCATTAAAAGAAGTTATTGTAAAAACCGATGCGCCACCCATTAGGATAAAAAAAGATACTTTAGAATTTAATGCGTCTTCATATAAAGTGCGTCCAGATGCCAATGTAGAAACCTTGCTGAAACAATTGCCAGGAGTTGAGGTAGATAGTGATGGAAAAGTTACTGCCAATGGGAAAGAAGTAACTCAGTTTTTGGTTAACGGGAAATCTTTCTTCGGTAAGGATGGGGCTATATTACTGAAAAATATGCCGGCTGATATGATTAATAAAGTTCAGGTTTCTGATTTTAAAACTAAAAAAGAAGAACTCTCCAAACAAGAAGCCAGCTCGGATGATTCCAGCATTAATTTTACTATCGATGAAAAGAAAAACAAAGGTCTTTTCGGGAAAATAATGGGCGGTTATGGAACTGATGACAGGTATGAAAACAGTTTTTTATTAAACTATTTTAACAACAAGCAGAAAATAAGTCTGCTGGGTTCGGCTAATAATATCAATTCGACCGGTTTTGCTATGGACGAAGTATTTGATAATATGGGTGGCGGACGAAACAGCCGGCAGGCAACTAGATCTACCGCATCTGGAAAAGGGATTACAACAACTAATCTGGTTAGTTTTAATTATTCTGATGAATGGGCAAAAGTTTTTAATACAACGGCTGGTTATGATTTTAAGAATACGATTAATGAAAATCAATCAAAATCCAAGCAGGCCGAATTTTTATCTTCGACCAGTACTAACTTTACCGATTCGAGTTCGAAAACCAGAAATGAAGGCACAGAAAATAAGGCTAATTTCGAATTTGAATATAAAATTAATCCAACAATGAGACTTGTTGTTACACCAAATATCAGTGAATCCCGTACCAATAGCAGCTCGGAATCTTCCAGTAAAGCTACAGATCAAGATGGGGTATCCTTAAATGAAAGTAACGGGACCTCATACAAAGAAAATTCAACTGCTAATTTTGGGAACACCATAAACTTTAATAAAGCTTTTGAAAGAAAAGCCCGTAACCTGAGTTTTGTTTTGAGTAATACTAATTCCAATAGCGATTCGGATGCTATAAATGAGTCGATAACTGTTTTTAAACAAGGCAACAGACCCAATGATGAACGTCATCAGAATGGAAAAAGCAACAACACGGCTGACTCTTACTCAGCCGAAATTGAGTTTACAGAACCAATAACTGATTCACTCCGGATTCGCCTCGGAACAGAATTGGGATGGAATAGTGAAGTAAATGATGCTAAAACATATGATTATGATGATGCCACGCAATCCTACTCAATTTTAAATAATCTGCAGACAAATTACATCACTTCAAATCAAAATTTGGTTACTCCAAAAGTGGGTCTTACTTTGGAAAAAAACAATTTTACCTTTACTCTGAATTCCAGAACTTCAATTGTTGATTACGATAATCATTCACTTTATCTGAATAATGCAACCAACTTAAATCAGCAATATGTGCTGCCGTATGGTAATGCACAAGTGAGGTATAAGTTTGATAAGTCAAAGTTCATTACTTTTAGATATAATTATTCAAGCAGTCTTCCTTCTGCAACTCAATTAATGCCGGTTGCCAATCTGGCAAATCCTTTGAATACTGTAATAGGAAATCCAGAATTAAATCCAAATAAAGTAAATAGTGTAAATATTAATTATAGAAATTTTGATGTGCGTACCCGCTCAGGATATAACGTGTATGCAACTGGTGATTTTTATGATAGTGCCATTGCAGCATCGTCTATTTATGATACAGTTTCAGGGAAAAGAACAACTACTTATCAAAACGTTACAGGAACTTATAGAGCCACTATTGGAGGAACCTGGGGGCAGAGTATAAAAAATAACGCTCATGTGATACGTTATGGCCTGCGCTTAAATGGCAGCTACGCTTTGGATAAAAGATTTACCAACGCAGTTTTGTATAGTGCAAAATCATTGGGTGTTTCACCAAATGTATATTTATCCTATGATTATGGAGAACTGCTTAGTGTTTCACCTTCATACGGCCTGACTTACAACGAATCAAATTATAGCAATTCATCAATAAATGCCAGCTCAAATGTGGTGCATAGATTTAACATACAAACTACTAATTATTGGCCAAAAAACTGGATTTTCGGAAATGATTTTGGTTATAACTATAATTCAAATATTTCAGATGATTTCAAAAAAGATTTTTATTTATGGAACACCAGTTTGTCTTATGGTTTTTTTGAAAAGAAAATGACTTTAAAAGTAAAGGTTTATGATGTTTTAAATCAGAATCAAAGTGCCACCAGAACTATATCAGCAACAACAATTCGAGATGAGGAAAACACGGTTTTAAAACGATATGCAATGTTTTCTTTGACCTATAAAATTGGAAGTTTTGGCGGGCCAAAAGAAAGGCGTTTTCCAGGCGGTGGCAGAAGAGAGGGAATGAATATGGATTAATTCATCTCATGGAATCAGTCATTTAGAAAAAAATTGAGAAGTTATCAGTTAAACCATTTTTTAAAAAAAGAGTCTTATAGTTTTAATCTTTAACATAAACGAATATGAAATCAGAGATTCATCAATACAGCAGAAATAATTTTAAAATTGTGTGCAAAAAGCTGATTACTTCAATAGTATTGCTTGTTAGTATTTCCTCTTTTGCCCAAGACAAAAATCAGTCCGATAAAAAATCGAATAGGCCAAGAAAAGAAAGACAGACTCCAGAAGAAAGGAGCCAAAACCAGCTGGCTAAACTGACCGCAGAACTAAGCTTAAATGCACAGCAGCAGGAGCAGATAAAACCAATTCTTGATGAACAGAATGCAAAATTTGAGGCAATGAGAGCCAACAGATCTAATAATTCCAAAAGAATGACAGCAGAGGAAAGAGAAGCTTTGAAGAAAGAAAGACAAGAAAATAAAAAAGCCACAGATGCTAAGCTGCAGGCAATTTTGACTCCAGAACAATTTAAGAAATGGAAAGAAGCCGAAGAAGCAAAAAAGGCAAAAATGCGGGAAGCAATCGAAAATTTTGAAAATGACAGGAACAATGGTGGTGACAGGAATAACGGAATCAATATAGAAAACAGGGAAGAAAACTAATCGCGATTATTTTGATTTTGAATAAAAAAAGCCCCAAACGTATATTTTTTTATGTTTGGGACTTTCTGTTTTTATACAAAATGCTTCCTTAGTTTCTGTAAATAATACCTTTGATATTCTTCAATAGTTCGAAAACAATTAGATACAGGCCAGCCAAAAGGCCAATTCCAAAAAGAGCAAAAAGAAGATGGAACCAGTGTAAAGAATCCTGGAATTCTGCAAAAGAAATATTTTGGGAAAAGAGGATCCAATAACCTTTTTTTGCTCCCATAATCAGCATAATGATCCAGAAACAGAGGAAAAAACTGTTAAAGATCTGAATTCCGATTTTGATTCTTTTTTGAGCCAGCTCGGGAAAAGGATTTTCGGATTCTAGAATGTACGTCAGTGATGATAATAAAATAAAAGTATTGATTCCAATAGTAGTTCCCATCGAATGTGCTACAGTAATATGTGTTCCATGAGTGAATAAATTAATCGATGGAATGGAAATAAGCAAGGCTAAAAACAGGTTCAGAAATATCCAGATATCTGCCAGAATCATTAATTGATACGCTAATGAATAGGCTGATTTTTTTTCTGTTGTAAGTCCTTTTCTCCAATCATAAATAATAGAAAAAAGCACAATCCACTCACTCATGCTTATGCTGTAGGCAAAATATCTGATCCATGGAGCGTTCGGGATAATGTAAATGTGATGTGCCCAGCCAAACATTAAATTGGTCAATCCTAAAAAATAAAAGAAAAAGGCTTTTTTGGAAGTGGCATAACTATCGTCACCACTTATTTTGGACATAACAAACAATGAAGTTCCATAAACGAGCATATTCCAGGAACCAACATATGAGCCTCCAGCTTTCCATTGTATAGTTAAGTTTTGAATGTAATGATCTCTAAAGTAAGGTAATATCCATAAATGTGCTTCGGTAAAATGATATATCATGAATACAATTCCAGTCCCCCACATCCAGTAATAGGCGGGCCATATTTTGTAAGAAGGAATCATCGTTCTATAATAATTGATTCCAAATAATATCCAGCCCAAAGCGATGGGGAAATAAAAATAACTCGGAAATTCTAAGTATTCCTTACCTTCAAAATTTTTCGATAAATATGAACAAGCGATTCCGATTCCTGTTAGGATAAACAGCCAAAAATGTCCTGCAATCAGTTTTTGATTCCCCTTCTGGATGTAATAATAAATGCCTCCGATAGCAGCCAAAAAAATCCATGAAATGACAAAAAGCGTATGCATTGGCCGCAATACCGTAAATGGAAATGTTTCTTTTATGAATGATGGTACTACATATTGAAATCCAGCGAGCAAACCTGCCATAAGGCCTAATAATAACGAAATCAGACCCGCCGAAATAAAATAGAAAGAATACTTGTTAGTTTTCATAGCCGTGGTTTTTATATTTAAGCCTAACCCATCCATCTGGCTGGATTTTGGCATTCAGGTTCGGATAATAACCTGTCTGATCTACTTCTTTGAGGTATTGGACTAATTCGTCTTTCTCAGTTTCGGACAAGTTAAATCTGGGCATTGCTTTAATTCCACTATTGATAAATGCCTTAATGTAAAGTTCTCCTTTGCCATTAGCCGAATAAATATTCGTTAAGTCAGGACCTAAGTAGCCTCCAAGCCCATACAGCTGATGGCAGGAATTGCAGTTGTTTTTCAGCCATATATCTTCACCTTTAATTCCTTTTTGAGATAGATGGACTGTTCCGTAATTGGACTTTGAAGTGTATATTGTAAAGTTGTAATAGGAAAAGGCAGTAATTAAAGCCGCCAGAAAGGAAAGGTTTTTTGTGTAATGCATAATGCAGAAAGTATTAGTTTTTAATGGATTTACATTTTCAAGAATGGCGTAACTCAAAGTTGCGCCCTATGTCCTTCGTTTATCCAAGATTCTAAAACTCTCTGACATTTTGAGTTTTACTTTTATGTGATTTATAATAATTTAATTAAAATGCCCAATATTGCGGCTATGACAATAATGTGTGGTTCCTGTATTTTTTTTACATAAATCAGTACAAGGACAGTACTTAGCGCTATTAATGCAGTTGGTATGTCTACAATAGTCCGGATCGCAATAACTATCACGGCACCAACCAGAGCACCAATTACTCCTGCGGTTATTCCATCTACAAAAGCCTTGATACTTTTGTTCTGAGAAATCTTCTTGAAATAAGGAGCTGGAATAACGGTAAATAAATAGCAGGGAAGGAAAACTCCGAGAGCTGCTATAGCTGCTCCAGCAAAACCCGCTGCCAGATACCCAATAAAACCGACTGTAATTACTACTGGCCCCGGAGTAATCATAGCTACAGCCACGGCATCTACAAATTGGTTTTCGGTAAGCCAATGGTGTTCACCCACAACTCCTGCGTGCAAAAAAGGGACGATCGCCAGCCCGCTTCCAAAAACAAAAGCTCCAGCTTTGATAAAAAACCAGGCAAGTTCACCAAGTTTTCCCAATTCAACAGCAGAAAATCCAGTGGTTGCCAGTACAAAAACAGAAGCTGTTTTGGGCTGTTGCAACCATGCAGGAGGCGCTTTTATAATCATGTAGATAAGGCCTAAAGCAACAAATAACAGTAATTCTTCTTGTTGAGTTACTGCAGTAAGAATGATGGCAACGATGTAAAATAGCCAGAGAATCCAATTGCTTTTTATGGCTGGGATTTCAAACTTGCTGATGGATTTGGCAGTAAGTTTGTACGAACTCAATACAATAATCCCAATAACTGCAGCACTAATGCCATAAAAAATTGCCTGCATCCACGGCAGGCCGCCATAGGCTTGATATGCAATGCCTAACAGAACAACCATTATAAATGAGGGCAGGACAAAGGCTAGTCCCGATAAGGTAGCACCTAGTATTCCAAAATGCACAAAGCCAATATAAATTCCTAACTGTGCTGCCAAGGGACCAGGGGCTAATTGTGCAAGTGCTAATCCTTCCTTAAAATCGGAATCATTAATCCATTGCTTATTTTCAACAAGATCGCGATGCATGTAGCCTACCAGTGCCACTGGCCCGCCAAAACCTGTTGTGCCAAGTTTGAGGAAATATTTTAGTAAGTCAAGTAATGTGTAGTTTTTTTGTTTTTCTGTACTCATTGGTTTGTTCTGATTAGGAAAATGTCATTCTTCATAAAAAGCAGCAAACGAGAAACAGAATTACAGAACTTAATTTGTAAGTTCTTTGTGTTTTTCTTTTAGATGTATTTTATGATAGAGTGTAAATCTTATAATATCCCGGTCATAATAATCAACTCCGCTTGCGCGCTGCTGAAAACTTTTTAGATAACCTAATTCTAATGCAATATTTCTGTTAATGCCATATTGTGCTGCCGCATAAATCCTGTTTTGATCAAATGTGTTTTTTACAATATTCTCTCCAGCATTAATCATTAATTCGTCATATATTACAGCTTTCAATTGCTGTTCATTTTTTTTCCAGCAGGAAAATTCTCCCTGCAGTCGGTATCTGAACCTCCAGCTGAAAGTGCTTCCTGAAAGCAGTTCTTCTTTATTGGCATTATGAATAAATCGTTCTTCTACCTGAAATCGCTGGTTCAAAATAATGCAGCTGGTTAAATCTTGTTTCCAGCTGATATCTTGCTGGATTCTATTTTCGGGTATCCTGAAATCAGTTATGACATCGGGATCTTGTGTTGCAACAGAAAAATAAGCATACCCGGCACCAGCATCTATATTGTTATTTATTTTATATCGTCCATGAACCCGAATGACAAATAAGTTTTCTTCGACTGGGTTTATAAAAATCCGATTGTCAAATTCGGTATGTATGGACCACTTATTATTTATCGTCAATTGGTTGTAATATCGGATCCAAAGCAGGCTTTGCTGATCTACATTTTTTTCGGTTTGAGCTTTTGCAAAAAAAGGTATTAATAAAAGGCCAAAGATTTTGATACTTTTCATTATAGGAATTTCAATTTTTGCAAATGTACATAAACTCTATAGTTGTATAGAATTTATTTTTTTGCTAAACCAAAAAGCCTTTTACATAGTCCTGTGTTAATTTTTCTTTAGGGTTTAAAAGCACTTCTTCTGTTGGGCCAAATTCAATAATCTCTCCCATATAGACAAAACCAATATAGTCCGAAACACGTCTGGCCTGACGCAAAATGTGAGTAACTAAAACGATAGTATATTTGTCTTTTAAATCTAGAAACAGTTCTTCAATAGCTTGGGTCGAAATGGGGTCTAATGCCGATGTAGGCTCATCTCCCAGGATTATTTCAGGTTCAATAGCCAGCCCTCTTGCCAAGCATAATCGCTGCTGCTGCCCAATGGATAATCTAGTGGCGGGCGACTTCAGCCTGTCTTTTACTTCATCCCAAAGGTTAACGCCACGAAGGTATTTTTCGACAATCCCGTCAAGTTCGCTCCTCTTGTTATTGCCATGGATTCTTTGCCCATAAGCTATATTGTCGTAGATATTCATTGGCAAAGGGAAAGGTCTCTGCGAAAGAAGCCCCATTTTTTTACGGATGTGGGTTACTTCGGCTTTTGGGTCATAAATGTTTTCGCCATCTACCAGAACTTTTCCATCAACACGCACATCATGCTGCCTGTCCAGTAATCGGTTCATCGTTTTTAGGAGTGTTGTTTTGCCACAGCCCGACGGGCCAATTAATGATGTTACTTTTTTGTCTGGGATATCCAGATTAATGTTCTTTAGAATATGATTGTCACCAATATGAACATTTAAATTTTGGATACTTATATGAGGCTGAATAATCATATTTTATTTTTTGAAAGATTTTTGCTTGCGATTTTTGATACAATATTGATGATTAATACAATGATGGTTAAGATAACTGCTGCTGCATAGGCTCGGTTTTGAACCTCCTGTATCGGACTGCTCAATTGGAAAAAGATGGATAACGGCAAGGTAGCCGCCGGCTGATCCAGAGAAGCCGGGATGCTGTCTGTAAACCCAGCTGTAAAAAGCACGCAGGCTGCATCGCCAATGGCTCGCCCAAACGAAAGCAGTATCGCTGTAACAATACCTGGAATTGATTGTTTCAAGATAATTTTGGCAGATTCATAGCGTGTTCCTCCAAGTGAAAAAACAGCGTTAGACATGTCTTCGGGAACCACACGCACCACTTCGTCAATAGCTCGAACCAGTATTGGAATAATCATTAATGTTACCGTAATGATTCCAGCGAGCAAAGATGTTTTGAGCCCCATGTATACCATAATTGTAAATCCAAAAGCTCCATATACAATAGACGGGATGCCAAATAATATATCTGAGCTCAGGCGGGTGAGGGTAGCTAATGTGGCATTTCGCTTGGCATACACATTTATATAAATTACTATAGGAAGGCTTATCAGCAGTCCTAAAAAAGTCGATCCCAATGTGATATATATGGATCCTGCAATCGCATTCAGTATGCCGCCACCTTTGCCAATGTAAAAACCGCCTTCCGGGATTTTGGAAACCATATCCCAGCTCAACGATCCTATTCCTTTTGAAAAGAGAGTGTACACTATCATAAATAAAGTACTGCTGATGATAATCGTGCTTACAATCATCAGGAAACGGAATGTATTCTCTTCTATTTTTCTTGCTTCCATTGGATTTAAGTATTTCTTTTTTCGATTCGATATAAAATAACTCTCGAAATAGTATTAAACAAAAAGATAATAACGAATAGGAGCAAGGCTGCAAACATCAATGCCGAATCGTACATAGGTATAGACATCATTTCGCCATAATTATTGGCAATAAGAGCAGGCAATGGATAACCCGAATCGAATATACTGTTTGGAATTTGCGCCAGATTGCCACAGACCATCAAAACGGCAATGGTCTCGCCAAAAGCTCTGGAAATGGCAAGGACAACAGCGGCTATGATTCCGTCAAATGATTTTCGAAGTACTACTTTTTTAGTCGTTTGCCATTGTGTAGCACCTAGTGATAATGAAGCATTGCGCAAATCCTGAGGGATATTGTCAAACACTTCGATTACAATACTTATGATAAGCGGAAAAATCATAATTGCCAAAACAATGCCTCCAGCCAGTACAGAATAGCCTGTGGTAAATTCTACAAAATGAGGGGCAATATTGTCTTGGATCAAGGGAACAATAATAAGCACTCCCCAAACTCCGTAAAGGACTGGCGGAATGCCCGATAGTAATTCAATTAACGGCAGCACTAATTTTCGGACACGGGCATGCGCATATTCCGAAAGGTAAATTGCAGTAAGTATGGATAAGGGCAAAGCAATGGTAATAGAAATAGCAGTTACCCACAGTGTACCCACAATAAAAGAATAAAACCCAAAAGCTTCCTTAAAAGGCTTCCACTCCGATGATAATAATAAGTCAGAAAGTGAAGTGCTATTCAAAAGAGGTAGTGATTTGTAGAACAAACCAATAGCAATTAAAACTACAATCGAAATGGATATGAGTGTAAATGCCAAAAACGTTTTGCTGATAATTTTATCCTTGATTAATCTTTTATTTTTAAACAAGCCGTAATAAGCCACCCCGAAAGACTTTTGAAAATTCTTTATTGTTTTCGATAGCTTTTTTAGGATGGAGCTTTTATGTAAAGTCTTAAGTTTTATTGTATCTGCTGATGTTGGCATAATGATCCTTTTTTTGTCTATTGCCTAATTGCTGCACTTTTATTTTTATAAAATTTCTGATGATTTTTTTGAAAGTAACAGGACTGTTTTTCTGCCAAAAAAAAATAACGAAGAGCAGGATCCAGAATAACCAAAAAAAACCAGATCCTGCTGCTTACAATTACTAATCAGGTTAAAAAGTTATATGACTGTACGTAATTCATACTATGCTCTAAATATTGAAAAAGATACTTTGCGTTTCTGCGCCTCTGCTTGAAATCAGGCTCGTAAAGGCGGAGACGCAAAGAACAGTAAGTGTCAGGTTTGTGAAAAATATTTGATAACTTATCTATTATGAGAGTTGGTACTAGTCACGGATAGTCATAAAAAGTTATTACTTTATCTTTTCTAATTCCTTCTTGATTTTTTCTTTCGAAAGCTTGATGTATCCTGCCTCCGGAACATATTTCTGCCCCTCTGTAAGGATGTATTTGATAAACGCCTTTACAATTGGATTAGCTGGTTTTCCATTGGTAACAAAATATAAGTCTCTTGCAGGTGGCGATGGATATTTTCCCGCAATGATGGCAGCTATCAATTGATCAATGTCATTGTAAAAATTTTCGTCTGGATCGAGCTTGCCGTTATTGTTGAGATCGATAGGAATGGGTACAACTCCATTGGTAGGCTTGTTGGTTTTTGTGTCGTAAATATATACGATATTGTTAAAGCCTACACCAGCGGGGTCTCTTTTAACAGCTTGTGCCAGTCCTGGATCACCAAATACAGCAACTCCTTGCAGGTCTTCTTGTTTTTTGCCAAAATAATGTGCCCAGGTTTCGGCTGCTCCAGCGGCATCAGATCGTGTGTAGACATGTATAGCAGCAGTGCTTTTAAAGCCCAGGGCATTCCATGTTTGATATTTGCCTGTGATAAATATATTGTTTAACGCATCTTTTTTTATCCCTCTTTTGTAAAATACGGTTTTGTAAGGGCTTGTTGCGCTTATGGTTGGAATTACAGCATCTTTGGTTACTGCAATGGCGTATGCTTTCTTTTTATTTTCGGCATTATTTAAATCGCGGGATACTAATCCAATATCAGTTACTTTAGACAAAACATCTGTTATTCCTTTTCCGGCACCTCCAGCCTGAATGTCTATTTTTACTTTTGGATGTGCTTTTTTGAATTCTTCTGCCCATTTTACCGTAATAGGATATAAAGCAAAAGCTCCTGAGATACTAATATTTCCGGATAACTCCTGTGCTGAAACTTTACTGGGGATTAAGTTTGTAATTATTAACGCTGCCAGCATTAATAATACTTTTTTGTGTGTTTTCATCTTGTCTTATTTTTTTGAAAAAATTCAAAAGTTAACTTGACGTAATAGGCAAGTTAACTTTTGAATTTTAATAAATTATTATAGAGAATATTTCAAAGTAACTCCATAAGTAATCTGATCACCTAACACTGCAGCATATTGGCCTGTGTTTCCTCCTGCAGGCAATAATTGCTCGTAATAGTTTTTGTTTAAAAGGTTACGTCCCCAAACGTGAACAGATAGACCTTCGGATGCTCGGAATCCTAGACGACCATTAAAAATAGCATAACCTGGAACCACTAAATATTTTGAAGCAGATGGGCTTGATGAGAATTCAGAACGTGCATAACTATCAAGAGCTATAAAGAATTTACCAGCATTTGAGAAAAATTTTGCACCTTTTGAATATTCTCCTCCTAAGCTTCCTGCCCATTTTGAAACTCCAGGCAAATCCGTGCCTGAAACGTCTTTATAAGCTACTTGAACTCCATCAACAGTTGTACCGGTTTCTTCTAATGGAAGCGGTGCGTTTGTAAATTTTACATATTCCCCGTCACTGTATGTCCCAGCTCCATAAATGCTGAAATGTTTGTTCAGAATGAAACTAAAATCCAATTCAAGACCTTGTACCTGTACTTCATCTGCGTTAGCTAAATACCCTCGGTTTACTCCTAATTCAGCTGCCTGAACATTAGTTTGGAAATCTTTGATGTTTGTGTTAAAATATGTCAGGTTAAATATTGAATTTGCAATTGGAGAAGTTTTTACTCCAAATTCATAATGAGTAACATCTTCTGGTTTAACTGTTGCAAGATCACCTAAAGTTTGTCCAGCTGGCGGAGTAGGGAGCCCGGCAACATTTACCCCAATAGGTTTGTAGCTTTTTGCAAAAGTTCCATAAGCATTGATTTTATCTGATGCTTTGTAAGATACAGTGATGTTTCCAGAGATGTCAGTATCGTCATTATCTGAAGAGAAATTCTGATTGGTGTAAACAGCTTTCTTTATTGCTAATAATTGCGGATCAGTAGTCTGCAGTCCTCCATATGTCTGGCGGTCGTAATCTGCATCTTTTTTATCAAAATTATATCTTAACCCTGGTAATACATGCAGTTTTTCTGTAACAGCCCAGTCCAATTGTCCAAATACAGCCGCACTTGTTGAATGTATCTGTGCTTGAGTTTTAATTCCGTATCCTTCAAGAAGACCTGGAGTTGCCCAGGCTGACAAAGGAACATTAACTGTGGCTCCGCTAGCATCTTTGTATGAAACAGATGACTGGGAGAATCTCCATTGTGCGTCTCCTGATTCTTCAGTACCTTTTGTTTTTGATGTCTGGTCGATAAAAAATACTCCCGCAACACCGCTTATTTTAGATGTAATCTGACCTGCATAACGAATCTCCTGCGTAAACTGAGTCTGTCTGGAAGGATTCTGCGATTTTGCAAGTACCTGCAATCCTGTAAAATCTCTGTCATTTGATGGATCCCAAGTCCAGAATCTCCATGCGGTAGTTGAGGTAAGTGTTCCGTTTCCTATTTTAGTATCAACGTTAAGAGATGCACCGCCCAAATCCTGTCCTGAACGCCATGGAGTGTCATGGTCTATTTTACGATCATATGCATTTAAACTAGGCAGCTGATAATTCAAATCGGCAATAATCGCATTAAACTGGCGGTAAGCGGCTCTTTTTGTTGGAGCGACTCCTGCAACAACTTGCGCATATCCGTCATTATGCTGTGTTGTGATATCACCTGCTAACGTAATGTTTGTGTTTTCTGTCGGAGTGAAAAGCAATTGACCTCTAATACCTTGATTGTTTAGTGTATTTGTTGGTTTTCCTGTTCTAATATTTTCGATAATACCATCACGCTGTGTACCCGAAAATGACAATCTTCCAGCAATTTTTTTACTCAAAGCTCCTGTAACCGAAGCCTTGGCTTGAAGAAATGCATAGTTTCCGTAGCTCACTTCGAAGTCAGCCCCTGAGTTGAAGCTTGGTTTGCGGGAAGTTATGTTAAAAGCGCCAGAAGTGGTGTTTTTTCCAAACAAAGTTCCCTGCGGGCCACGCAGTACTTCAATTCTTTCTACATCGATAAAATCTAGAGTTGTTGCTGCAGGACGTGCATAATACACACCGTCAACATAGAAACCAACACCTGGATCGATACCATCATTAGTCAGGCCAAATGGTGATCCAAGACCTCGGATATTAATCCCAGTGTTTCTTGGGTTTGAAGAATAAAGCTGTACAGATGGAACAAGTTCTTTTATACGGTTCACGTTGAAAGCACCCGTTTGTTCAGCTTGCTTGCCAGTAACAACAGATACTGCGATAGGAATATCTTGTGCTTTTTCTATTCTGCGTCTTGATGTTACAACTACCTCAGATAAAACTTTTTCCTCACCAGTGCTGATAGTTATCTGTAAAGGTTTAGCAGCAGTTGGCAGTTCGTTTATTTTAATTTCTTTGGTGGTGTAACCTAAGTATTGTACAATGATTGTAAATGGAAGTGTTTTGGTTTCAATGCTGAAATTACCATCAGCATCGGTAGTTGATGAATTAGTAGTTCCTTTTACAACTATATTAACGCCTTCTATAGGAGAGTCTTGATCGTTTTTTACAACTCCCTGCAAAAGGTTTTGACCATATGATGTTGAAAAAATAAATAGTAACAGTAAACTTGATATTGTTTTTAGTGATATTGTTCTCATTATTATGTATATTATATGTAATTAGTAGAATTTAAATTAAATTTTTTAATATCTAGACATGTACATACAACACATTATGGTACTATTTTTTTCTTTGATTTGGTAATTTAGTGTTTTGCTGTTTTTCCGTTCAGCAGTGTTTTTGGTTTGATTCGCTTGCATTTTTTTTGTTTTGATTTTTAATCATACGTTAAACTCGATGCAAATATATAATTAATTCTATAAAATTAGTAGAGTTATTAAAATATTTTTAATTTTTTTTTTGAAGGGATAATTTGAAGTATTCCGATTCTGGATTTATATTGATTTTCTGTAGATTGATGCCATATCCTGGAGTAAATGGATGCTATCAGAAATAATTACAAATGGATATTAAAAATAAAAACCATTCAAATTTTGAATGGTTTCATTATCGTACAGTTTTTATTTGTTTACTAAAGAAGCAATTGTAATTCCCTGCATCGCTTTTAAAGTTTCATCTCTGATAATCATTAAACCGTGTCTCAAGTTGCATTCAGATTCTGTTTTGCAATCCGAACAAGGCTCGTAAAAGTTCAATGAAGCGCATGGTAACAAAGCTATAGCGCCATCAAATAATCTATGGATATCGGCTAATGTAATTGTTGCTTTGTCTTTTAAAAGATAATAGCCCCCATATTTTCCTTGTTTGCTTCCCACGAAATGACCTCTTTTTAAATCCAGTAAAATTTGCTCCAGAAACTTTTTAGGAATAGAAGCTTCTTCCGCTATTTCAATTGTTTTTGAAATATGGTTTTCATCTTGTTTTGCTAAATAAAGTAGTGCTTTAAGAGCATATTTGGTTTTATGTGAAAGCATTATAGATTGATTTAACGGTTAAAATGAAGACGAAATTGGCTTAATTCTTTTTTAATTTTTTGAAGAATCAAATATAGTTCTTTTTTTAAATTTTAGAAACTTAATTTCTGAAACGCTTCCTTATAATCTAGTAATGTTAAATAAAAAAAGAGCTGTCATCAACTTAGAAAACAGCTCTTTTTATCTTTAATAAATTTTTATCTTATTCCTTGATTCTCTTTTCTAATTCTGTTTTTAATTGTTCATTGCTCATATGCCCTAATTTAGGATTAATCACTTCTCCATTTTTACCAGCCAATACATAATGGGGAATACCTGAAATGTTGAATTTACCAGCCAAATAATTCCATTGGTCAGCTGATAAACGATAATGTTCCCCTTTAATTTCTGGAATCATTGCAGAGTAGGTGTTCTCTGGCGAAGTTTGATTGGTCAGATAAACAAAGGCAACATTCTCCCCAGCCATTTCTTCTTTTAAAGGTTTTATTTCCTCAATTCCAGAACGGCAAGGGCCACACCAAGTTGCCCAAAAATCGACATAAACCACTTTGCCTTTGTACTTTTTCATAATACTGGCAAACAATTCATCACCTTCCGTTTTTGGTGTTTCATTGAGTACAAAGCCAGTTTGTTTTTTATTAGCTTCTATTTTGGCTATGGTCTGCTCATTTGCTTTCCTAATATAATCAGCAATGAATGGCGTTTGTATTGATTTCTGTACAATAACTAAATCCTCTTCCGACAATGGTGTAAGTTGAGAAACAATTTTATCACAAACATCTTGTGATGTCATAATATCGGTAGCAAAACCTACTTTTACATTAAACAATTCTACTAGTTTTTTATTTCTAAAATCGGTTCTTTTTTCTGAATATAAATAGGCTGAAATTGCTTCATGCTTCTTATAAAAGGAGTCCAGATTTTTACTTATCGAAGTATATTGTTTTAATTTTTTAGGAGATGGAGACTTTGCTAATTCTCTTGCAGCCATTAGAAATTCTTTTTCTTCGTTAGAAATAGGGATGTTGTTTTTAATCAAATACTGCTCTAATTTCAATGTAGAAAAATTATCACCTTTCGCCATTTCTGTAACTATTTTTTGATGTTTAGTATAAAATGCTGAACTAATTTTTCCATATTTTTTTTGAAATTCTTTTTGTACTGGAGTATTTTGTAAATCTTCTGCTTCTTTCATATAAACTAATAATTCTTGCTCTTGTTCAGTGAAAGAATAATTCCTTTTTTGAAGTTCTGCAGCAATTTCGAGAATACTTGTGCTTACAGATTTTAAATTTATTAAATCTAAATATTGCAATTGATTAAGGTAGTATCGATAACTATTTGTGATCACTGCTAATTGGTTATTAGCAAGCTCATCTGTTATAAAATCATAATAATCTGCGGTAAGCGAATCCATTTTGAAGTCTATCTCTCTCTGTTCTCTCGGAATTTTATTTTTGTTTCGATAAGCAGACATAAAGTTAGAGCTGTAATCCAGCATATGTTCATAATTGTCATATTGAATGTTTAATTTTTTAACTTGATAAGCTTTGTTTCCGATAGCATTAGCTTTTTTTAGCGTTTCCAATTTATCCATTTCTTTATTTGCCAAATTCTGACAATAAGCTTTGTAGTCTGCTGGTTTCATATCTAGTATTTTACTAGACACTTCATCATAATTGAACCATCTTGGATTAAATTGAATTAAATCAGAATTTATCTTTGCTGATTCCCCCATAAAAAGAACATTTTTATCTCCTAATAATTGAAAGAGCGTTTTTCCAGGTTCTAAAAAAACAGAACCATTAAAAACAGGAGAACGAACCCAAACCTCGTGTGGATAATACAAAGGTATTTTTATCGAAAAAAAGCCATTTTCATCAACTTTGGCAATTTGTGCATTCTGTTCTCCCGTAATAATATCATCTATGTGAATTGAAATAGTTTTAATATTGTTTTGTTTACTATAATTTTTAATATAGCCACTATAAACAGCCGAGTCGTTCTTGAGAATAGGCAGCTCATACGGTTTGTCATCATTGTCAGATTTAACAGCCAATTTTTTTGTATTCGCAAAAGCTATTAATGATTTTGGGTTTTCACCGATAAAATAATTTCCTGCTTTTCCTTTTTTGACAAACAATGTGACTTTTTGGTCTTTATTCGTCAAGGTTACAGAACCATTTCCTTTTTTTAAAGATACAGCACCGTATTGCCAAACCTGGCTTTTATAAATAGCATTTGTATCGTAAAAACTTACTTCCCAATTGGCATTTTCGGTATTGTACCAGTTTCCTTCTAATTCGGTATTAATACCAGATGGATTAGGCAGATCATGCAGCGCAATGTCATAAATATGCCAATTGTCACCATCATTTGCTTCTCCGTATTCTATTTTTGCAACGGACTTGTCTAGTTTTCCAAAAATTAATTTATAATTCGTAACCCCAGATTCTGGTATTACATTCATATCATTTATGGGAATACCTTCGGCACTTTTTATGAATAATTTCTCGTTTGAAGCGACATCTTTAATATAGGTTTCTTTTGGTATGCTAAATCGAAATCCTGCATATTGAGAAATTTCAAAAGTAAGAACAGTGGCAGTATTCGTAATTTCAATTTTTTTTATAGTTAAATAAGAAGCTGTAGAAAAACCTGTTTTAGGATTTTCGATCATTTTTTGGGAATAGATTTGATAGGAAAAAAATAAAAGCAGTAAGAATGTTATAGTTTTTTTCATGGTTGGTTAATTGGTGAATAGCTTATTAAAAAAAGATTCTTATGTTAAGTGTAAATTTTACATTTCAAACCTAATCATTTAATTCAGAAAAAAAATTACAATTAAATGTTAAATATTTTTATTCTAAAGTATTAAATGCAAATTGATTTGAAAATGCGTTTACTGAAAACTAAGCTAATAAACAGTGCGATAAAAGGAAGAAGTTTTATCGCCGTTGAAGTCTATTTTTAGAATATTTGTATAGGACTTATGTAAATCAACACGTGAATTGTTTTTAATAACCCCGATTTATAATATAAAATGTTCCTCCTTGATTATTAATATAAAAATAAGAGTCATTTAAATTCATATTAAATCATGGTCTGTATTGTCCTATAGTATTTGATTATTCCACTCCCTCTAGTTACGGACTTTATTCTTGCGGAAATTATTATGACAATCATATTGTAGACTCAACGATTATGGTGAAAACAGAAAACGAACCACAACGTATGAGATTGTCGCTGGAACTTATAACTCTTGGGTAACTTTTTATTGGAATAAACGATAAAAAAAGATGTACATATATTTAAGTACGGAATCCGATTGAATAATAATTATAACTTTTCGAAGGGATTTACCGATGGTGAAATGTTTACTGCAAAATCTTTTGTACTGTCTCCAAGATTAAATTTTGAATGATGTTTTAAAAAAACATAAAAAATGCCTTCAGATTTTGAAGGCATTTTTTGTCTAATACTATTTTTATGAAAGATAAAATTTGATTTTTACCAGCTTCCGCTAGAGCCACCGCCTGAGAATCCGCCTCCGCCAAACCCTCCACCGAAGCCACCGCCTCCTCCACCAAAACCACCGCCTGATGATCCGCCGAAACCGCCGCCGAAACCGCCGCCGAAACCGCCACCGCCGCCTCTTCCAAGACTGCTTAGAAGGATAACGTCCATAAGGCTAGGACCACCGCCTCCTCTGTGGTTACCGGAATTGCCGCCACCCTTGTTTTTGGACAGCAGTATCAAAACGATGATAACAATTACAATAATTGGAAAAATAGGAAAATCACTTCCTTTAGATTGCTGTTTGCGTTCGCCTTTGAACTTACCTTTAAAAACATCGATAATTGCATCGGTTCCTTTGTCAAGACCGTTGTAATAACTTCCGGCTTTAAACTCAGGGATGATGATATTTCGAATTATGGTTCCGCCAATTCCCGCAGTTAAACGGTCTTCAAGTCCGTACCCCGGATTGATAGCGATTTTCTTTTCGTTTTTGGCTAATAGGATAATGACTCCATTATCATCTTTCTCGGTTCCGCCAATTCCCCAGGTTTGTCCCCATTTGGTTGCTAATTGGCTTACATCTTCGTTCTTGAGACTTTCGATAGTAATCACAACAATTTGGGTTGTGGTAGAATCGGAATATTTGATTAGCTTTTCTTCTAATTGTGATTTTTCATCAGCACTTAAAACATTCGCATAATCATAAACCGAAGTCTGAAAATCAGGTTTTTCTGGAATTGTAAATTGTGCAAATAGAAAACTGCTGTTTAAGCAAACTAAAAGATAAAGAAATAATTTCCACCCAGCTTTCTGTTTTTCGACTTTCGGCTTTCGACTTTCTGACTTTTGACTTATTTCCATTATCCTTTTGATATTTCGTTTGATAATTCATTCGTATCACCTTCCTGCCAAGGGAAATGTTCCTTGAGTTTTTCTCCAGCTTTCAAGATTCCATCGATTAATCCTTGTTTAAAATTTCCTTCTTTGAAATGCGCAATCATAACATCGCGTGTACTGTCCCAGAAAGTATTCGTAACAATATCATTGATGCCCTTGTCTCCGCAAATCACAAAGGTTTTGTCCTCGACAGCCAGATAGATTAAAACACCATTTTGCAGTTCGGTTTCATCCATTCTTAATTCGTGAAAAACTTCCATGGCACGATCATAGGCATCGAGCGAAGTTGTTTTTTCTATATGTACCCTAATTTCGCCCGAAGTGTTTTTTTCGGCTATGCGAATAGCTTCAACAATTTCCTGTTCATCTTCGGTGCTTAAAAAATCTTCTACTTTTGACATGGGAATTTTTTTTGAATGAAGATTAACGATTTTTGATTGTAGAATGAATACTTCTACAATCAAAAATCGTTAATCAAAAATCTGAAATCTTTCTAGAATTTTACTTCGACAGGTTTATCAGCGCCTGCAACTGCCTCAAAATAAGCTTTTTTCTGGAATCCAAACATGCCGGCAAATAATGAGTTTGGAAAAGTTGCAATATGATTGTTATAAGGTTTAACGGCCTCATTAAATCTTGTTCTTGCTGTTAAGATCTGATTCTCCGTGCTTGCCAATTCGTCTTGCAGTTTTAAGAAATTCTCATTAGCTTTTAAATCAGGATATTTTTCAACAGAAACAAGTAATTTTGATAAAGAGCTGCTTACTCCGCTTTGCGCTGAATTAAAAGCGGCTAATTGTTCTGGAGAAATGTTGGTAGGATCAACAGTTACAGATGTCGCTTTGGCACGAGCTTCGATTACCGCAGTCAACGTGCTTTTTTCAAAATCGGCTGCACCTTTTACAGTGTTTACTAAATTCCCGATAAGGTCATTTCTTCGCTGATAAGCAGTCTGTACATTACCCCATGACTCCTCAATATTCTGATTTAATGTAACTGCTGTATTGTTTATTCCTTTAACCCAGCTGTATATTCCAATAATTACAACTGCTCCGATAATCCAAGGCAAAAATCTTTTCATGTTTGTCTAATTTTAAGTTTAATATTTAATTGATTTAAAAGTGTAAGTATTTGTTGTTTTTTAATTGCAATTGATTTTTGATATTGACATTGAAATTGTCAAAGCTCATTTTTGATGCTGGTCAGCTGTGCTTTTATGGTTTCTAATTTACGGATAATTTCAAATTTATCCATTGTTTTCTTCTGGCCTTCTTTCAGATGAGTTTTTGCTCCTTCCAATGTGAATCCTCTTTCCTTGACCAGATGGTAGATCAGCTGCAGGTTTTTTATATCTTCGGGTGTGAACATCCGGTTTCCTTTAGCATTTTTCTTTGGTTTCAGAATATCAAATTCACCATCCCAAAAACGGATCAGGGAAGCATTTACGTCAAATGCTTTGGCTACTTCGCCTATGCTGTAATATCTTTTATCTTTTGGTAGTTCAATATGCATGTTTTAGTTTTTTAGTTGTTAGTCCTTAGTTGTTAGCTAATCACTAATCCCTAATTATTTTTTGTCTATATTCTATTCTCTTACTCTATATTCTAATCCAACGACTGATTCTCCTGATTGGCAATTTTTGAAATAGCAACGTATTCCACCGCCGAAATATTGCCGTAATAAAAATTAAGAGGATTTACAACCCTGCCGTTTTTATGCACTTCATAATGCAGGTGTGGTGCTTCGGATCTTCCCGTACTGCCAACATATCCAATAACGTCTCCTCTTTTAACCGATTTTCCAGAACGGCAGTTGTATTTGCTTAAATGGCCATACAGAGTTTCATAGCCGTATCCGTGTCTTATTACAATGTGATTGCCATATCCCGATGCAGTATTGTCAGCTCTTGCCACAACTCCATCGCCTGTGGCATAAATTGGTGTTCCTGTTTTGGCTGTAAAATCCATTCCTTCATGCATTTTTCGTGCTTTTGTAAATGGGTCAGTACGATAACCAAAACCAGAAGCCATCTGTTTTAAATTTTCATTTTTGACAGGCTGTATCGCTGGAATCGCTGCTAATAATTTGCTTTTTGCTTTCGCTAATTCTAAAATTTTATCTAATGATTTCGACTGTATTGCTAGTTCTTTGCTCAATGCATCAACTCTTTCGGTAGTATTAATAACTAATGTCGAGTTATCATAACCCTGCAAGGCTGCATAATGGTTTGTTTTAGTATAGCCTGCCTTTCTTTCTTCCTCAGGAATAGCCGCTATGTTAAAATAAACCCGGTATAAATTATTGTCCCGGTCCTCAATATCTTCAATTACATCATCAATCTGATCCATTTTTTTGTTCAAAATGGCATAATTCAATTTTAAATTTTCAATTTCACGTTCCAGGGTTCTGTCTTTTGGCGTGTCAAAATAAGGTGTGTTCAATAATATCACAAAGGTCAAAAAGCCAAACAGCGCCGAGGCCGACAAAAATAGCATAGCATAGCCTAATTTTCGTCTCTTTCTGATTTTTATCTTTCGATAGGCAAGATTTACGGAATCGTAATAATATTTTACTTTCGCCATATTTTAAAATACCCTATTTTTGCAAATTATTTAAAAGGTAAGTCGAACAAATTTAATAAATGTTTCAAATGTTCGAGTCTTTTTTTAATAATAAATATAATGTGCCTAATCCAGCTATCCGCTGCAAGTTCTCGTTTAGAAAACTTTTTTTTTCTAATGAGCCGGCAGGAGCTTCCTCTGGTCGCTCTGCCATCTCAAGAAAAAATAAGTTTCTAAATCTCGAAGCTTTCCACTGCTATCTGGGGCAAAAAAAGTTGATTTGTTGATATGGTTATTCGTTCATTCGAGCAAAACCGATTAACCAATTAAACAATAACCGATTAAACAACTAAAATGAAATCACAAGACGTACGCAAGCAATTCCTAGATTTTTTCGAAAGCAAAGGACACTTAATCGTTCCTTCGGCTCCAATAGTTCTAAAGGACGACCCAACCCTGATGTTTAACAACTCTGGAATGGCGCAATTCAAGGAATATTTTCTTGGTCATGGAACTCCAAAAAGCAACAGAATTGCCGATACGCAAAAATGTCTTCGTGTTTCCGGAAAACATAATGACCTAGAGGAAGTAGGTATCGATACCTATCACCACACAATGTTCGAAATGCTGGGGAACTGGTCTTTTGGCGATTATTTCAAGAAAGAAGCTATTCATTGGGCTTGGGAATTACTGACAGAGGTTTATAAAATTCCAAAGGATATTTTGTATGTTTCCGTTTTTGAAGGAAATCCCGCTGAAAATGTGCCTTTTGACCAGGAAGCCTGGGATATCTGGAAAGAATTAATTGACGAAGACCGAATCATTCTGGGTAACAAAAAAGACAATTTCTGGGAAATGGGTGATCAGGGACCATGCGGACCTTGTTCTGAAATTCATGTGGATATCCGCTCTGCCGAAGAAAAAGCTTTGGTTTCTGGTAAATCTTTAGTAAATGCTGATCATCCTCATGTAGTTGAGATTTGGAACAACGTATTTATGGAATTCAACCGTAAAGCCGATGGTTCCCTTGAGAAATTACCTGCGCAGCACGTAGATACAGGAATGGGATTTGAGCGTCTTTGTATGGTTTTACAGGGAGTTCAGTCAAATTATGATACTGACGTTTTTACACCGCTGATCAGAGAAATCGAAACGATTACCGGAACGAAATATACAGTTAAGGCAAAAGACGAAGCCGAGGAAAAAATTAATATTGCAATTCGTGTAATTGCAGATCACGTCCGTGCGGTTGCTTTTGCTATTGCCGATGGCCAGTTGCCTTCGAATACTGGAGCTGGTTATGTAATCCGCAGAATTTTGCGTCGTGCTATCCGTTATGGCTTTACTTTCTTAAATACAAAAGAGCCATTCATATATAGATTGGTTGACACTTTGAGTGCACAAATGGGCAGTTCATTCCCAGAAATCCGTTCACAAAAAGCATTGTGTTCCAATGTGATTCGTGAGGAAGAAAGTTCTTTCCTGCGTACTTTAGATCAAGGATTGGTATTATTGGATGCGGTGATTAGTACCAATTCAGGAACTGTTATAGATGGCAAAAAAGCATTCGAATTGTATGATACGTATGGTTTTCCAATCGATTTAACGGCTTTGATCCTTTCTGAAAAAGGATTGGAACTGGACGAAAAAGGATTTCAGGAGCAATTGCAATTGCAAAAAGAGCGTTCCCGTGCCGCTTCGAAAGTTACGGCTGGAGACTGGAATGTTTTGCTCGAAGATGATGTTCAGGAATTTGTAGGTTACGACCGATTGAGACACAATGTAAAAATCACGAAATACCGCAGAGTAGACAGTGTGAAGGACGGTGAAATTTATCAGCTGGTTTTTAATGCTACACCATTTTATGGAGAAAGCGGAGGACAAACAGGGGATAAAGGATATTTGGAAGCTTCAAACGGAGATATCATTTATATTATCGATACCAAAAAAGAAAACAATCAAACGATACATCTTACCCAATCGCTTCCGGATAATCTGACCGATAGTTTTGTGGCTGTTGTAGATGAAATCCAAAGAGCAAAAACATCTTCAAATCACTCGGCAACTCACTTGCTGCACCAAGGATTGAGAAAAATACTGGGAACTCACATTGAACAGAAAGGATCGATGGTTCGAAATGCTTCACTGCGTTTTGACTTTTCACACTTTTCTAAAGTAACCGAGGATGAACTTAAAGAAGTAGAGGATTTTGTGAATGCAAGAATCCGTGAAAATCTGCCTTTGATTGAAAAAAGAGGAATTCCAAAAGACCAGGCTTTGCAGGAAGGTGCAATTGCTTTGTTTGGAGAGAAATATGGTGATGTAGTGCGAATGATTAAATTTGGTGATTCAGTGGAATTGTGCGGAGGGACTCACGTGAAAAACACAAGCGATATCTGGCATTTTAAAATTGTGTCCGAAGGAGCTGTAGCAGCAGGAATCCGTCGTATTGAAGCAATTACCAGCGAAGCGGCTAAGGATTTCTTCGAATCACAATTGATAACTTTTGCCGAAATAAGAGAGGTGCTGAAAAATGCTGTTGATCCTGTAAAAGCAATTCAGGCAATGCAGGACGAAAACGCTTCGCTTAAAAAACAATTGGAAGTTTTATTGAAAGATAAAGCCAAAAATATGAAAGGCGAGTTATCCAAAGAATTACAGGAAATTAACGGAATTCAGTTCCTTGCTAAACAAGTTGATCTGAGCCCGGAAGGAGCAAAAGATTTAGCGTATGAATTAGGGACATTAGGGACTAATTTATTCCTAGTATTGGCAACTGCCGATGGTGGAAAACCAATGCTGTCCTGTTATATCTCCAAAGAATTGGTCGCTGATAAAAAACTAAACGCTGGCCAAGTGGTTCGTGAATTAGGCAAATACATCCAAGGTGGTGGTGGTGGTCAGCCTTTCTTTGCTACTGCAGGAGGTAAAAATACTGATGGAATTGCTGAAGCTTTGGCTAAAGCGGTTGAGTTTGTGAAGTAGATTTTCTTGCAAATAGAGTATTTATATAGAGATCTCAAGAAGGTTGTTTAGTGACTTTCTTGAGTTTTTTTTTGTTAAAAAAAGTAAAATTTATTTAGGTTAGTACTTTTAAAATATTTTATATTTGTGATTATATTAATGTAAAACTTACAAAAAAATGAAAAAAATTTCGCCCCTTCTTTCAGCTTTAATTTTCATTATAATTTCATCTTGTTCAGGTGATGATTCATCTTCGGATTCAGGCAATAATTTGGTGTTACCTAAAACAATAACTATGACTTTTCCTGATTTTCCATCGGATAATAGTAAAGATGTAATAACTTATGATGGAAATAAGATTTTAACTTCGGTAGATGAGAATTCAAAAACTGTTTTTACTTATGATGGAAATTTTATAGTTAAGCAGGTGAAATTTGAAATAGATAATAGTGGGAAAGAAGTTAAAGATGTTGAGGTATCTTACATTTACGAAAATGGAAAACTAAAAATAAGAACCTTAAAAGAAGAATTTTCTACTGAATATCCAAACGGGCAGTATGTTTATAAAACAGTATATAAGTATATTTCGGATAATCAGGTTTCATATATTTATTATTATGTTGATCCAAATACAAAAAATGAAACTAAACAATCTGAAGGAACTTTAAGCTACAAAGATGGTAATCTTGTAAAACAAGAAGATATTTCCACCCAATATAATGAAACAAGGACTTACGAATATGATAATAAAAATAACCCTCTGAAAAAAATTTTAGGTTTAAATTTGTTGTTAAACGAAACTGGATGGAATAATAATAATGTTGTAAAAACAACTAGAGTTAATAGCACATTTCAGTCTCCATCAGTTTATGTAAGTGATTATATTTATGATGATAAAGGCTATCCAACGAAACACACATCATTTACGAGTGATGGAAAAAAAATAGAGTATGTAACTGAGTATACATATTAAACAATTGCTACCCCGGTAAAAATATTGATGGAATTGCTGAGGCTTTAGAGAAAGCTGTTGAGTTTGTGAAGTAAGTTCAGAAATTTGAATCATAATAAAATTTACAGATTTCAGATGATGAATTTTATGCATTCAATCTGAAAACTGTTTTTTTTCTTCTGTCTATTCGAATAGTTCACCACGGTGTGGTTTCAGAGCATCTCTTACTTCAATCATATTTTCTTCCTGAACAACTATATAGGCAATCGCATACATTTCATCTAAAATCTCAAACCCGGTGATGTTTATCGGTAATTTTTCAATGACGATATATTCTTTCAGATGAATTTCGTGATGTTCGGCTGTTTTTGCCGAAGCTGGACCCCGAAAATCCCATATTAGTTTTATTTTTCTGGACATTATTTTTATTGTGAAGTTTGAAAGCAACAAAGGTACAAAGTCATTTTGAAATCGATTTTAGATTAAATAATTAATTTCAGTTCCAAAATAGTATTTTTGCATCTTCTTTTCATAGCAAGAAAAGCTAATTGAATAAATACAATACAATGCCAAGAGAACTTTTACTTCAGGTAACTCCAGAAATAGCTGCAAATGATTTGCTGCTAAAAGATTATTTATCGAAACAGATTAAAGTTCCGACAAATGAAATACAGCATATTGCCATTTTAAAACGCTCCATTGATGCGCGTCAGAAAGCGATTAAAATCAATTTGAAAGTTTCGATTTATTTTAGAGGGGAATTATTTCAGGAAAACAAAATAGAATTACCGGATTATAAAAATGTTTCCAATGCACAGGAGGTTATTGTAGTTGGAGCAGGGCCAGCAGGACTTTTTGCAGCTTTGCAATTAATAGAGTTAGGTTTGAAACCAATTGTTATCGAACGAGGAAAAGACGTTCGTGGCCGCCGCCGTGATCTGAAAGCGATTAATCGGGATCATATTGTAAACGAAGATTCTAATTATTGTTTTGGCGAAGGAGGAGCAGGAACCTATTCGGATGGGAAATTATACACCCGTTCCAAAAAGCGTGGTGATGTCAATAGGATACTGGAATTACTGGTAGCTTTTGGTGCCACGGGTGATATATTGGTAGATGCTCATCCGCACATTGGAACCAATAAATTACCCCAGATTATACAGGATATCCGTGAAAAAATAATCGAATGCGGCGGACAGGTTTTATTCGAAACCCGTTTGACTGATATTTTGATAAAAAATAATGAAGTACAGGGAATTGTAACTCAAAGTGGCGATACAATTTTAGCTAATAAATTGATTCTGGCTACTGGACATTCTGCTCGCGATATTTTTGAATTATTAGATAAAAAGAAAGTCCTTATTGAGGCTAAACCTTTTGCCTTGGGCGTACGAGCCGAGCATCCGCAGTCATTGATTGACAGTATTCAGTACAGCTGTGATTATCGCGGTGAACATTTGCCTCCTGCGCCATACTCTATAGTGAAACAGGTAAACGGGCGCGGTATGTATTCATTTTGCATGTGTCCTGGCGGTGTGATTGCACCTTGCGCTACAAGTCCGGGTGAAGTAGTAACTAATGGCTGGTCGCCGTCCAAGAGAGATCAGTCAACGGCCAATTCTGGAATTGTAGTCGAATTGAAACTGGAAGATTTTAAACCTTTTGCAAAATTCGGAGCTTTGGCAGGAATGGAATTTCAAAAAAGTATCGAACAGAAAGCGTGGCATCTGGCAGGGGAAACCCAAAAAGTTCCAGCCCAGCGAATGGTCGATTTCACCCAAAATAAAGTTTCTGCAGACATTCCTAAAACTTCTTATGTTCCGGGAACCATTTCGGTAGAAATGGGACAGGTTTTTCCTGGATTCCTTTCACAAATATTAAGACAGGGATTTTCAGAATTTGGAAAATCAATGAAAGGGTATTTGACCAATGAAGCGATTTTGCATGCTCCCGAATCTAGAACTTCTTCACCTGTGCGAATTCCCAGAGATGCTTATACATACGAACATCTGCAGATAAAAGGTCTCTATCCGTGCGGTGAAGGAGCTGGTTATGCAGGAGGTATTATTTCTGCCGCGATTGACGGTGAAAAATGTGCTTTGAAAATTGCTGAGGTTTTGCAAAAATAATTTTTATATAATACAAAGAATGGGGTCAATGGTCATAACTTACCATTCTTGAAATTTTCCATTGGCTGCCTACTTTTTTCCAAATAGCAAGAAATTTAAAAGTGCCTATTTCTTCTTTTCCATTTTCAATGTGGCGAAATTGATGCGTGGCAGTTTCAATGGCTCCAAAATCCTTTATGGGATGTACTTCGAGACTGCCTTTGACTAAATTCCGGGTGAGTTTGTTTTCATTTTTAAACATTTTTTCAAAATTTGAAAAAACAGTTTCATAAGAGATTAAGCCTCCATTGTCTTGATACCATTCCAGATTTTCGGTAAACAAAGGTTTGAATTTAGCCATGTCTTTGGCATTGAATGCATCAAAAAGCTGTGTATCCATTGAAGCAATTTCGTTGTACAGTTCCTGTGAAGTGGGGGCAACTTTTTTTTCTTGAGCCGAAGTTAGATTTAGGCTTAGAATAAATAGAAATAAGAAGAAAAAGCTTTGGTATCTGTATTTGCTTTTATTCATATTTTTTTAGATTAATGACTTTATAAAGATAGGAAAAGAATATTTTGTTTTGTTAAAAGCTGTTTTTTAGTGTTTTATGAAAAATAATGATTTGATTCGGTTTACATCTATCGTTTGAGAATCTGGTAATTCTAAGAAATAATCCAATTGCCATTTCTGTGTTTTTTGGGCTTGTTTACTGGTTGTAATATCCCAAGGCGGATAAACACGAATGGCACGTTTTCCCTCTTTTTTGTCCGAAACAATTTCCTTGGTTATGAAAACTGATTTAGGGAAAATAAACAGCCCGAAGTGATTGTCTTTTCTAGTGCTGACAGCAAATAAATCAATTGGATCGGCAGCGTCAAAAGGCTGAATTGAACCTTGATTTATTCTTTTCCAGAATGTCACAAACTGCCCGGTTTTAGCAGGAGTGATTTTTGCAGTTCGGAAAACAATATTTAAATTATTTAGAACAAAACGGCAGGCTCCATATTCAGTACTTTCTGCTTCGAGAATGGGCTGCGTGGTTTTGAAATCATAATTATCAAAAAGTCTTTCTTTGACTAAAATTAAATCTTCGGGTAAACTTTCTGATGCAGTCCAAGACTTTTGTGTAATCATTTGAAAATGAATTTGATGTTTTGATAAATAATAAAGCCGAAATGGATTTCGGCTTGTGAGATTTGAAAAATTACTTTTTAGTTTTCAGCTTGTCTTTAAAGACTTTTTCAAATTTTTCAATTTTTGGCTGAATAACCATTTGACAGTATGGCTGATTCTTGTTATTGGCATAATAATTCTGATGATAATCTTCGGCTTTGTAAAATTTAGTAAAAGGTTCTATCGTAGTAACAATTGGATTTTGGTAAACCTTTGCTTTGTTTAGCTCAGCAATAATGGATTGTGCTTCTTTTTTTTGTTCTTCATCATTATAAAAAATAACAGATCTGTATTGCGTTCCTTTATCAGCTCCTTGTCTGTTAAGGGTTGTTGGATCATGAACGGTAAAAAACACTTTAAAAATCTCATCAAGACTGGTTACATTTTTGTCAAAAGTAATTTGTACCACTTCAGCATGACCTGTGGTACCGGAACAGACTTCTTCATAACTTGGGTTAACAATTTTTCCGCCCGAAAACCCTGAAACAACTGATTTTACACCTTTCAGATTTTCATAAACAGCTTCTACACACCAGTAACAGCCACCGCCAAGAGTTATAGTTTCAAAATTAGATTGTGTCATTTTTTTAGTTTTAGTATTGTTTTGGGAAAATGATATTCCGCTAAATAGTAAACAGAGCAAAATTAATGTTTTCGTTTTCATCATGATCGGGTTTTAATTTTTATTTAGCATCTGGTTCAAAATCAAGTGCAATGGAATTCATGCAGTATCTTTTGCCGGTTGGAGCCGGGCCATCATCGAATAAGTGCCCTAGATGTCCGCCACATCTGCCACAAAGCGCTTCAATTCTTTCCATACCAATAGAATTATCTTCCTTGAATACTATACTTTTTTTATTTTCCTGTTCAAAGAAACTTGGCCATCCACAGCTGCTGGCAAATTTGGCTCCCGAACGGAAAAGCAGATTCCCGCAGGCTGCGCAGTAATAAGTTCCTTTTACATCGGTATTCCAATATTTGCCTGTAAAAGGCCTTTCGGTATCGGCTTTTCGCGAAACTAAATACACGTCTTCCGGCAGGATTTTTTTCCATTCAGCATCGGTAAGATTCAGTTTCGTAGTGTCTGTGTGTGAATAATAAGGGTTTTTAGATTTACTTGAAGCATCAGCCAAAATGGTTTCATTATTTTTGGCTTCTTTATTCTGCCCGCAAGCTTGAAAAACAAATAAAGGGAGTAGTAATAAAATGAAAAAAAAAGACGTTGCTTTCATATACACAGGTTTTATATATCAAATTTAATAGAAGTTTAGAGCAATGATTATGTCATTTTGAAAACTTTATGAGTTTATTATATGCAAAAAAAGTAATTTGGAAATTCTACGAGCAGGATTAAAAGGGATTTTATTGAAATGATTTCAGCAGAAAAGCAAATGCATCTTTACCAAATTAAAAAGGTATCTTTTTTGTACTTTTGCTCTATCAATGCATAATATGGAAGAAGAAAAAGTAATATTAGTAAATGAATTAGATGAGCAGATTGGCTTAATGCCAAAGCTGGAAGCACATGAAAAAGCCATTTTGCATCGTGCTTTTTCTGTATTTGTGTTAAATGATAAAAGCGAAATTATGCTGCAGCAAAGAGCACATCAAAAATATCATTCTCCATTATTGTGGACCAATACCTGCTGCAGCCATCAGCGGGAAGGAGAAACCAATATTCAGGCTGGTAATCGCAGGTTGTATGAGGAAATGGGTTTTAACACCGAACTGAAGGAACTTTTTCATTTTATTTACAAAGCCCCTTTTGATAATGGATTGACTGAACATGAGCTCGATCATGTGATGATTGGTTATTATAATGGAGAGCCAGAAATTAATAAGGATGAAGTCGAGGCTTGGAAATGGATGAAAATTGATGACATTCAAAATGATATGATGGAGAATCCAAAAGATTATACTGTTTGGTTTAAAATTATTTTCGATGAATTTTATCATTTTTTGGAAGAGCATGCATTAGAACAAAGAAATTAATCCTGCAATTGCCAAATTTAAATTCTTAAAGCCCGTATGAGAGTTACTATATCTAGGAAAGCCCATTTTAATGCAGCTCATCGTTTGTATCGGAAGGATTGGACTTTTGAACAGAATGATGCTGTTTTTGGCAAATGTAATAATGTCAATTTTCATGGTCATAATTATGAATTAATAGTGAGTGTCACTGGTGAAATTGATAAAGAAACTGGTTATGTCATGGATGTGAAATTCCTGACAGATATTATCAAAGCTGAAGTTGAAGATCAATTCGATCATAAAAATCTGAATCTGGATGTACCGGAATTTCAGGATATGAATCCCACAGCAGAAAATATTGTAGTGGTGATTTGGAATAAAATCCGGAAAAAAGTAAAGCCAGAACTTGATTTGGAAGTGGTGCTTTATGAAACTCCCCGTAATTTTGTAACTTATAAAGGAGAATAAATGGAATTAAAAGCAGGGGATAAAATTCCAGTTTTTACTGCAAAGGATACTAATGGAAATGACTTTGACAGTAACGAGGTGATTGGGAAAAAAGCATTGGTTATTTATTTTTATCCAAAAGATAATACTCCAGGATGTACTGCTCAAGCCTGTAGTTTTAGAGATCAGTACGAGGATTTTAAAGATCTTGGAGCTGAAGTGATAGGAATTAGCAGTGATAGCGTCATTTCACATCAAAAGTTTTCACAACAATATAAGTTACCCTTTATTCTTTTGTCTGATTCGGATAAGAAAATCAGAACCCTTTTTGGAGTACCTTCTAATCTGTTTGGATTAATGCCAGGCAGGGTTACTTATGTGGCTGATAAAACTGGTACAATAATTATGGTTTTTGACAGTATGAAAGCAAAAAATCATATTCCAAAGGCGCTTGAAGCAATTAAAGGATTACTATCATAAAATGACAAAATAGTAGTATTGTTTGGTTGTAAAAATTCAGAAATTTGTAAATAAAAAAATATGAATTCAAAAATATATCCATTACAGTTTGATGCCATTCTCAAGGAAAGAATCTGGGGAGGCGAAAAGTTAAAAACCATTCTGAATAAACCAATTATATCCAGTATTACTGGAGAAAGCTGGGAGTTATCTACGGTAGAAGGAGATGTAAGTGTTGTGGCAAACGGAGAATATAAAGGGAAATCATTGATCGATTTAATCAATGAATACCCAGATGAAATTCTGGGAACAGCAGTTCATCAAAGATTTGGAAAACAATTTCCATTGCTGTTCAAATATCTTGATGCTCGCGAAGATCTTTCTATTCAGGTGCATCCTAATGACGAATTAGCTAAAAAACGCCACAATTCTTTCGGGAAAACAGAGATGTGGTATGTTATGCAGGCTGATACCGATGCCAGAATTATTGTTGGATTTAAGAATGATTCCAGCGCAAAGGAATATATGGATCATCTCAATGATAAAACACTGATTGATATATTAGATACCGTAAAAGCAAAACCAGGAGATGTCTTTTTCTTAGAAACAGGGACGGTTCACGCTATTGGAGCTGGGCTGGTCATAGCCGAAATACAGCAGACCTCGGATATCACTTATCGTTTATATGATTTTGACAGGAAAGATGCTCAGGGAAATACCCGAGAACTTCACGTTGATTTGGCTTTGGATGCTATTAATTATAAAAAAGTCGATACTTATAAAGAATATGCCAAAGAAGTAAATAAATCGAATACAGTAGTTGATTGCCCTTACTTTACAACTAATTTTATTCCGCTTGAAAATGAAAAAAATGTAGTTAATTCTGGGGCTTCTTTTGTCGTATATATGTGTGCAGAAGGTTCGTTTGAAATAGATTACAACGGAGTTGCATATGAATATAAAAAAGGAGATACAATTCTTATTCCAGCAGCAATGAAAGATTATAATCTGAAGGGAAAAGCTTCAATTTTAGAAATTTACATTTCATAGATGTAAAATTCTTTTTTATAGATTCATTTATGATATCGCTCCTTATTTATGTGCTTTGTTGGTAGCAGATTGTTTTTATGGCGATTTCATAGTTGGGAATAAGAAGATTATGTGTACTTTTGCAGACGCAAATTAAATAAAAAATAAAATGGCAAACGTTAAGAATTTAAAGAAAGACATCAACTACGTTTTAGGTGATATTATTGAGGCAGTTTACTTGTTCGAAATTTCTACAACAGGAAAACCAACAGATGAAACGAATGCATTAATTGATGAAGCGATTACTGCATTTGATAGTTTAATCGCAAAAGTAAACGCAAAAAACGTTGAAAACAAGAAAGCACATTTCAAACAGATAAATGTAGAATTGGAACAAACTGCTAATCAATTGATTGCTAAGATCAACGAATTGCAGTAAAAAAAAGGGCAAAAAAGTTTGAATTTATTTTGGAAAAACGAAATTCACGCTTATCTTTGCACCCGTAATGAGGCCGATGTAGCTCAGCTGGCTAGAGCAGCTGATTTGTAATCAGCAGGTCGTGGGTTCGAGTCCCTCTATCGGCTCAAAAAACCATCTATTTTTATTTATTTAGATGGTTTTTTATTTAAATTTTAGCATTACAAAAAAAACATATTGAATAGGCCGATGTAGCTCAGCTGGCTAGAGCAGCTGATTTGTAATCAGCAGGTCGTGGGTTCGAGTCCCTCTATCGGCTCTTAATAAAAACCATTTAACACATTGTGTTAAATGGTTTTTTTGTTATGGATGGTTTGTAAAAATTTGTGGAAGTTTGGGATCAGGTGCAAAAGTTGGGGATTAAGCAAAAAGATTTGATAATCTGAAGAGGAAAAAATGGATCAGGTGCAAAAGTTGGGGATTAGGCAAAAAGATTTGATAATCTGAAGAGGAAAAAATCTACTTTTCTTACTCCTCTGAACTGGCTTCTAAACGCTTTTAT